>CAMOVW010000001.1 GCA_946627725.1 uncultured Clostridia bacterium
CCCGCCGGTTACGGGCCGAAACGATCCCGCCGGGATCGTCGCGGAAAACCGCAACACCACGAAATCATTTTGAAGGAGGCCAACACCATGAAATACACCGAGAAAACCGCCGCCGCCGTGCTCAATTCCCTGCTCCGCGCCGCGCGGAAAACGCCCCGCGAAAGCCTGCACGACGCCTGGACGGATGAACAAGGCCGGACTTGCGCAATGGATGGATACCGCGCCTATTGTCTGAACGCCGCCCCCGCCGGGATGAAAGCAACTTGGACGAGCCGCCCCGATCCGGCCCGCGCTGCCGCCCGCGCCGCTGATAATAATAAAATCCTGGCCCACGTTTTCAACGCCCTGGACGCCGGAAAAACGGTTGAAATGCCAGCCCCGGACGCGGACGCCGTGAAATCATTCATGGCCGCCGACAAGGAGCAGGGCGGGCGCGGGGTATATGACCTTGGAAAAGACTTTCCCGCCGTGAACGTCAAGTATTTGTGGGATATAATCAGGCTTTTCCCGGTTGCGAAATGGTATGTTCTGGCCGATCCTTACGCCCGCATGGTTAGCCCCGTTTTCATCGTCGCCGACGAGGGCCGCGCCTGCCTGCTGCCGATCCGGCAGGATAACAAGCCCTGGAAAGCCCCGGAAGCGCCCGCCCCGGCCCCTGCCGAAAAGCCCGCCGCCGATGAACGCCCCGAAAACATTCCCGCCGATGAAAACCCCTGGAAGTGTGACTATTTTGTGTACTCCCGCCCCACCGGCGAAAAGCGTTTCCTGTTGACAAATCTCCGCGAGGGCACCGTGGGCATGAAAAAGTTTTACGCCCCGATGTACAAGGAAAAGCACCTGGAGCAAATCAAGGAAATGCTTGACCTTGCCGCCGCTGAAAACCCCGGCGCGGTTTTCCAGCTCCGCAAGCTGGACGGGAAAAAGGTTGTATATACCGCCGTCCCGACGGTTACGCCGGAAATGTTCGCCGCAATGATCGCCGCTTGATTATTCCATCCGCCCGCCCGTGGGCATTGTACGCGGGCAAGGAGGCCGCCCCGATGAAGTATTATTATTTATATATCCCCGCTTTGGTTTTCTTCCTGCTGCCCCTGCTCAACGGCCTGCGTGCTTCCGTCGCGGCCCGCGCCGCTGCCCGCGAGAAGGAAGCGAAGCGCGCCGCCGCTGCCGCTGCGAAGGAGGCCGCCGAGCAGGAGAAGAAAGCCCGCCAGGAGGCCCGCGCCGCCGCTGCCACCGATCCGGCCCAGGAGCCGAAGCGCAAGCGCGGACGCCCGCGCAAGAATCCCCCGCCGGAGCAACGCCCCGAAATCATTTTGCCAGAGGAAGCGCCCGCCCCCGTCCAGGAGGAGCCGCCCGCCGTCCAGATTATGACGATCCAGCGCGCAAGCATTTTCCCGAATGTTGACAAGATGGAGCCGCCCTGCACCCCGGAAGAATTTGCGAAAAAATTTTGCTGAAAAAAATTTGCGAAAAGGGGTTGACAAACGGGGTACACCGTGTTACAATCCCAAACGTGGACGGGGTACACCGAACACAACGCCGCAAAAACATTTTGAAGGAGGCCAACACCATGAAAACCACCATCAACGCCATGTGCCCCGATTGCACCCGGTTCGGGAAGGATTGCCAGGGGACGAGCTGCCAGACCTGGACGGGCTGCATTTACAAGCAGCGCGCCGACGCCGACAAGACGATCTGCAAGCCGAAGCTGATTTATCAGCCGGACGCGCCCGAAGATGCCCGCTACAATGTCCAGCTGTGGCACAGCTACGACGGCGGCAAGACCTTCTATTATGCCGGTTATGGTCGCTTCTTCAAGGACTTCTACGAGGCGGAAGCGTGGCGGAAGCAGCAGCGTAAAAACCTGTCCTACGATCTCATGTTTGGCTGCCTGGGCAACGGGACAACGGTTTGCAACATGGCCCGCGAGGAGCACGGCGACTATCCCACCATTGCCCACATTGACGATTGCGGCGCGGTTCGCTGGTACGTCGATGCAAAGAAGCTCCCGCCCTACGTCCTGGAGGACGTAAACGCCGCCGCGCTGCGGGATATGGCGGAGTTCAAGGAAAAGTTTTTGAAGCTCACCCCGCTGGAAGCCCTGCGCGCCGTGTATGATACTTTCCCCATGAACACGATCCGGAACGACATAAGCAAAGAGACTGTCCCGGCGCTGTATGAAATCTATACCGAGTTCATGGCCCAGCATGGCTACATGATGCCGGAACAGTAACGCCGCAAAATCATTCCGCCCGATGATGGCCCGCCGGTTACGGGCCGAAACGATCCTGCCGGGGTCGTCGCGGAAAACCAACGCCGCAAGATTATTTTCAAGGAGGCCAACACCATGACCGTCAACAAAACCCGCTATTCCAGCTATAACTACAAGCGCCTTGCGCCCTTCCTGGATGCCGTGCGCGAGCTGCCGGAACAGTCCTTCACCTTCACCCGCGAGGGCTACGAGCCGCTTTCCATCGAGAACCTGGAATACACCTTCAAGGGCTACCCCGTTTGGGGCATGATGCACACCTACGACATGAACGGCGATACCATGCGCGACCCGGACATGACCTTCCTTGTGGACTTCTCAACCGGCAATATCATCCCGCACACCTTCCAGCAGGATAATTGCCCCTTCACGAAGTATGGCACCCTGTATCAGGAGGTTTGGGAGGACGAAGGACATTGGCGGCCCAGCCTGCGCGCCCAGCTCGACCGCTTCTTGAAAGACTGGATCACCAACATTCTGGATCAAGGCTTCAAGCCGGAGCAGGCCGCGGAAAACGAAGTCACCCCGGAACAGTTTGCCGAAGCTGTCACCGAATAACGCCGCGAAATCATTTTGAAAGGAGCTTTGACAATGGCTTATGATAATATCCGCCGCCTGCTGAAAGACGGCTACCCCTGGAAGATTAAGGGCAACGGAGGATATACCGCCTATCTGGTAGACATTCAGCCCCTTGTCGATCATGACTACGAAGCGATTTACCGTTATCCCGGCGGGGATTGCTGCCATGACCTGGAATCCATCAAGTCGTATTTTACCATTCTTGAGCAGTTCCCGCCGGAAGATGAAGAACAGCCGCGCCCTGTCAAATATGGCCCGTATCTCATTGTCTGGCTTGACAGATATGATTGCTGGTGTATTTATGACGACGGCGGAAACAAAGTCCGCGAGCCGCATTGGGCGACCATCGAGGAGGCCAGGGCTGCCATCATTTCCCGCGAAGCGCTGTAATCAATAATTAGCCCGCCCGTGGGCATATACGCGGGCAGAAGGAGGTACACCATGATTTTTCACATTACGCCGAACATCTGCGAAACTGCCCTTGTCGTCGATGAATTGCCGGAAATCGGCAAACCGTTCTGCTGCGGCCCGTATATCGCCGCCCGCGTCCTGTCCTTGGAGCCGTGCCCGTACACTTGCCCGCAAGACGAGCACCAGGAAGCCCTGCAATATGCTGTGTGGCGTGTCAACTATGAACCCGTTTCCGACCCGCACGATGATTATTTCTACGTCGCCATTCATGAGCCAGAATCCGAAACCATATAACGCCGCGAAATCATTTTGAAAGGAGCCAACACCATGAAAGCCAACACCACCATTGCGAAGATTGCCCATTCCATCCGCCGCTTCTTTGTCGGCGAAGCGTACACCGTCGCCGCGTGCCTGCCCGGTTACGGCACGTTCACCTGCACCATCAAGGCCCCGAACCGGCAGCGCGCCATGCAGGAAGCGGAAGCGATGGCCGATCCCGGTTTTGTCCTGTCCTGCGAGCTGGCCGCATGATCCCGTCGGGCCGCGCGTTGACAAACGGGGTACACTAATTTATAATATAGGCATCGAAAGGAGGCCGACACCATGCCGAGAGGAAACACACCCGAACAGCGACGCGCAAAGAATATTCTTGGCGAGAAGTGGGACAAGGAAAACACCCGTCAAGTCAAGTTCAAGTTCAACATCCGCACCGATGCGGACATTATCGCCCATCTGGAAGCCCAGCAGAACATCCAGGGCTATGTGAAGCGCCTGATCCGGGACGACATCGCCCGCAGCAGCAAAGGATAACAAGCAGGAGGCCAACACCATGAGAGAGTATTTTGTAAACGTGATCGCCGATGTCATTCCTGGGGATAGCCCCTATCAGCAGACAGTCGTTGCAGCGTACCACGTTCAAGCAGACGCCGAGAAGCACGCCGCCGATGTGGCAGTTGCAGAAATGATAAAGAGCAATCGCCCGATAGACACCATGACGATCAAGCAAAGCGCCGTTTATCCCGTTGATGAAATGCCGCTCCTGACGTACCATCCGGCGGAGCCGTAAGAAATCAGCTTGAAAGGGGCGACGTTACCGTGCTGAAAGGATTTTATATCATCCAGCGTTTCGATGGAGAAAAGTGGGTGGATTATTCTTGCCATTACTTCTTTTCACCGATAAGCAAGGTGTTAAGGCAATACAAGTATTTCAAGGAGAAACACCCAGCGGAACGGTTTCGGATTGCGAAAGGTAAAGAGGACATAGGGGCTTTCTTCAACCACGCGACGCAAGGCCGCGACTAATCCGACCAAACCATTCTAACGTGCATCTTTCCCGAAAAGGTGCGCGTTATTTTTATGCCCCCCAGGAGGCCCGCGCGCTCACTCCCGGCTTTGTCATAATAGGAGGTTGTGTTAAACGCATACGGAGGAAATCGCTTCCTATTTTATGCGCTAAAAAATAGGCCGGTTTTGGGTGTTGTGTTTTACCATGCCCCGATATGACAAACACAAGCCCCCACGGCCTGCAAATAGGCATAAAAAGAGCGCCCCCGGATCGCTCCGAGGGCTGTTCTTTACTTCCTGCCTTGCTTCTGACTGTACTGTTTGATCGCCATAGCGCGCTTCATGCCGTGTGTGGCGGCCTCTTTCAGTGCCCTTTCCTCCGCTCGCTCCTTTCTCCGCCTCTCGCACCAGGCGGCAAACCGGGCGTATTTCTCGCAATCTGCGTGACACGTTGCCGATCTTTCCGGGCAATCCTTTACGCATGGATTGTCTACCACGTCGCCCCTGTTCATGCCCGCGCCCGCTTTCCCGTCAGCATGTTCAGCTTCATAAGGCTTTCGTCGATATTCTCCTGGATTACGCCGATGTAAACGAGCGTTTCCCGCTGGTAGCTGTGGCACAATATCCTTTGCAAGCTCACCACGTCGCCGGTCATTTTGTAATAGTGATAGCCGAAGGTCTTTCGCAGCGTATGGCACCCGATCCGTTCCTCCACGCCTGCCTCACGGGCTATGTGATTGATGATCTGATAGCACCGCTGCCGCGATATGGGCCGGTATTTGTGGGTAGCACTGTCCTTCTGGCGGCTCTGGAAGATATACTCGTCCGCCTTTCTTCCGGCCAGCAGGCGGTTGATCTCCCGCCGAGCCTGGGGGTTTATCAGTATGCGGGCTTCCTTCCCGGTTTTCTTGGCCTGTATCTGCGCGTAGTCCTTGCCCCTCAAATCCTGCACCTTGAACCGCCGGAAGTCACTCACGCGCAGGCTGGTATTAAAGCCAATCAGCAAGATCAATTCCCAGCACACTTCCCCCATTTTCCTGTGCTTGTCGTGCTCCCGCGCAATGTCGTAACACTTTTGCAATACATCCAGGTCGCGGATGGGCTGTACAACCTTCATGTGTTTTCACTCCATTCAATTATGACAAATATAAACGGTCAAAAAGAGAAAGCCCCGGCAAGGGCCGTTCCTGCCGGGGCGCGTCTGTCATTCCTTGATAGGCTCCTCCGCCGTGTCGGGCGGTTCGTTCGTGCCTCCCTGGGTAATGACGCGGATGTAATCTTCTTTCGTCTTGCAGCCCTCCGCGTCGATCCCGTTGTCCTCGCAGAAAAGCGCGATGGTTTCCAGCGGCCAATCCTCCAGCGGGGCTATCACGTCGCCCTCAACCGGCGTAATGCCGCCGTCCGTGGCCTGCGAAATGGTGATCTCCCTCGTCTTATCGTGATTGAAGTATTCAGATACGGCGGCTTCGATCTCGTCCACGTCAACGTCGAATCCATTTTCCAGCAGCTTTTTGCGCACATATTCCAGCTTCTTGTGGCCCTCTCCGGCCCCGTAGAGCTGTTCCGCCGCAAAAACGAGCACCTTCACCATGGCGCGAAGGTTATTCTGCTGGCTTTCCGTGGTCTTGCTCCTGATCCACGGAATGAGCTTGTAGGTCACAAGCGCCGCAAGCAGCGCGATAATGGCCTGGAATACAGGTGTAAGGTCAATGTTCATGAACTGTCCTCCTCATCTTGATTTCCTGCGGCGCGGTTGCCTCCGTAGCCGGACGTGCCGCCGGTTGTAAAACCGCGAGCGCTCGCGGTTTTACTGTCTGCCGATGTTCCCCTGCAAATAGTGCATGATGTCGTCACGCGCTTTTTGCATCTGCTCCCCGTTCCCGTTGTGCAGCTCATGATCCAGCAAGGCCATTATGCCAGAGCAGAGCACTTGATTGCTTTCCTGCAAGTTCTGAATGGCCTTGTCGTGGGCGTCGAGCCGTGACTTATCGGCGGCGAGCTTCTTTGCTGTGTCGGTGCTGGGCGTCCGCCACTTCTTGAAGATGTCGATCACCTTATCCACCGTGACGATTGCCGCGAATACGGCCAGCAGCACAACCACGGTGTTCATAAGCTGATCCGGCGTTACCTTGTCCATAGATTTCACCCCCTAACTTCCGCATACTTGCCGCTGATCCAGGCGACTTGCTTCTTGTACACCACCGCGTGCCAGCCGTTTTCTGCGGTCGCCACCCATTCCAGCATCGTACCCTTGGAAACGGCGGTGATCCGGCTAAAGTTCGTGCCATTTCCTACGCGCACATTTACGCTGCTCGCAGTCACGACAACCGTCTTTCCCTTCGGTTCCTCGCCGGTTTCCGGCTTGTCGGGTTCGGGCTGGGTGGGTGTCGGCTGGATGGTGGTGCCTGCGGAATAGTTGGGGCGTCCGTACCCTGCGATACGGTTATAGTTGAGCTTGTATTTCTTCTTGGCGACGCCTCCGCCATTGGCGACAACGCCGCTCGCGGTGCTGGTGTTGCCCTCTACGGTGTACACATAGGAGTTATCCACCTTGTACACAAGGCCGGTGTGAGAAATGGCGCTGCCACCGATCCCGTCCGCCGGATAGAAGAAAATCTGGTCGCCGGGTTCCGGGCTTTCAAACAGTCTGCCCTTGGCCTTGTAATACTGGCGGCTGTATTTGCATCCGGCCCCGCAGCTTTTCGTCGGCTGGCACAGCAGCGCGCGCCCGTCGTCCACGCCGTAAGCCTGCACGAAGCACCAGTCCACAAACACGTCGCACCAGGCGACGCCCTGCTTCCTGCCGTTGTAGAATCCGGGAATGGCGTCCATGTCGCGGGCGTACTTGGTGTAGTTCTTCTTGCCCGCGTTCCCCGTCTTGCTGTCCAGGTCTTTGTTGCTGGCCTTTTCCAGATAGCCCTCCTCGGCTAAAGCGATGTCGATTACCTTCTGCCGGTCAAATCCCATGTTTCCCGCCTCCTCGTTTTCGTCGGTGTTGTCCTCGGTTTCCTCGGTGTCCTCCGCCTCCTGGGTGAACCATTCCAGAGGCTTGTCGCCGTAGAGCATATCCAAATCCACGTTGCCGCTGATCCCGTTTACGCGGCCCTTGCTGGTGTATTGCCAAAGGTCGCAGTAGTATTTCGGCGCGTAGGATTTCGCGGGCACGCTGCCGTCGTTCTTCCCCCAATGCGGAATCCACATGATGTCACAAATGGAGATTGCCTTTCCTGCCCATTTGTAGCGGGTGTTGATGTACAGGCCGATCTTTTCACAGCCCAGCTTTCGCAGCTCCTCCAGGAAAGCGACGCATACGGCCTCGGTAGTCGTCGCCGTCTGCGCGCTGTATTCGATGTCCGCGATGTAGAAAAGCGGCCTGCGCTTCGCCTTGTTCGCGCACTCCACGAAGAACCAGGCTTCTGTTCTGGCCGCCTCGGCGGTTCCGGCCTTGACGTAGTGATACGCGCCGTATGGAATCCCGCAGGCTTCCGTGTATTCAAGATAGCGCTTGTCCGCGTTGCCGCCGACGCTGGCGCGGAAAATCGCCATCTCCAGATCGTCCCTTGCCTTGCTCCAGTCGATAGCCCCCTGATAATGGCTGATGTCTGCAATCTTTTTCACGCCTTATCCTCCTTTTTTGCGCTTTCGTCGTATTCCGTGCGGATAGTGCGTCCATGCGATGCCGACAATGCAAACCACGCTGAAAAGAATAAATAAAAGGGCCAGCGCCCCTATAAAGATCGCTGCTTCCAGCAGTTCACGCGGCAATTTCATAAATAGACCACCTCCGCGCTGGCGCACCAGTCGTCATAGCGCGCCCTGATGTCCTCCTCCATCCCGTCGAACGGCTCCACGCCTCGCACAACGAGCATTTCCACGTCGTAGTCTGTCGCGCCATCCTCCGTCGACAGTGGCAGCACATGGGGCCGCAGATACACGTCCACCGTGCCGTCCTCCTGCTCCTGGATGGTATAAAAATGCCGCCTCCCCGGCGGCTGATCGCTCTCAATATTCATATTGTCGCACCTTTGAAGTACAAAGTGTTCCTCGATCCAGCGGATCATGTTGTGACCGTTACAATGCTTGCACATCCCGATATAGCAGATCACGCTTTCCATCGCCGCGTCATAGCTGATTTGCCATGCGGCAAAGGCCTCCATGATGAAGCGCAGGCTCCGCTTGATGTGCGTCGTGGTCTTTCGCCTCATGCGGATGCCGTGCGGCGTCAGCAGATAGCCCACGAACTCAACCGGGGCCGTCGCCTTTTGGATTCGGCTTTTCGGGCTGATGTCAAGCAGCAGCTCGTCCCGTAGGAAGGTTTCGATGGCGGCGAATATTCGCTTTGCGTTTTCTTTGCCTTTGACAAGGATGCAGAAATCGTCCATGTAGCGCACATAGTAGTGTACTTTCAGCGTGCGCTTGATGAATTGATCCAGCTTATCCAGAAACAGGTTGGCCGTTTCCTGGCTCGTCAGGTTGCCGATGGGCATACCCACATCATAGAGCCGCCGCCATCGTGGGCAATCATCCGGCTTCATCCCCGGAGGCAGGCCGAAAGGCACGTCCGGGTTATTGATGATCGTCCGCATAAGCCAGCGAAACCAGGCGTCGTCTGATACCTCGTCGTAGGTATTCAGCACCTTCCCGTGTTCAACCCGGTAAAAGTATTTGCTGATGTCGCCCTTGATAAGATACCATTCGTCCGCGTCCGGCTTCCGGCTGATCTTCTGCTGCCAGTTTTGCAGGCACTCCGCCGCTGGCAGCGTTCCTTTGCCCTTCCGGCACCCGTAGCTGTGCGTGATATATCGCTTGTCCAGATATGGGTTGATTTGCCGGTAGATGGCCCATTGCACAACGCGATCCCGAAAGCCCAGCGCCATGACGAGCCTCGGCTTCGGGTAGCGTACATAAAATTCCCGATATGGCCCCACCTTGTAGGTCATATCCAGTAGCTCTTTCTGTATCTGGTGCAGATTCGCGCCCAGGTTGAAAGAGAAGTCCAAAACCTCATTGCGATACCGTTTCCCCTTTGCGGCGTCCCGGTAAGCGCCCATCAGGTTTTCAAAATCACAGATGCGGTCTTTCAGATTGTGCAGCCCTTCCAAAACATTCACCCCGCCCTGTGAACTGCCGCGCGTGACGTGTTCCGTCAGGCATAGACTGTAATGCCCCAAAATCGCTTTAGGGTATGCTGCGGACAGCCATAGCCCGTTGCCCTTCCGGGCGCTTCGCGGTGATTCCTGCCGCGTGTTTCCTGCGGAGCGTTCTTGCCGCCGCGCGTCAGGATTTTTGTTTAGCCCCTTCGGGCCGAGGAAACGCACCCCTCCCATCAGCGGATGGCCGCTGATTCGTAATCTCGCGGCGCGTAATATATGCTGGGAGCGGGGGCGGCACCCATAGTTGTTGTTGGCGTTGCCGCGCTCGTTGTTGGCATTGACATAGCCAAGCCCCGCGTTGCTGCCGTTGTTGTAGTTGCCGCCGCGACGGGGGAAGCGCTAAAGAACGCATGGATTCAGACCGTCCAAATCACGGCGCGTTCCCTCTGCTATCGCCACTCTTGCGGCCAGATACGCTATTCATCCAGCCGCCGATCAAAGCCCCGATCTCGTCAATCTTCTTTGACCATTCGCCGTAGCTCTGATCCGTGAGCAATCGCCTTGTTTTTCCGCTCTTGTCCGTGAAAATGATCTTGTTCGCCTGCTGGATGAAGATGTCCAGCACGGCCTTGCTGGTGTCCAGGTCGGCCAGCGTGCTTTTGTTCATGTACCGCAGGCGGGCCTTTGTCGCCAGCCGCAGCATCGTGTACATTTCCTGCATGATGTCCACGCCCAGGCTCCGCTTATGGAAGCTCGGCCAGCGCTCCACGATGGGGCGCGCGTATTGGATCATGTCGTCGATCTTCTGGCAGCATGGCCCCGGATTGCTCCTGTCGTACTTAAATTCCGGCATATCATTCTCTCCGTCCGGCGGATATTATTTTCCCCATCACGCGCGCGTCATGGAAACTATTAACGCGCGCGTGATAACGGGGAAAGGGGTTGATGGGGCACGCCCTATCGGGCGGCCCCGGTCAGGGGTTCAGTATTCAGTTTCCAGGGGTTCAGAGGGAGCGGGGGCGGCACCCATAGTAGTTGAAGACGTGGCCGCGCTCGTCGAAGGCACTGACATAGCCAAGCCCCGCGCCGCTGCCGTTGAGGAAGGAGCCGCCGCGACGGGGGAAGCGCTCGCCTGCCACGAAGTTGACGTAGTAATAGCCGGGGGTATCGTCGCCCGCTCCGGTCTTGATAAGGCCCAGCTCGTAAACGATGCTCGGCACATAAGGCAGGCGCGTGGTGTTCACCGCGACCGTGCTGAAACTCTCGCCCTTGCTGCCCACGGTCAGGTCGTCGCATTGCGTGTCCAGGGTGATATGCCCGTTCAGCCAGTTCCAATGAAGCGTGCCAGCCGTGCCGGGGGCGACGAGGGTATAGCCGTTGTCGCTGGTGTTCGGCAGGATCGCGCGCCACGCGGCGGAAGAAGCGGACAGGTCGGCGTCCGGGTCGGCGGCGTTGTTGTTCTCCAGGATTTGCAGCTCACAGTCCACGATGCGGTAGCCGTACTGCTGTTCCAGGCTGGAGCCGATGATGTCCGCCAGCAGGGCCGGGTCGCTGCCCAGATACCAGTCCAGCGGGCCGGTGCCGTTCAGCGTCCGATAGCCGGTCTGATGGGCCGCGTCGGGCGTGCCGTCGTTGCTGGTGCCGCCCACAAACTTGCCCTTCTCCCAATAGGTCGGGGCCAGGTCGGGCCGCAGCTCCGCCGCCGTGGTGTGGGCAATCAGGCACTTGTAAATGTACCCGTTGTAGGCTCTTTCCGTGTTCACGGACAGCGCCTTGCCGGTTTCCCAGGCGCTCGCGTCCTGGTGTGCCTGCCCCCAGGCGGTATTTCCGTGCGGCTTCCAGCCGTTTTTCTGCGCCAGCAGCTTGATAAAGCCGTAGTCCGCACAGGTCATGCCGGTAATGCCGGGGCCAGCCAGCTTCATGCGGGAAAGGCACTGATCCGCGCCCAGGGTCCGGGCCGGGTTGATGTTCGGCAGGCTCACCAGCGCGCCGCCGGAAACGCCGTTCTCGCCGCCCTTGTACTTGCCCAGCAGAATGTAATCCTGCTCCACGCCATTGATGATAAAGGCCGGGTGCGTGTGCTCCGGCAGCCCCGCCACCAGATCGGAGCTTTTCATTTTGGGGAATTTGACGAAGATACCGGCCACGTTGCCGTCCGCGTCGTACTTCACGACGTTACCGTACTTCTTCGCCAGAAATTCAAGAGGGCTGTTATTCATCCGTGCCGCCCTCCTCCATCATTTCGACGAGTTCCTGGTACTCCTCCACGGTGATGCGGTCAGCCATCAGGAAAACGTCGAGCTTCTGCAAGGTGGATTCGCGGTCAAGATTGCCCTTCTTGATGCCGTTCTCGATGATCCGCTTCATCAGCTTGTAAGTCATGGTGTTTACCTCCATTCCTTTCAGAATTTTGTTATACTGCCGGTCAATGATCTTCCCGGCGATCCAGGCCGTCAGGCTCATTCGTCCATCAGCCCCACAAGCTCCCTGTACTGGTCGGCGGTCAGCCGGTCAGCGGCCAGAAAGGCGTCCAGCTTGTCCATGATCCCGGCCCGCTTTTCCTCCAGCGTGCCGTCCTTCTTCGCGTTCAGAATGATCCGCTTCATCAGGTTATAGGCCATCTTTTATCCCTCCTTTTCTCCGAGTTCCAGCATCGTAACCTCATACAAGGTTTCGGCCATCAGCTCGTCGTGTTCGTTGATCTGGGCGCGCAGGGCCTTGAAAGGGGCCAGCTCCGCTTCCCATGCTTCCTTGCGCTTGCGATCCCATTCCTCCGGGTCGTCCTCCGGCACGTCGGGCATAACTTCCTCCGCCGTGATTTCCTCCTCCGGGGTCAGGATTTCGTTTTCATCCATCGGGGTGTCCTCCTCTCAATCAGCTTGTCAGGGTCGCAACCTGGGCTTCCAGGGTTTCGATCCGTTTCTGTGCGTCCCGAACCTCCGCCTGGTGAATCGTCATGAGCATATCGTAGGCGATGCTGATATGCTGCAAGGCTTCATCCATGGTATTGAAGTTGGTCGCGCTCTGTGCCGTGCCCTGCTGGATCACCGTTCCGGGCGCGGGCGTAAAGGTCTTGCTCCCGTCGCTGTTGGTCGCTTCGGTGTACGTCCTGGGGCGCTGCACCACATGGTCTTTCCATCCGATCCGCTTGTTGTAGCTCATACTGTTTTCACCTTCTCTCTTTACAGCGCGTCATACGCGCCCGTCCTGCTGGTGTTCTCCGTGACCTGGAACAGTTGGAACCGGCAAACATACAAAATGCCCTCGGTGGCGTCCGCCCTCGCAATGCTCACCGCCTTGCTGCCGATCCTCACGCCGTTGTGGTCGTACAGCTCGACGCCCGTCACCGTAATGTTGCCGCTTACGGTGTGGTCAATCAGGAATGTCACTTCCACAACGCCGCTGTTCAGCACTTCGGCCTTTTCGATCTTTGCCTGATACCAAGTGCTCCCCACCTTGTACCGCGCGTAGGAAGGATCGTTCTTGATCTCCTTCCGCTTCGCCGCAAGGTAGGTGCTGTCCAGCGTGAATACATCCGCCATTGTCTTAATCCTCCTTTTCGTCAGATTTCATCCGCGCCGCACATCTTGTAAAGGATTCGGGCGTATGTGTCCTCCGCGTGTGCGGCCTGGATGTCGTTTTCTCCGACGATGCCCAGGGTGTTTTCCTGCGGGATGGTGCCCGCCTGCACGCCCTCGCTCGTCATGGGGTAGCCGAAAGGATAGGCCGCCGCGTCGCCGCGCATACCGGCCTTTGCTTCGCCCACAGCGCCCAGGGTGTTGATCTCCGGGCGCGTGCCGGTCATGGGGTACGGGAAGCGGTGGCTCTCGGCCTCCGCCCCGATGCCCGCTTTCATGCTCTCGTCGATGATGCCGATGGTGTTCTCCTGCGGCCAGCGTCCGGCCCAGTTCTCCGTGCCGGTCAGCGGGTAGCCGAAGTGCGCCAGAACCTCGCCCGTGGCGATGATCCCGATCTTGCACTTGCTTCCGATGCGCAGGCTGTCAAGCACGCTGCGCACGTTCTTTGCCGTGCCGATGGCCTTTCTTGCCCACGCCTCGTTTTCCGGCGTCCATTCTCCTTCCACAGTCACGCGGAAGTGATACGGGTCGCCGCCGTACTGCCAGTTTTCTTCCAGGTCAACGGCCCCGAAGTAGCTGCCGATGTACTGATAAACCGCCTGCGGCGTGCCGAACAGGCGGTACAGCGGGATCGCGTTCTTGATCCATTGGCGCTTTGTTTCCAGGTCGGCGTTGTAGTCGTACAGGCAGTTTGTTTCCCAGGCCAGTTCATCAAGCCGCCATTCTGGCATCGTGTCGTAGTTCAGCACGCAATCGACGCCCTGCTGGATCGTGTCGTTCATGATCTGCACAGCAGCCTCGATGGCCTTTGCCACGGCGTACCCGTTCTTGTCTTGCAGAATAAAGCGCGGGACGTGCCTTGTTACGTCAAACGTGAACATTCTTCGTCACCGCCTTTATGAAAGGGCCGTCAAGGTGATAGTGCCCTTGCATCGCTGGCTGGCCCCGATCTCGGTATAGGTGACGGCCCCGCCGTTGAAGTTGCTGCCGTCGCCCCAGGTAACGCGCGTCGCGCCCGCCTGGTAGATGGCCGCCATCAGCCGGTCAGGATTGAAAGCCCGCCCGATTACCTGATCCTGCCACGTCTGGTAGTCGCTCACCGCTGCCGCAATCGCCGCGCTTGTGGCGCTGCTGTTGTCGCTCGCATAGCGCACGTTCAGCGTATAGGCCACGTCCGCCGCGCGGTAAACGCTCACGTTGTCGGTCAGAGGCCGCACGTCCTCCGCCGAAAGCGCGTCCAGAACGCTTTGCATGATGGCCGCCGCGCCCGTGTCGCTTGCCAGAAGCAGATATACGCCCACGTTGCCCGCGCCCATGTTCAGCGCCTTGGCGTCCAGAATTTCGGAGCTTACGGCCTTTGCTACGGCTTCGTACTGCTGTTCGGGGCCGGTGGAAACGCTCGCAAGGCCGTATTCCCGGATGCGGGCGCGGTAGGTTTCGTCGTCCTCCTCCTCGTTTCCGCCGCTGGCGTCTGTCGCCACGATGATGCTGTTTACGCCGCTGTTGGTAATTGCAAGGCCCATCTCCGATCCGGCCAGCAGGCCGTTTCCAACGCTGCCCGTGCGGTCTGCGACAACCTCCACCGTCACCGTCTGCGCGTAGCCCGTCAGGGTCAAATCCTCCACCAGCAGATAGAAGATTTCGCCGTCCGCCGTCATGGCCGTGCCCGCCTCCAGCACGTCGGATTTGCCCGTCGCGTTGGTGGTGATGGTCACGGTGGCCGTCGCCGCCGTCGCCTGGATGCGTGGACAGCTCCTTTGCTCGCCCAGCACGTCCAGATAGTCGCCCACGGCGTAGCGCAGGGTCGCCATGCGCAGGGCGTTATCCACGCCCGCGAAAACCTGTACGATGTCCTCCTGCACGCTCCGCAGCAGCATGTACTTTTCGTCGCCCGGATAGAGGATGTCGCCGCCCGCCTCGACGTAGTTAATCATCATCTGCTCCCATATCGCGTCAGGGTCATAGGTCAGATAATGAAGCTCGGTATTGTCCATGTTTTCACCGTCCTTTCTATGCCCCTTCTTCAAAGGTCACTTCGATAATCACTTTGATGTAAACGCTTCCGTCGTCAAGGATGGTCGCCTCCGCGTCCACCACTTCCACGTCCGGCTCCCACATCATCACGCGGTCAAGTTCCGGCAGCAGCTCCGCCCGCAATTCTTCAATGGGCAGATCATACAGCGCCGGATCAAACCCAATGTATCGGTCATAGGGCACTTCGCCCATCCTGCACATGAGAAGGTTTTTCGCGTTTTGAAGCGTCCGCTGTACGATGTCGTCCTCCTGCCAGTCGATGGGAGAGGCGATATTGTCAATCTGATATTGTGCCATGCCCGCCCCTCCTTACTTTTTCTTAAACAGGCTTGTAACCTTGCTCACAACGCTCTTGATCTTGCTCACCGCCGAGCTGGTGGTGGTTGCTTTCTTGACGGTGCTCACCGCTTTGGCCGCTGTCGCCACCTTCTTCACGGCGGAAACGCCCGCCTTGACGGCGCTCGTCACGGCGCTGGCAAGGCTGGTCTTGCCGGTCAGCACGTTCTTGACGGTGGTCACGGCCTTTTTTACGCCATTGACAACCTTCGTCGCCACGTTCTTGATGCCGTCGGCGATCTTCTGAACGACGTTCGTGTTCTTCGTGGTCGTCGTAGAGGTTTTTTTCACGGAAACCTTTTTGCTCCCGCCGGAGCTGGAACCTCCTCCGCCACCCCCGCCGGAACTGGAGCCGCCGCCGGACGCGCCGTCGTTCTTGCTGCATTGCTTCATCGTCACCTGTACGTCAGCCTGCGTCCAGGTGCCCTTGTTTATCAGGCCGATTTCCTTCACCGTCGCGTCCGTCAGCATAAGCTGGCACGTCACCAGCTTTTTGTTGCCGACGTAGAAGTAATCCTTGCTCCCGGCTCGCGCCTCGGACACGAATTTGAGCGCTTCGCTTCGCACGTCGCACCCCAGGCGGGCGTTAAGGTGGATGGTAAAGCTCACTTCAACCGGCTTTCCCTTCTTCCGGGAAACGTATTTCTGGCTCCCGTCCTCCTTGTCCTCGGTTTCACTCGATCCCTTGATTTGCAGACCGGTAAAGCTCCGTATCAGGCTGCTGGACACTTCAAATTTATGCCCGTTCCATCTTCCGATCTCTGCCATGTGCTACGCCTCCTTCCACGGGGGCACGTCCGGCATTTTGGCCTCCTCGTCCTCGTCCTCCGGCATTTCGATCACCGGGAGCAGGAGCATTTCGCCGCCCGTGAATACCGGGATCGTGCAAAGGTGAGGGTTGGCGTTCAGAAGCTCGGCGGCGTATTTTTCATCGCCGTAAAGCAGCAGCGCCACGCTGTCGAAGGTTTCCCCGGCGCTGCAAGGGTAGCCCTTTCCGCTAAGCGTCATGAATACACCTCCACTTGATCCCGCATCTTCTTTTCCTCGTACCATTTATCCAGCCGCTTCTTGTCCTCCTGGAGCACCTGATCGACGCCCGTTGCGTCCGCCGCGTGGATGGTCGGGCTGTAAATGATCGTCGTCGGCTGGTTGTCCGGGTTGCTGTTCAGTCCGCCGAACCGGGCCAGGATGTCCGGCCAGGTGAAGCCGCTGGCCTCCCTCGCCGCGTTCAGCAGGGCCGCCGTCCGTTCGCTGTGTTCCTCCGGGATGGCCCATTCCGGCCCAGCCTCGCCGAATATGGAAGCGCTGGTCGCGCGTCCGCCCTCGGCAAACAACTTTCGTCCCGTGATGTTGACCGTGATCGTCCGCCCGTTATAGCTGCTGATGATGGCCGCCAGGGAGGAAGCGTTGCCCGTCACATTCTCGGTCAGCACGCGCCCGTCCTGATCCGTGATGGTCATTGTGAGGTCGGTCGCGTCGCCGCTGACGTACTCCATCAGGGTTTGCCCGTCCGCGCCGTCGATGGTGGCCGTCAGCTCCGTTGCGTCTGCGCCAACGTCCACCGTTACACCCTGATCTTGCAGGCTGGTCATGGCGTCCTCGCCCTCAACCCTCGGCTGAATAGGCACCGCGATAGGCTCCATGTCTGGCATTTCGCCCTCCTGGAAATCCGGCTCAACAGGAACGGTGATCTTGTAGTCCTCTGCGTGTTGGCTGGCTTCTCCAAAGAGCAAATCCCAGGCCGCAAAATCATAATTAT
Organism: uncultured Clostridia bacterium; assembly: GCA_946627725.1. Classification (GTDB taxonomy): domain Bacteria; phylum Bacillota; class Clostridia; order Oscillospirales; family Acutalibacteraceae; genus RUG806. The sequence continues at coordinate 17,344 of CAMOVW010000001.1, forward strand.
ATGCGTTTCCTTTTTGCGCGAGGAAAGAACTGCTGTCCGCAAGAATCCGATCAAAGTCGTAATTCTGCATGAGCCGTTCAATAATGTTGTCGTATTCTCTTGCGGCGTTGCCTTTGAGGCTTGCCCCGCTAATCGCCCTTACGGTTCCTTCGTTGACGCTTTGCCCGATAGCGTCAAAGTAACCTTGCAGGCTGCTTCCTTTGCCAAAGGCTGCGACAGTCGCCCTTGCAATGCTTACGTCGTAATCTTGGTTGCGCATCCCCTCCATCATGGCAAGGTTTCTTTGATACTCACCATATTTCATGATGCCAGCGCCGGTGTTCTCATTGATCTGGCCGGTTGTTGTAAAATCGCTGCCGTTAAGGAACGATGTCAGCCAATCGTCTTTTATCTGTACTGTCGAAAAGCCATTGACAAGCTGCTCCATGGCCAGCGCGTTTCTCATGCGCTGCGCCATTTCGCTATTGCCGATGCTTTCGTAGTAGTCGATCCTGTCCGCTACACCCTGCTCACCGCCCATGCTGGCAATCATATAGCCCATCATTCGGCCAAGATGTCCACGGTCTGTGTCGTTGCTTCCGCCCGTATCTGAATAGCGGGAGCCGCCCATGATGCCATAGATGGTATCAAGCGCCGTTTGCGCGTCAACCGTTCCGTTTAGGTACTGTTGCGCCCAGGTAGCAAGTTTGGCATAGTTTTCGCTCTGCCCGCTCTGCTGGATTTGACTGTCCCAAAGAGTAAACAGGAAATCGTCATACGCGCTGTTTACGCGCATCTGCTCCTGCCGATGCAGGGCCTCGGCCCGCGCCAGGGTTTCGGCGTCCGCGCCTCGATACTGCGCCCGGAAATACTCGGTTTGGAATCGTTCTTCCTGATCTGCAAGAATCTGGTCGCGTTCGCTGGTCGCCGTTGTGGCAAGCGTCTGAATGTCCTCCAGGCTCGCGCCCTGGGCCTGTTTCAGCCACTTGCCCATTTTGATATAATCTTCTTCGCTCTGGGCCTCGGCTGCCGCGCGGGCAATGGCGTCATTGTAGGATCGCATATAGGACAGAATGTTTTGATATTCGTCGTTGCTGATCTGTCCGTCTGCAAAGGCGCTCGTCATGGCCGCTCGCAGGCCCTCGCTGATGCTGGATGCCTCGGCCAATGCGTCCTCGTATGCCTGGTTTGTCAGCTCGATAATCTGTGCGTAGGCCGGATCGTATTCCGCCGTGCCGTCGCCGCCGAAAAGCGTCTGCCAGTAGCTCATGCTGGCCGCCGTGCTTTGGGTGATGGCCTCCTGTACGGCGGTGTACATGTCGATACCGAGCTGTTGAAGCTGCTGTTTGTCCGCTTCCGTCAGCTTCGTGTTGGTAAGCATGTCCTGGAACAGGGTCGCGCTGAACGTGCTGCTGGCCGTCTGGTAGCTCGTAACCGCGTTATCAAGGGCGGTTTTGAAGCCGTCAACCTCTGTATAGGCGGCCTTGAAATCTTCGCCCAAGCTCTTGACGTAGCTCTGGATGCCCTGCGTGTCCAGCTCCATGTTGCCGAAGTTCTTTGCGAAATCCGCTTCTTCCAACTGCTGGATGGCCGCCGCCGCCGCTGTTAGGGCGATAAGGCCCATTCCGATGCCGCCCGCAGGCGTCAGCAGATAGCCGATCATGCGGAAAGCGCCGCCCGCCAGCATCAGGCCGGGGCCAGCCGCCGCGATCACTTCAAGGCCCGTCACCAGCGCGGAAAGCTGTTCTTCGGGCAGTTCGGCAATCTTGTCCACCATACTGCCGATAAATCCCGTTGCGGTTTCTACCTGGCCGGAAAGCTCCTCGCCGACGAGCTGCTTTAGGCGCTCCACCTTGCTTTCAAAGGTTTCAATCTTGCCGTCCAGCGTGTCCATCATGGTTTCTGCGGCATACTGGCCGTAGCCCTCGGCGTCGCCGCCGCGCATGGCTTCGTACAGGCCGTCGTAGCCCTCCGCCGCGCCTCGCAGCAGGGTCAATGCCTCGGTGATGGTTCTGGTCGGGAAGATGGCGGAAAGCACGCCCAGCGCATCGCCGTTGCGGTCTATGTTCTCATAGCCGCCCGCAATGTCGCCCAGGGCGACGTACAGCTCCCGGTAGATGTCCAGCACGTTCTTCATCTGGCCCTTTTGCGGCCCGTCCTGATAAAACGCGCTGAATCCGTGGGCTGCCAGCTCTGCGTTGGCTGCCGCCAGCGCCTCGTCGCCCAGGATGGACGCCGTTTCCGTGCTGGTCGCGCCGAGCTGCGCCATGGCCTTTCCGGCCTTGTCCGTCGGGGCAATCAGGCGCATCATGGAGTTGCGGATCATGGTGCCCGCTTCGCTGCCGACGGAACCGGCGTTCGCCGTCACGGCGATAAGCGTCATAAGCTCCTCGGTGTTGCCCGCAAAGCGCATCGTGCTGCCCATGCGCAGCATGGCGTCGCCAAATTCGCCGATGGTGCTTGCGCTGCTGTTCGCCGCGAAAGCCCACAGGTCGATAAAGTGGCCCATGTCCTCAAATCCGATGCCCGCCGCGTTGGTGCTCTTGACGATGTAGTTTACCGCCTCGGACAGGTCAAGCCCGCCCGCCTGGGCAAGCTGCATCGCCGCCGGGATGCCGCTCATGATCTGGTCGAAATCCCAGCCTGCATGTGCCGCCTCGGATATGGCGTTTGCTACGTCGTTTGTGTGGAAGATCGTCGTCGCGGCCCACTCCGTCGCCGCAACGTCAAGCTGGCTCATGACGGTGTTAAGCTGCTGTGTGCCCCGTCCGTAGGTGGTGGAAAGGGCCACCTGGGCGTCCGCCATGCTCTTTTCGTATTCACGATAGACGTTTACGCTGTCCTTGCCGAAGTTGATAAGCTGCTGGCTGACGCCGTTTACCATGCTTCCGAGTTCGGTCAACGTCGCGCCTACCTGGGAAAAACCGTTACCTACTCGCGCGTTTATCGCAATAACGGTTTCAAGCGTTTGGCTCGCCACAATCTCACCGCCCTTTTATCCTGCGGTCATTCCCCGCAGAGTATTTTTCCCGTGCCATCCGGGAACAGAAAGAAATACACCATGTCGCCCTTGGCGTAGGTGCTGCTGTCTATGGGTTTGATCGGGGGCGTTTCGATGCCGTCCCGGTCATAGGAGGCCACATAATAGGCCCCGTCCGCCGCCACATCCAGAATGTAGCCGCGCTCTATGCTCACGCCTTTGTCCATGCTCCGCCTCCTGCTATTGGATGGTGTAGATACACCTGTACAGCTTCGCCCTGGATTTTCGGTTGTAAAAGTCGTGCTCTGCTTCCTCAATGATCCAGTCCCCGGTTGCGTCCGTGCCGCCCACGATGTCGATGCGCGTCATGGAGGAAAAGCCGGGGTTAAATTCGCTCTCGATGGTCAGCGTTTCCGCCTGCCGGTTGTGGTGCATCAGCACACCCCGCGCCCATCGTCCAGCCTGGATGTCGTTTCTGGCCGGTAGATTGATCGTGATTTGCTGGTGCGTGCTCGCCACAAGCAAGTCCTCCGCCGTCGCCTTGGCAAACGGCGTCTTGACGGTCACGCTCTTGTAGGTCGCTCCGCCTCGCCGGTATTCCGTCCCTGCCTGCTTCGCGCCTATTTCAATGGTCTGGTATGCGGGCCGCGTCTGCGCGTAGGAAATTCCGATGGCGGTATAGCGCCCGTTTACGCATTTCAGCGCCGCGCCCTCAAATTTCAGCAGCCTGTAAAGGAGCGCCGCCGCGCTCTCGTTCTCCTGCTGGATGTATGGGATCACCGCCTGCCCGTCGATGCCGAAGATGGCAAAATCCATCCCCGACGCCATGCCGCAGGCCCGCATGATCTCCTCGATGGTCTTTCCCGTGAAGCTCCTGTATTGCTTCTTTCGGGCCGCGCAGGGAAGCGCCGTCGCCAGGATGCGGAAATGCCCGTCCTCCGGCAGCACCGTATTCAGATACATAATTCCCGTATCATACCCGTTGTGGGAAACAATGATCTGGTCGTCCTCCTCCGGCCCCCAGTTGTACCATCCGGCGGCGTTGTCAAATTCGATTTCCAGGCTGTCGCAGCGCCCGCCGCTGGTGTCCCGCGCGATGCACTTCCGAACCTGTACCATGCCCGTGATGTCCGCGCCCTGGTAGTAAATCTCCACGCTGCCGCCTCCCTTCTGCAAAGAAAGGGCGGCGAGGATGCCCCGCCGCCGCTTAATGATTGTTCTTGCGCTTGTCCAGCACGTCGCACACCGCGACGAGCACCCGGTAAAAGCGCCGTATTTCCATCTGCATCAGATCTACAATCGACGTGTGCGTTACCATCCCGGCAAGGATCACCTTTTCGAGATACGCAGACGGCCCGCCCGCGTCGATGCGTTGAAAAAAAGGGTTGCAAGCTGCACGCCCTCCACCGCGTCGGTCACGCCGATTTGCGATACGATGTCCTGCATATCCAGCCGGTCAGTCTGCTTCGCCGCCGCCTTGGCGAACAGGGAAAGCGCCTGTCGGTAGGTAATGCGGTAATTGCCCGTCGCGTTTGGATCGCTGTCCATCGCGTCGGTATATTCCATGCCGTTGAGGGCCGTAAAGTCGTAGATCAATTCGGTGATTTCCTCGTCACCGCTCTTGATGGGGGTTTCCAGCGTCAGCCTGCCCTTGCCCTGGCTCATGGCAACCTGGGCTTCTTCCGTCCTGCGCCGTACCTCCTCCATCTTTTCCTTCATGATTTTTTGCAGCTCCTCCCGCGTGGGCTGGGGCTGTTCCGTCGCCTGCTCCGTGGGGTTCTTCGCCGTCTGCTCCGCCGGGGCCTCCTGGGGCTTCTCCGCCGGGGTGGCTGCCGCCTGCATCGGCGTCAAATGCTTCTCGTTTTCCATATTGGACAATTCCTTTCTGAAAAATCAGGCGGGGAAAAGCGAAAAGCGCGAGCGCTCGCGCTTTTCCCCGTCTGTCGTGTTGGCTTCCTGCTTATTTCAGCAGATTGTCAACGGTGCTGGTGCAATCCTTACCGTTGAACTTGATAAGGCCCGCCATCGCGTCGGCGATGATCGTCACCTTGCCGTTGACTTCCTCCTCATAGCGGAGCACGGAGTATTTCTCGGTGCTTCCGTAGGGGTTGCCGGTTTCCACGTCGCCCTTCTGGGTTTCGACGTGTACACAGGTGATGCGGAACTTCACGCTCTCATGGGCGATTTCGCCCTTGGGCACGTCATAGCGCTGGCGCGCCGTGCGGGCCTCGATGAAGTGCTTGCCGGGTTCCGCGAGGTACTGGCAGTTGACGCCGTTGTTGTGGTAGATGGTGAAGTCCATCGCGTTCAGATGGGTCACATCCGGCATATCCACGTCCATAGCCATTCCGGCGCTCTTGACGGTGGTCGTGGGGTGCTGGATCGTGGGCAGGCCGAACTTGGTCACGTCCTCGATCTCGCGCTTATTGTCCAGGATGCGGTGCTTCTCGATGTTGCAATAAACCTTCTGCGGCATTGTTCAGTCCCTCCTTTCCTTAGTCGCCCATGCTCTCAAAGTAGGTGACAAAGCCCTCGTCAGTCCAGTTGACGATAGCCGTCAGGCTCTTTGCGAGCGGGGTCGTGGTGATGTCGAACAGGAAGGAGTAGTCGCCGTTCATGATGTCGCTGCGAGCCTGCGCGTCCGCGTTCAGCGTCACGACGCCACGGGTCAGCGCGCCGATGTTCAGCAGCGCGTCAACGCGGGTCTGCTCCTCGGCGATGATGGTCTGAAGATCATTCGCCGTCATGGGCTTGTCAACGTCGGGCGTCCGGCGATGCTGGAAATCATTGCTGATGTAGTACAGCATCATGCGGTTAGTTTCCGCGACGTTGATCTGGTCGCCGTTGTCCTGGTCGTAGTCGGCGCTGTGGCAGCCCCAGATGGCCCAGCGTCCGCCCACATACGCGGCGGAAGCGATGCCGTTCTTGTTCAGCTTCTCGTTGATAATGCTGTCGTCATAGACGCGCCCGGTGTTGGAAGCGCCCAGATACAGGTTTTCGATGAGGGAACAATCGGTATTGCTCGCGGTCTTGTAGGGGATGCCGTCCTGGGCAAGCAGCAGCTCCTGGAAGTTGGCGGCGGCCAGCACGGACAGATGGTAAATCTTGCCGTCGGTGCCCTGCGCCAGCGGGAAGAATACCGTTTCGTTCTCCTTGGTGTAGCCGTTGCCGTTCTTGTAGGTCTTGGCCGTGTCCAGGGTCAGCGGGGTTTCGCCGTTCACGATGGGCAGATCGACGAACATGTACACGTCCCAATGCCCGTTGACCTTCACGCTGTTCTGATACATCGCCGCATGGACAGCGGGAACAGAGGAGAAGCCGGGGGCCGCCAGATAGGCGGGGATGTAGCCGGTGAGCTGGTACACGTTCTTGATGGCGAAGATGCCCGTGTTGAGGCCCAGCCCGTCGGACGCACCGATCACGTCCGCCATGGTGACGGCGCTCGCGTCGATGGTGTTGTAGGTGATGGTCAGGGCAGAAGTCCCCAGCGCCCCGGCGGTCAGCTCGGAAATGGTGATGGTTTTCTTCTCGACGTTGTACGCAATCGCGTAATCGGTGCCCTTGATCTTGGCGGTGTTGCCGCTCTTGACAACCACGCTGTCCAGAATGATGTCCTGGGCGGCGGGGATGGTGACGCGGCCATTTTCCGGGGTCTTGCTCACGTTGCCCGCCTCGCTGGCCTTGTGGGTCGCGGGATTCAGCACGTTGATGAAAACCAGGGGGCCGACGCCCTTGTTTTCCAGATGGACGTGCATCGCCTCGCAGAGCGTGTACTTGTCCCACTCGTCAGAGTAGCCGAAATACTTCCGCGCCTCGGCGATGTTGTTCACGACGATAGGCTTGTTGACGTTGTTCGCGCCACCCTCCACGTTATGCACGGGGGCCGTGCCAACGTAAACGATAGCGCCCTGGCTTTCGTCCGCCACGCGGGAACCGACAGCCTGGATAACGCCATACGCGCCATGCTTGTAATCAGCCATGGGTTAATTCCTCCTTCACTTACAAAAGTTTTTCAATGTCCGGGTTGTAGCCCTCGTTGACATGGCAGCCAAAGACGACGTTCACAAACCCGTAATAGATGGGCCGCCTGTCCACGACGTAGCTTTGATCCGTGTACAGGCTGTACGTTACGGTGTCCTCCTGCACGAAAAGGTCTGTTTTCGGGATCATCTTCTGTCCCAGCAGCTTTTCCATACAGTCGTCCATCCAGTTCATCAGCGTAAAAAGGCCCTGCTCCGTACCCTCCAGAATGAGGGACGTATCAAGGCCAGCGCCCTTTTCGCCCACGCTGTCCACGAAACCAGGAAGCCGGACGCCGGGTTCATATACGCTGAAAAGGATGCTGACGGCAAGGTGCTGGCCCATTTCCTGCGGTCTGTGCACGTTGTTGTAGCGGTCAAACCGCTTTTCCTCCATGTACTTCGCGTAGGTCTGGTTGGGCATAATCAGGATGCCGGGAACGGTGGAAAGCGGAATCTCTTTCAGATTGCCCGCCTTGTCCACCCGCGCCGGTGCCCATGCAAGGTACACGGGCGGCTCCTGCCGGTTGATGGTGCCAATGTCCATGTTCTCGGCGGGGGCTTTCATCATGCGGCCCTTGCACAGCTCCTTGTACGTCCATTTTTTAAGGCCGGTAAGCCTTTCAGAAAACCGCATTGCTACATGACCTCCCTCGGATCGCGCGCCTCCAGCAGAATATCCAGCATCCCCATGTTGATATTGACATCCAGCACGCGCATGGGCTTTCTGTCAAAGAAAACATGGGTGTTCGGCTCCGGCGCTTCTCCGCCGGGGAACTCGCTTTCGTTGACGTGAATAAGGATTTTCCGGGTGTTTGAATCCCAGGAAATATCATTCACGTTGTTGTTCTTGCGTTTCAGCGCTTCTTCTTCATCGGGTACACAGGTGATTTCCTCGCCGTTCCAGTAGTGCGTTTCCGCAAAGTGATCCATTTGCAGGAACACGCGGTTGATGTCCTCGGCGATTCGATCTTTCAGCGCCACGGTTTACTTCTTCTTCGCGCCCTTGGTTTCCCTGGCAGGCGCTTCCGCCTCCTCGGCGGCTTCCTCGGCGGGCATTTCCTGGGCTTCCTGCGGCTCGTCCTTGGACGGGATCACGGCCTTGCCCTGTTCGATCATGCGCGCGCCGTAGCTGTCATTGACTTCAATGACTTTTTTGCTGCGGAGTTCCAAAACCTTCACTTGGTTTTACCTCCTTTCGCCGCCTTTCCGGCGCTCTTGCGGGCCGCCGTCCGGGCAGGCTTTTTCTCCTCGGCGGGGGCAGTTACCAGGCCGTCCATCACGTCGATTTCGGGGGCCTCCGCCTCCTCGTCGATCTCGTCCTCCGGCTCCTCGTCCTGCGGTTCCTCCTCGGCGGCTTCCGGCTCCTGCTCGTCGTCAAGCGCGGCGGGGGTTTCCGGCTCGTCGGTGCCCTCCGGCTCCTCCTCGGTTTCCTCCGGCGCGGCGGGCCGTCCGGGAGCAGGCGCGGCCTTGCGGATCGCGCCTGCCTCCAGCAGCCATTTCACCTCATCGGCGGGCAGATTATCAGGCAGGATTTCGCCGGGTGTATATTTCTTGCCGATATACTTGATGGCGATATACATTCTGGCTTTCTCCTTTCTGCCTTACAGCACCGTCGCCACGCACCAGCCGTCCACATTCTCCGGGACGACAGTCGGGCAGGAAGTCAGACGGTTCTTGATGGAATTGCCGTCGATGCTGCCGTAGCGCAGGGGCACCTGCTTCTTGATGTAGGTCTTGTGCTGGGCGTTCACGCCCGGTTCCTCGACCTGGGTCACGGGGCCAAAATACATTTTCAGCATGTCGGCGCTGCCCGCAATCAGGGTGCCGGACGGGATCACGGCCTTGGCGGTGCCGTCGTCGTCGATGAAGGTGCCGCTCATGCTGTACATCTCCACGCCGTCGCTGTTCCAGCCGATGAAGCGGATGCCGCTTCCGCGATACTGGGTGTTGATCTTGCCCATGTCGATGTTGCGCCCGTCGAACTGCTTGATATACTTGCTGTTGTCGATCATGGCGTCCGCCACGTCGGGAGCCATGAAGATGCGATCCACATAGCCCAGGCCGTCGTACACCAGATCGAAGATGCTGCGCATATCGGCGTCGATCTTCGCACCGGCCTGATCCCATTTGGTCTGGGGCACATAGTTGTTGGTGAAGCCATAGTCGGCAATCATGCTCGCCTCGATGCCCCGGCCCTCGTTGGTGTAGTTGAACACGGACAGCTTGCCGGTGAGGATCACCTGGCGCACCATCCACTCATACCGGCGCTGAATGGCCTTGCGCATGTCCACAAGGTCTTTCGCCATCATCTTGCGCTCGCGCTCCTGGGGCGTCATAGCGCCCAGCACGCGCTCACCGAACATCCGGCCTTTGAGGTTGCTGTCCTCGATAATGCGCTCCGGGGCCACGCAGCAGAAGCCGATTTCGCGGGTTTCGTAGCCGTCGCGATCCATCAGGACGCCGCCAGCGCCGGGGCGCACGGTAGGAGCCATGCGGCGGCTGCCCTTGCGGAAGTCCCAGATGGCCTTTTCGTCCTCGACGGTGCCAGCGTCACGGCAGAAGAAGTCAAACAGCGCGGAATACTCGCGGGGCAGAAGCTCGATAGCCGCGAGCTGCGCACGGGTGGAATAAATATCCATAGTCGGTTAATCTCCTTTCGCTTTGTTTCGGCCCTTATCAGGAGCCGGTCACGGTGTTGGTGAAGGTGGTCGTGCTCTCCTTCTTGTCGAACACGATGCCCTGCTGCCGCAGGATCACCTTGTGGGCGTCGGTCAGGGCCGCACCGGCAGCCAGCTTCACAACGCCGTCGATGAAGCAGCCCGCGCGATAGGCAAGGCCGTCCTCGGCAACGGCAGTTACGCCGGAAGCCGGGGCGTTGCCGGAGGCGACGGCCTCTTTCAGCACCGCGAGCTGGTTGGTGTTCACAACCTGGGCGGCGGCGGCGGGTGCCCACAGGCCGGAAGCCTTGCGGTACATCAGCGTACCGGCGGGAATGTCGCCGTTGCCGGGTTCGCAGGGAATGGCGATCTTGTCCGCGCCCTGCGGGTCGGCCAGCAGATTGACGGGGGTGCTGGTGCCGATCACTCCATAGATTTCAGCCATTGTTAATGTCCTCCTTTACGTTCTTCTGGCCGGAAATCAGAACATGGTTTCGTTGCCGCTGCCCGCGTACTGCTTGGCATACTCGGCAACGGCCTTCGCGTTGTCCTGGATTTCCTGTTCCTCGGTCTTATGGTTGCTGGCGGGTTCTCCGCCGGGGACGTTCTGCGCGGGGGCGGTTTCCTGCTGCCGCGCGGCCATGAAGCCAGCGCCCTTGGCTTTCTTGGCCTGGACGAGCTGCTTCACGAAGTCGGCGGGGCTGGTGCCGTTGGCCTTGGCCTGGGCGGCCAGCTCCTCATAGCCCGGATCGGTCAGGGCGTCGATCTCGTCCTGGCGCGCGCGCTCGGCGGCAACCGCGCTCTGCTGAATCTGCTCAAGCAGCGCCGGGTTTTCCGCACGAAGCTGATCCACGTTGATGTCCTTGATGTCCATGGTGTCATGTTCCTCCTCGTGTTGATTTATTTCAGTCGAGGCCCCGGCAACTGGAGCTTCGTGACTGACGGTAGGGGTGGGGGCCGCCGGTTCGGTGTCCTTCTCGGCAATCTGTTCCGGCACGGCCTTGTACAGGTTGCGCATGGTCGCCATGACGCGGCTCGTCACGCACGCGGCGGCGGGCGTTTCGCCCTTGACCTCGGCTTCCAGAACCTCGTCCGCGAAGCCGTATTCCACGGCCTGATCCGCCGTGAACCACGTTTCCGCGTCCATCCAGTCCTTGATCTGCTCCTCGGCCTGCCCCGTGCGTTTCATGTAAAAGCCCCGCGACATCTTTTCGATGTTGCGGAGCCGGTCAATGGTGTGTTCAAGCTCGTTGGCGTTGCCCAGCGCGTAGCACCAGGGGTTGTGAATCATGTATTCGCTTCCCTCGGCAATGGCGACGTGTGCCCCCGGCAGGGTGGCAATATCCGTCGCCGCGCTGGCGCACATCCCTTCAATGCGGATGTTGATTTCCTCAAATCCGGCATTGGCAAGGATGCTCCGCATGGCGACGCTCTCCGTGCAAACGCCGCCGGGGCTGTTGATCCGAAGCAGCAGCTTCTTGGCTCCGGCTTTCAGCACGTCCTTGATGGCTTTGTCGAAGTCGGCGGCGCTCTTGTCCTCCTCGCTCCACTTCCACCATTTCGGCCCGTCCTCCACAATTTCGCCGTACAGCATCACTTCCGCCGTGTCGCTGTTCTCGGCCTCCATGTGGACGTTGTATGCCAGTCTGAAAATATCTCTCGGCATTACTCCTCGTCCTCCTCTTTCTCCTCGTCGTCGGCCTGCTGGCCGTTGTCGCTCTCCTGCGCGGCTCCGCCCATTTCGGCCCTTTCGGCGATTTCCTTCTTGCGCTGCCGCACGATGGCCGATCTGTCGTTGCCGTTGTATTCCATGGCTTCCTGTTCCTCGGTGGTGATGTTGTTGCGGATGCGAACCTCCGCCGCGTTGACCTCTTTCAGCGGGTCAACATGGCCCATGCTCGCGCCCATCCAACTGCACCCGCACCAGGCGAGCCGCACGGCTGGATCGTCGAAAAAACCGGGCGCGTCAATGCGTCCGGTTGCCACGGCCTCGGAAAGCCATTGCTCGTAGATCGGTTGGTTGAAAGCGGTATTGAACCGCGTCCTGTACACCCTCACCGTCCGCCAGAAATCCAGCAGCGCGGCGCGGGCTGCCGTGTAGTTGCTCTCATACTTCTTGATAAGCACTTCCTTGGGGATGCCCATAGAGGAGGCAATCACGGTAATACAGGTGTTGACGAAGCTCTCAAACTGCGTGTCGCTGCGCTTCGGGTCAACGGTGGTTACGTCCTTTCCGGGCGGCAGATCATAGATCGCGCCGGGGGCAAGCTCCAATTTCAGCTCGTCGTCCGTAACCTTCTCGTCCTCGTTTACCGCGTCCTCCATGCCCGCCTTGCCGTCGTCCTCCTTGGACGTGATAAACAGCGTCAGCATGGCGGAAACAACCTTTCCTGCAAGCTCCGCGTTCATGTACCGCGTGAATTGCTTGATAAGCTCGATCTCCGCCGAAACGAAGGGGATGCCGCGCCTCTGCTCCGGCCTCTCGTAGGTCATGACTTGCAGGATGTTCGGGTAGCCCGTGTCCTTGCCGTAGGCGTCAATGGGCGTCCACTTCAATTCGCTGCTGTCGTTGCCCGCGTTCGGGCTGCGGCTGGCGATGTGATACTTGATTACGGCCCCTTCCTTGTCGATCTCCACGCCGTCGATGATCCGGCCCCCGCTCTCGGTTTCCGTGCTCTCGCTGCTGCCGGAGCTGTCCGGGTTGCAGATGCGGTCTGCCTCCAAAAGGCGGATGGTGGTCTGGTAGGGTGTCCGCTTGTTTGGCTTCATCCCGAACAGGGCGAACACGTCCCCGGACATGAGCACGGACAGAAAAGCGAGCTGCTGCAATCCGTAAAAGTTTTGCTGCCGCTGCGCGTCGCACATGGTATTGTCGGCCCACAGCTTCCACTCCCGAAGGATGGCCTGCTCTGCTTCCTCCCGCGCCTTGTCCGTCATGCCCAGGAAAGCGCCGTCAATCTTGGGCTTGGGCTGGATGCCCCATCCCACAACGGAGGTTGTCAGGGTTTCCGGCCCGCTTCTGGCAAGGCCGCCGCCCTCGTAAAGATCGCGCGCCCGTTGCCGTAGGGTGGAGCTTTGGAGGTCAATATCGTCCTCCGCGTTGCCCGCGTCCACAATCCAGCCGACCAGGCTGTTGAGCGTCTGGCTGGCCCCGTGGCTCGCGTAGCTCATACGCGGGCCGCTGCGGCCCCTCTCGCGGCTTTCCGCCGTGCCCTGCTCCTTGGCCCTTTCCTCGCGCAGGCGCTTGTTATAGGCGTCATTCCCGCGCTTTGGGCTGAACAGGTAAAGGGCGCGCTCTCTGAATTTCGGTCTTTCGTTCATCCGTCACGCCCTCCTCACAGATCGCGCGGCACCACGCGGGTCACGCGCTTGGTTCTCACTTCGCCGGACAGGGCTTCCACCAGATTGCCGAAATAGTTGATCGCGGCCCTGATGTCCTCCATGTCAACAAGCGTACATTCCCGCGTGCCCACACGGTAGCTTGTCACCTGTCCGCTCGCCAAAGCCTTTTCGGCGCTTTTCCACAGTTCCAGCATTTCCCTGGCTTCCGCCAGCGTGTATGCGGAGATTGCCGCCATGCTTTCACGCTCCTTTTATACTTGGATTCCCCGGCTCACCACGCGGCGCTGTCTCCGCTTGGTTTCCTCGGTCTTGGTGATGATCTTCTTCGGCTCCTCGATGCCGTTCACGATGCGCTCCAGCTCGTCAAACCGCCAATGGAAGTAGCGGTAGGCCATGCGCGCGTAATTGCGGCAGTCCAGCGGTTCGTTGCGCTCGTAGAATTGTTCCCATACGATCACGCCCTGGCCGCCGCGCCGGTGTATCTCCATCCGCTCCGAAATCAGGCCCTTGAAATACTCCATGTCATAGCCTGCTCGGTAGTCGATGGGGAAGTGCATGTAGTTGGGGCCGGGTTCCTCCACGGCGGCCTCGTACATGATGCCCTCCTTGCCAGCGTCAACGCCCAGCATGAATTTAGCACCTTCGCCCTGGCCGCGCTTCATGGGGCGGCACTCCGGCTTTCCTTCGCCCTTCTCGCCCTTGATAGGCCAGATGCGCTTGCTCGCCCGCTTCGCACAGGCTTTGTATATGGCCGTCGTGAAGTGGCCGCCGGAGTCAATGAACGTCGCAAGGATTTTCATTTTCATGCCGTTGGCAAGCCGCCATTCACGATCCAGCAGTGCGTCCACTTCCTCCCAAACGCCGGGAGCGTCGGCCCGTCCAGGGATCACGCCCCGGCTGATGCCCCAGCTTTGCCCGTTCCGATCCCAGCCCACAACCTCGTATTCCAGGCGGTTATCCTGCGTGTCCATGCCCATTGTCAGCAGCAGAACGCCCGTCGGCACCTCCGCGTCGTAGTGCTCGCGGCGCTTGTACAGCGTTTCGTCAAGTCCGCTGTTGGTGTGTACCTCCCAGCTTTCGCCCAAAATCGTGTTGTAGAAGGTCTTTAGCTTCTCCGGGTCTTTATGGGCTTTGAGGAATTTCCAGACAATATCCTTCCAGTCGCTCCAGGGCGACATAAAGGCGTTGAGGCGGAAGGAGCGGATGCCGTTCTGAATGGCTTTCGGGTTCTTCTGCACCCATTTGGCAGGCAGGCGCTTGCACTCGTATTCGCCGATGTCGCGCTTGCACGTCGGGCACCGCCACGTTACAACCTTGACGTGATAATCCTCGTCGCCGCCCTCGTTCACATAGTCCTCTTTCTCGAAGTGGATGTCAGCGAAGCGGATGTAGTTGTAGGTGTGACAATGCGGGCACTCGGTATGCCATTCCTCCTGTGTGCCGTTCATGTAATCCGTTTCAATCTTGGATTTCCCCTTTATCGTCGGCGTGCTGGTCTTAACTATCTTGCGGTTATGCCGGAAAGTTTCGGTTCGGCGCTCGGCCAATTCCTGCGGGTCGCCCTCTGTTCCGGCGCTGGCCGGGAAGCGGTCTGTTTCGTCCATGAAGATGTACCTCACCGGCTTACTGGATAGGTCGGCGGGGCTGTTGGCCCCGATGATGGCAAGGCTGCCGCCGGGAAAGGTTTTCATGCTGATGGTGTTTGCCGCGTCGCGGCTCCGCGCCTTGAACACTTTTTCCCGCAGCGTCGGGCACGCCTGGATCATGGGGGCGATACGCCGCTTGGAATAGTCCTCCGCCACCTTGTCCGTCGGCTGAATGTAGAGCATCGGGCCGGGGTCGTTGTCGATGGCGCACCCCATCATGTTCAGCTCGATTTCGGATTTGCCCACCTGGGCGCTCGCCATAATCACGATCTGCCATATTCCCGGCTGGGTGAAGGCGTCCATAATCTCCCGCTGATAGGGGGCGCGGTCAGTTCGCCATGCGCCGGGTTCCGCGCTGCTCTCCGAAACGAGCACGCGGTTTGCGTCCGCCCATTCCGACACCGTTTGCTGTGCCGGGGGCCGGAACATCGAATAGGTGTATCGGGCGAGTTCGGCTATGGCGCTCATGCGTTATACCTCCTCGTCGCCCTCCTCCTCGCTTTCTTCGCTGCTCTCCTCCGCCGCGTAGGTTGGCAGGGGAGTATCGGCGATTTCCTCCAGCGCTGCGCGGATTTCCTTGCCGATCATGTCCGCGATCACTTCCGCGTTATCCTGCATCAGCAGCATGGGGGCAAGTTTACTCGGAAGGTGGATCATGTTTTGCATGACGGTGTTTGCGATGTCGCCCCAAAGCCGCTTCACGTCCTGCACGTCGATCAACTGGCCGCGCATCCGGGCTACTTCCAGCTCGGTTTTCTGCGTCTTGACCACTTCATGCCGCGCCTTTACCGTGTCCAGGTCGTCCACTTCGGAGGCTTCATTGTTGACGTTGTAATCAACCCACCGCTGCACAAAAATAGCGAGGTCGTACTTGCCGCCCTCGCTCTCTACAAACAGTTTCTTTTCCTGCGGTTGATCCCGGTCTATGTCGTACAACCGCCGGTATGTATAGCCTGCGATCTGCGCAAGCTCTTTTTTTGTCATGCCAGGAATCGCCATGCTTACACCCTCATAGCCCGCATAAACTCATGTTCGATGCGCTGCTTCATGTACTCCAGGATGTCCTTCTGCACTTCCGCCTCGCTTCGGTTCATGGGCATCTGCGGAATGGCGATACCGACAACCTTCTTGATGGGGAAGCGCCGTTTCCCGGCGCGGGTGAAGGTCAGGCCGCCCAGCTTGCTTCCCAGGTTACGGAAAGGAGGCTGGCCGCCGTAGCTGCCCATGGTGGCCGGAAGCGTGCTCACGCCCGCCTTGACGACGCGGCCCTTGACGCGGTATTTTCTCCGCAGGCTGTTCCAGCCGTGCGCGCCGCCGCTGGCGCTGTACCGTCCGCCGATGCTGCCCCGGCTGTCCCGGATGGGGATAGTGCATCCCAGGCCGCCCGCGCTGGATGTCATTTTCGCGTTTCCCACGGCGCTGCTGATCTGCCCCGCCTTAACGTGGTATTCATGGGGAAGGTCTTGCCGCAGGATCATCTTCACATGGCCGCCCGTCCGCTGGAAGATGGAATACATGATCTGGTTAAACCGCTCCGGCGTAACCACCGCTTTCAGCGCGTTCACCTTATCCTGCAATTCGCTGGCGTCGATTTCCAGGTATATGCTCGGATTTGCCACGTTTCCACCCCCCTCACGGGCATAAAAATAAGCGGGCAACGATGTGTTGTCCGCTTTCCACTTCTGGCGACGTTATCATAATAGCACATTCGGCTTTTTATTTCAACCCGCTTTTTGGAAAAATTTTTGGGCCTGTTTTTATCCCTTCTGCACAACGATATAGCGCTCCTGCCACTTCACCGCCGCCATGCTCGGCGCGTCCTCCACGGCCCGCCGCGCCCGGTCAAACCCGCGCCACGTCATGTTAAGCTCCTGCCTGATTTTCACATCCGGCACGTCCATGACATACTTCATCATGACAAAGGTTCGCATGGTCTGGCTCTCGATGCTGTTCAGTATCTTTTGAGCCTTGCGGAGCTGCCGCGCGTACTCCTTGCATTGCGTTTCCTGCTCCTCGTCCAGCTCGGACAGCATGGCAAAGGCGCTGTCAAGTCCCTTTGGCAGGCCGCCGCCTCCAGGCATCCCCGTCAAGTGCTGGGTGATGTTCGTCATTCTGTCGCGCTGCCAGTCCCGCCGCTCCTCGATCTGGCGTACCATCTGCATGATGTACAGGATTTCGGACAGCAAAGGGATGTCCCTGTTGCGTACCTCAACCGGCCTTTGCTCCTTCTCCACGGCCCCGCCCTGGGCAGGCGCTTTCTCGTTGCTCATGGTTCATCCCTCCAACTGGCGCTTTTTCATGCTCTTTTTGTAGGCAAGCCGTTCTCTGAAATGATCCGCCCTGCCGATGTGGATTTTCCCAGCTTCTATTTCATCGTCAATGAAAATCCGAATACCTGACAGCGCGTACATCGCGGAGTACGGTTGCGGTTCCCCGATCTCTTTCTTCAAGGCTTCGTATGTTTCGCCGTTCATAGCTACGGCGTCCGCATGAAGCCCTACCTCCGCCATATCGCGCCCGATCATCTCTTGAATCTCTGCCAGAATACGCCTCATAATTCCGTCCTCCAAATCCGCGAGCGCTCGCGGTTTTCTATGTTCAAAACTTCCTCGGCGGGTCTGCGTATCTCGGCGTCCCGCAATCTCTGTCAGGCAGATTTACGAAACACGATTCCCCATCCGGCAGTTCCGCATAGTCCATATCGGGTAGCGGGATATACCCGGAAATATCGTAGCCGTGGAAACCACCGCAGAAAGGGCATCGAATACCGAAGGGCACCGGCTTTCTATCTGGGCAGTTCTTTTCTTCCAGTCCCTTTTCAAGGTACATAACCCATCGTGCGCCGCAATCCTGGCAGCCGTAGATCATCGCCCCGTGAATGATGATCTTTCTCTCAAAATGTACAGGCTCTTTTCTCATGGATTCCATGATTGCCAGCATCATGTCCTCGCGGCGTGTTTTTGCCAGGGCGGCCCGCGCCGCCTGCTCCGCTTTCTCTTTGGCCTTACGCTTGTTGGCTGTGCATGGCTTCCGGCAATACTTCGCCCGTCTGCAATCCTTGCAGTTTCCGCTATCCTTCCACGCTTCTTCGCTCATACATACCCCGCTTTCTTCGCCCGTTTCTCCCAGCGATTTTGTGCTCTATCATCCCAGCCCTTAATCACGTCTTCCACACAGTCAAGGCAATCATGGATATAGTACGGCGCACCGTCGATAAAGCACTTTTCGCCGAGCGCCTGATCTCCCGCGTGGATTGTAGCCCCGCAATAATGGCACGTCGTATCTTTCCGAACCTTAACGAGCTTGCTATGATAACACTCCAAATAGTCGTCCATATCGTCAGTTGGCATCATAAGGTCTTTATATTCGTCCGGCTTATACTTTGCCTGTCTGCTCATTGATAAGCGCCTCCATCCGCTTTTCAAGCTCCCGGTGTTCCTTACTGGTTTCCCGCGTCTTGCACCTTTGATATTCCTGCCGCCCCTCCCATACTGTCATAACGCTATGCCAAGATAGGGCAACCTTCTTCGCCGTGCATACGCCCTTGTCGTTGTTGAACGCGCATCCAACATCAGCGCAGTATATCTTTGCCATCGTCGCCCTCCTTCGCTTTCGCCTCAAAGAATCTTTTGCACTCTCCGCAGCACATGGCAAAGTACATCCCGTTTTCGCCGTTCTTTTTCAGCGGCGTACCAAACAGAAGTTTGACTTCCCCACAAGACCAGCACTTGCCTTTTGTCGGCATTTATCCCGCCTCCTTGCAAAGCTCCGGCAGATTGGCCCGGACAAGCGCCGTCGGGATCGGCGGGCACCCCGCGTTTCCGCAGCGCGCCACCTGTTCGGATTTCGGATAGGGTTTCCCGTCCGCATCCACGTCGATGATGTAATCCTTCGGGAAGCCCTGGGCATTGAAAAGCTCCCTCGGTGTCAGCATCCGCAGGCCAATATCGACGATCTGGTAATCCTGCCCGCGCACGGTCACAAGGCCCATTCTGTCCTTTGCTGTCACCGTCGGGGCCGGTTTGTCGCATGGCACAGCGTTATCGCCGTTTCCGTAATACTTTACCAGGAAAGCGCATACCTCGCCGAAGTGGTTTGTCTGCGCCGTCATGGTGTTCAGCGGCTTCGTCACTTCCTGCCCGACGCTGTAATGGTTGAATTGCGTCACGGCCACGGCGCACACCGCGTTATGGTCGATGGCCGTCACCGTCGGCAGGGGCTTGTTCACACCAGCGGCCACGTTATCCCCGCCGTAATATTTGCTTATGAAGGTTGATACCAGCCCGTAGCGGTTGCTGGCGTCCACCGTCATAAGCGGATCGTCTACTTCCTGGCCGCGCACATCGCCGCCCTGCTCGTCGTGGTATTGGATCAGGTTCGGCGCTATTCTATCTTCTCCGTCCACGCTCACGATGAACGGGTGCGGGTTCTCAATGACAAACTTCTGGATGCCGCGCGCAATCCTGCGCATGGTCGCGTCTGCAAGCGGCCTCACGGCCCGGATGCCGTACTGCTCGTAGATTTCCTCGCTCGTCGCAAAGATGGACGGGCAGGGCAGAGAAAAGTCCAACACGTCCGCAACCGGCTTCCAGGGTTTCTTCATCCCTGCCGCCACTTCCAGGCTGTCCGGGTCGCCATGTGTCGCTTTCGGCCAGATAATCGGCTTTCCGTCGCACCTGGCAATCAGAAAAAAGCGCTTTCGGATCGTCGGCGCGCCGTAATCACAGGCCCGCAGCTCCCGATGTTCGACGTGATAGCCCAGCCCCATAGCCAGCTTCATAGCCTGCTGTGCGTCCGGCTTCAAGAAATCGCACGCCTCATGAAAGGCCGGGTGATCCAATGCGATGCCGGTTGTCAGCATGGAGACAAAGCCCTTGAAGGTTTCCCCGGCACGCGCCGGGTCTGGCACGGTCTTTCCGTCCTTTCGTTTCATCAGCGGCCCCCAGGTCTGTATTTCCTCCACGTTCTCCATCATAATCACGCGGGGCCGCACCGTCATAGCCCAGCGCAGGATCACCCAGGAAAGGCCCCGGATATGCTTGCTGACGGGTTTTCCTCCCTTCGCCTTGGAAAAGTGCTTGCAATCCGGCGAAAACCATGCCAGCCCAACGGGATGCCCTTCGCAGGCTTCCACGGGATCGACCATCCAAATATCTTCCGTGTAGTGCTTGCTCGTCGGATGATTGGCCCGGTGCATGGCGATGGCGGCAGGATCGTGATTGATCGCCACGTCCACGCTCCGGCCTATGGCTATCTCAATTCCGGTGCTCGCGCCTCCGCCTCCAGCAAAATTGTCCACAACGATTTCTCCCGTGCTGTTCATGCTTCCATCCTTCCTGTCGCTTTCAGCAGCTTCTTTCCGATGCTGTGTGCCACGCCTCCGATATTGTTAAGGCTCGTCCGCCCGTCCTGCCATTTTTCCTTGAAAGCCTCGGCCTTTGCCGGATCGTCGATGGCCTCCAGGGCGGCGTTGTATCTCGCCCTGTCCTCAAAGTGCCCCAGCATGAAGGACGCCAGCGCGTCGCCGACCTCTTTCTTTCTGGCCGCCATGCCCTCCGTCGGCGTCCTGCCGAACTCCTCTTGATACCACTCGTCGAAGCCGCCAAACATGAAGATCGGCACCCTGTCCGCCTCGGCCTCGTCCTTCGTTTCCGCTCCGAAAGAAAGGCTCAAATTCCCAATGACCAGTGCGGCAACCTCTTTGTCTGCCGCAACAAATGTATATGGATCGCTCGGATTGATAAGCTCATACTCCGTCATAACGCCTTTTTCTCCTTCATCAAATCGAATAGTGTCAACTGGCCTTTTGCGGGCTTTTCCCGCTGCCGCGTCGGCTCCTGCCGGAATGGGTACAGGTTGCATCCCTTGATCCTGCAATTCTGTACCTCCTTCCGGCTGCCTCCGCTGCACTCCAGGCAATGCCGGTGTATGGCAACCAGCAATTCGTCGGGTGTTGGCTTTGTGCTCATAGGTCATATTCACCCTTTTGCAGATACTCGATTTCCCGCAAAAGGTCATTGACCATTACCTGATAGACGCGCTCCCTGGTGTGCTGTTTGCCCCATAGGGGCCGGTTTTTCCCGTTGCGCTTCTCCCATGTCTTGACGCATTTCGGACAGTAGAAAGCATCCCCGAAGCTGTCCCATCCCGCATTGACAATCTCCTCCGCCGGTTCCGTCCGACTGAACCTGTCATACTTGAATTTCCTGCTTCTGTGTCCGCAGCAGGAGCACATGATCTGCAAATACATAGTGGTGTCGGCCTCCTTATTTCTCTATCTTCTGCACTCGTTCAAACGGTTCATCAAGCAGCAGTTCAAGCCCGGTCTTTGCCAGCACTTCGTCGCACAGCTCCGAATGATTGAGCGCCCAAATGATCTTCTCGTCCACGGCCTTGATGGCCCGGAAAGCCCGGTTTTCTCCGAAGCCAAATTCATCATGCAGCGCAAGGATGATCCCCGCGTAACAGCACTTGATGATCGGCTCCGCTGCCTGCCGGAAGCCCTCTTGGCGGCCTTCCTCGCGGGCGTTGTCCAAATCCTGTGCGGTGATCCCGTTGTGCTCAATGATCTTGCGCACCTGTTCGCGCACTTCCATCTTCCGGCGAAATTTCTCCTGGTTCGCCGCCATCATGCCCGAAAAGCCCGCGCGGCCCTCTTGAATATCCTTCAATTCCCGCTCGATGCGTTTTAGCTCGTCCTTGCTCATTTCCACCTGGGGCTGCAAGGTTTTCAGTTGCTCGCTCGCGGCGTGTGCACGCATCTGTCTGCGGCGTTCTGCTCTGTTTGCCATGTGTGGTGTTGGCCTCCTTTCACTTCCACGGAAATTCCTGCCGGAAATCTTCACCCATCAACGCCCGCAGGCTCTCTTTCATGAAAATGGGCTTCTTGCGCTTGTCGCACTCCTCGGCCAGCTCCATGATCCAGCCTTTTTCCGGGATAACCTTGTCTTTCCTGTTGCCCGTTTCCGCGCCCACGATTACCCAATCCGTCAGGGCTACGCTCCCGTGTGCGCTGCTTTTGCCAAACCGTTCAAGGATCGGCTCAATGGACAAGAAGGTGTGATAATACCGTCCCTCCTGTGACGGCCTGCTCCAAAATGCCGGATCGTCGGCCCTCGGTGTCGATGTGCCGTACCAGAAATTATCCTCGGCAACCAGGATGTTTTTCAGCGCGGCGCGCGGGTATCTCTTTGGGTTCTTGGTCAGGAACATGTAGCGGTGCTGCGGAGCCGCAAGGCAGGCCGTGAAAATCTGGTCGATCCATTCATCCGGCACCCACTCGCCGAACATATCCGCCATGCTGCACACGAAAATGGTCTGCGGCTTCTTCCAGTCCTGCGGGATTTTCAGCCTGTACTTGTGATACGTCGGGTCGAACCTGTACGGATAGGGGTTGATCGTCCCATCCTCCCGCCGAATCGGCGCGTCCAGAATATACAGGTGGTCGTGCCCGGTGATGATCTTCCCGCCGAACCTCCGCGCCATGCCCGCCGCGTAGCAGTAGGGACATCCATGCAGGCAGCCCGTAATCGGATTCCAGGAGCTATCACACCAGTCAATCTTTGTTTTCCTGCCCATACTCAATCCCTCACATTATGGATCGTCACTTTGATGTGCCGACCTAAAAAGTCAAGTCCACGTCGTGTCAGGTAATAATACGGCATTTTCCCGGACGCTTCCGGTTCCAGCTTTTCCGCAAGCCCTAACACCCCGCTAAAATAGTCCAGATACTTGTTGAAGCCCGCCCAATAGTTGCGATACGGCTTGTAAAACAATTTTCCGTGACGCCTGTATGGCTTATGCTTGAACATGTCCAAACCGATCATGTGGCGCATGTCGTCCAAGGCTTTTTCCAGCTTCCAGCCTTTGTTATCAAAATCCATCTGGATTCCCATATCGTCGCCCATGTCGCCGAGATAATCCGAGTATTCTTCGTCCATTTTTTCAAGCTGCCGACGGGTGAGAGTGCATCCATCTTCTCCGTCTTTCCACGTCGTTTCTTTCCCTGTCCCTGGACAATCCGGGTAATCTCCTGCTTCGCTCTGTGGAGGATTCCACGGACACTTGCTGCATTTCATGGTGTTGGCCTCCTTGTCAGTTTTCTTGTCTGGTGTTGTCCCGAACGTCATGCTCTGCCGCCCGTCTGATCTCCGGCTTTAATACCTTTTCAAAGATCAACGGGCACTCAAAGCACCGTTCCTTGTCGCAATTCTCCTCGTAGTCCTCCTCCGAGCACTTTCCTTCGTGGTACAGGTCGTTGCACAGGTCGGAAAGCCACTCCCAAACTTCATCAAGGCTGTACTCGTCGCCGTCGTACCAATCGGAGGCCAGATAGGCTTCCAGCAGCGCGTCGCAATGGATGTGCTGATGAAAGGTGTTTATCTCCCCGTCGTACTTCTGGCTTACAAAGACATATTCGCGGCCTTTGAGGATCGGCTTTCCGCACACGTCGCACTTGTGGTCTTTCCGTGCCTTTCGCTGCTCCGTTCTGGAAAATTCAAGCATGGTGCTGGCCTCCATCTTCGGTTTTCAGCGGGCGAAGGAACAGATAGCGGACGCGGTTCCGCAACCTCATGGTTGATATTCTGTTTTCCAGTTCTGCCCTATTACGCATGAAGTATGTCAAGCGCTGCGCGCACGTCCGGCAAAGGGTGAGGCTTTGAATGTCGTTCATGTCGTCGCACGTTCGGCGCTCAACAATTCTGTATTCTCGTCCTCCGAAAAAGTCCTTAAGGTCAAATCCCTTAACGTCTACTCCGCAGATGTCGCAGTATTCCTTCGTCATGGTGCTGGCCTCCTCTCGTCAGAACGGCAGTTCTTCGTCGTCCACGGGTACAAATCCATCGTCCGGCGGCGGCGCTTCCTGGTCGCCCTCGTCCTCGGCCCTGCTGCTCAAATACTCGATCTCCTTCACCTGGCGAATCTCCATGCTCGCCCTCGGCTGGCCGTCGTTTCCCATGTAGGGGCGGCCCTCCACAGGGCCGGTCACGGCCACCTTGCGGCCCTTCGTCAGGTATTTCATGGCGTTGTCTGCCGCCCGTTCCCAAAGCGTCACCCGGAAATACTCGGCCACCTTCTTGCCTTTCACATAGCGGTTTGTCGCCACGGTGAAGTCGCAGACGGTGGATGTGCCGTTGGCCGTGTTCACCACCCGGCTTTTCGGGTTTGCCGTCAGGTTTCCGATGATGTGTAATGTGTTCATAGCTCGTCCTCCGTGTCCGGCAGATACATCGTCTGCCCGTCCTCAATGGCTGAAAAGCCCATTTTACCGCTGCCCAGGTTTGCCATATACGGCCCTTGCAGGATCGTATCAAGGCTCAATTCGTGCGAATCGCCGTCCCCGCGCAGCCTGTAAGCGTTTGCCGCAATGTATTCCTTGGCCTTTTGAACCTCCGGCGGGTCTGGAAACAGGCTTGTGCCGCTGAACGTAGATTGATAGTACATAGCCTTGACCTTCTCCCTGATCTCCGCAACCGTGGGAAGCCACTTGCTTGTCGTCAGCAGTTGCATAAAGGCCAGCATGACAATATCCGCCGGGATGTCTTGCAGGGCGAAGGCCCAGCTTTGCACCAGCATGATCTTCTCCTGCTTCGTCATGGTCTTAAAGGCGTAGCTGTAATTGGCCTTTGCCAATGCCAGCAGCTTGTTCGCGTCGTCTGCCGTCATGCCGCGTCACCCCCTGTCGTCCCAGGGGAGCGGTACAAGCCCCTCCGCGCCAGTGAAGTCGCTGTCCAGATCGACAAGCCCGAAGCCTCCGCGCTGTCGTTGCCGCATTTGATCGACGATGGCCGCCGCCCGCGCGCGCCCGCGCAGCGGTTCCCCTGCATTTTCCCTTGTTTCTGCTCCTGCTTTTACCGTCCCCTGGTTTATATTTATATTAAATACATCAGGGTTAGAGGAAGAAGATAAGGGATCGCCTACACAATCAGGTGCATTTTTGCCCCTGGTCGGCGGTAGATCGGGAACAGTACCGGGTGCGGTATCGCCTACACAATCGGGTACACAATCACCTACACTATCGCCTACACAATCGGGTGCAATTCTGTCCCCGTTTCCCTGCGTATCAGGTACAATTTTGTACCCGATGTAACGTAGATAAAAAATGCGGTACTCTGGATCGCTCTTGCGGCCATCACCTTTCTTAAAGTCCACCAGGCCGATTTGCTTAAACCGGTTTCTGATTGTCCGTATATTTCTTTCTTCCAAACCAGACCATGCCGCTATTTCCGAATTTGACACCGGGAAAAAGTCGTCGGGCCACTCATGGTTCGGGCTTCTCTGTGCCCATGTGTTCGCAACATGGAACAACCCCAGCCAGAACATCCTTTCGTAGCTTGTCAGACCGTTTCTTCTGCCAAATTCCATGAACAGGTTGATTTGTTGAACGAAATTAACTTGGCTCATGGTGTTGGCTCCTTCACGCGCGGGTTATGTTCTCCCGGTACTTCCGAAACCGGCGTCCCCGCGTTCTCCGCCGTCGATCTCGTCCACGATTTCCACCGGCTCGTACAGCACGGGCAGGATTACAAGCTGGCTGATCTTATCGCCCTTCCTGATCGTGTAGTCGCGCCCGCCGTGGTTGTACAGTTTCACGGTGATTTCGCCGCTGTACCCCTCGTCAATCAGGCCGGTGCTGGTGATCCCGTGCTTGACGTTCAGCCCGCTTTTGCTCACCAGGAGGCCCGCGCAGCCGTGCGGAAGCTGGACGTGGACGCCCGTCTTGAAGGTGGCGTCGCCCTTCGCTTCGATGATCCGATCCTCCAGCGCGTACAGGTCAAGCCCCGCGTCGATGTCGTGGGCGCGCGTCGGCTGGATCGCGCCTGGGTCAAGTTTGATTTTCATACTTTCTTGCTCCTTTCAGCAGATGGAGATATACTGCACTCACGCGGTTAATCCAACGGGCGGGCAGGCGCTTCTTCACCATCCACACCCGAAGATTGTTCAGCCAGTTCAGCACGTTTTCTCGCCTCCTTCACCACGTCGCGGACGGTCAGCGCATCGCTCCACATCCCGATCTGCTGCAAGGCGACGTTGTACTCATGCTTCGGGACTTCCCGCAGGCCGGAAACGCCATACCGGGACAGTACAGCCTTGCGGATCGCGTTTCCCAGCTTCACCGTCGCCTTGCTGTCGTCCACGTCCCGCTTGTCCAGCAGATCGCGGGCGCGGGCGCGGATGGCGTCGTTGAGGTAGGAAACCTGTTTCCCGGAAACCGGCGTTTGAAGCCGGATTTGCTTTTCCAGCGCTTCCAGCCGGTCATTCTGGACGGATTGCGCGGCGGAAAGCTGTTCCAGGGCCGCCGTGTTGTTTTCCAGCATCTTGCCGATGGTCTGCATGACGGGGCGCAACAGTTCTGTAATGACTTCACCGAGGGTTTCCACGGGCACCAGCGCCGTGCTGTGTTCAAGACCGCCGACCTTATCCGATTCGACGTGAATCATTTCTTTACTCACTGTAAATCACCGTCCCGTCAATCATCGTCGCTTCCAGCACCTTGCGGCTGTCCTCCGCCCACTTTTCCACCGTTTCCAGCAATACGCTGTATTCCTGCTTCTGGTCGTAGGGCATGGAGGCAAATACCATCCTCATGTGCGGCAGGCGGGCAACCGTCCCGATAAACGCCCGCACGGCGGACGCGAAAGCATCCGGCGTCAGTTGATCCGCAGGCACGCGCTCTGCGTCGCCCTTGGCAATGGCGCTCTGAACGTTCAAAAGCTCCTGCTGGGCGCGGTTGATGTCCTCCTGCTGTTCGGCCAGAAGGTCGTCCCGTTCCTGGATTTCCCGATGCAAATCTGCGTTTTCCCTGGAAAGCCGCCGCTGTTCCGCCAGGGCCTCGGTGCCCACGGCGGCCAGCCGCTCAACCTCCGTCCGTTGCTGGGCGATGGTTTCCCGGCTCTTTGCCAGCTCGTCCGTCAGTTCCGGGGGGATTTCCGGCGGCCTGCTCTCCGCTTCCTCGGCGCGGCGCTCGGCATCCATGCGGGCCTTACGCTCCCGGTCAATCTCCGCCTGCGCTTCCTCCCGCGCCTTTTTCACGGCCTCCTGCACTTCCCGCGTCGTCATGGCGGAAACGTCGTGCTCCTCCATGAACTTTTCTTCCGTCCCGGCGGGAAGGGGCAGGAGTTTGAAAGTTTTGGCCTGTCCCAGCCCTTCAAACTGCGGTTTCCCGCCGAAGCGCTTATAGGCCGCCATCATGTCCTGCGCGGTGCGCTCGCTCACGTCGGCGTTTTCCTCCACCCACTTGCCAAACTGGCCGTGTGGTATGATCTCCTTCGCCTCGGTGAACACACGGGCGAGCTGCCACATATTCATGTTGATGTTCATGCGCAGCGTTCGCGCCTGCATCGCAAGGCCGTCAAGCACGCTGATTTCCTGGGTTTCGGTGTTGGCTAATTCCGTCATGTTTCCTCCTAATCTGCGTTTGCACGCAATTCCTGGTAGTTGTCCGGCGGAGCGGGTCGCGGTGCCCACTTCCGCACGTCGCTGGGCTTTTCCACCTGATGCCAGCCACGCACGCGCAGATCGCCGTGACTGTCAATGACGAGGATGCAGGATTGAGGGTCTGCGTCCTCCTTGGTCGGCAGCCTGTCGTGCGGGTCGATCCACTCCGTCGGCGGCTCCTGCCAGTACACATTGAAGCGGTTTTCGCGGGCTTTGAGGGTGCTGTACACCATGGCCCCTTGAAAGACGTGCCACACGATGATGCAGCGCGCGTCCTCCTTGTTCTCTGCAATCGGACAGGTGGATATGTCCTTCCATCCGTTATTGCCCATCCTGCCCACCCTTTGCCGGGGCTTCCAGAATGATCCCGCGCTTTTTCAGCTTCTCCGCCCATACAGCCTTTGTCATGTCCGTACAATGGCTCATGGCGTCCCACCAGCTCGGAAAGCGCTTGTTCGCCTTGAAGAACTGGTTTTGATAGTACAGGCTGTCCCTGTCGTGTGGGTCGCGCTCGTCGTGCTTCGTCGCGCAGACGGGGCACGTTCCGGGCACCGGCGCTGTGATCCTGATTTCATCCATGCCGTCAGATGGACGCATGGCAACCTCCTTTCTTGTGGTGTTGGCAAATGCCCGTCTTTCCGGGCTGTCATGGCTGCCGGACGGCGGCTCACAGGCCGCCATTATCCGGCAAAATGGGCCGGTCTTTCCCGGCTGCCATCCGTCGCTCTCCGAACGTCACGCCTGTACGTCTTCGCTGCTTTGTCGGAAAGTAGCTTCTCCGGCGTCCGAGTCCCTGCAACGTCCAGGTTAGGCGTTTGCGGGGTTGCGTAACCTGAAAGAAAGTTGTTCCCCTGGTGTGAGCGCCCGGATTTGAACCGGGAGCGGCGTCTTTCAGCCGTTTGCCATTGGCAATCTTTCAGCCAATCACGCCCGCATGTTTGCCGGTCTTTCCCGGCTGCCAGCCGCGCTTAATTCTCGGCTGTCACGGATGTACTTTTTAACGATGGCCCCGACACATCGGAGGCGTCCCCCTGGAGCTGCGGGGCGGAATCGAACCGCCCAGACGTGCGTTCGGCGTGATTTTCGGTATAGTTAAGGAGGTCAATCCCAACGAAGAAGATCATCTGCAATGGTTCTTATCATCACGCCCGCCTGCAAACCTGCCGCAGCGCGTCAGCTCGTCTTAATGATCCATGCGATAAACAGCACGATCAAAACCCACCAATACCACGCCATAGCTCGCGCCTCCGTCAATCGTACACTTCCCGAAGATTCTTCTCGCACCAGTTGAGCGCCAGGTTGTACCGCAGCGTCGCGCAGTACACCAATTCGCTGTTGGCGTCGATCCGCACAACCTCGGCGATGCGGTTCCTGTCCCCGGAAAAACCGACAAAGATTTTATCGTCCCAGCGTGTCGTCCCGTTCCGGCGCTTCGCCGCCGTCCAGACGCTCGCAATCGTGCTCAACTTTCCTTCCTTCACGAAAGCGGCCAATTCCCGCAGTTGATCCGGGTTTTCGATGTGAAAGCGCTTCGCGGCCATGCTATACCTCCTGTATCTCGATCCCCCAGCAGGCTTTCATCTGCTTTTTCTTGTTGATGTACACCCGGTTTTGCTTCGTCGCGGGGCTTTTTGCGTCGTACACCCCTTCAATGGAGAAATCCGGCCTGATGGTCACAAAGTCCGCGACGTACACGATCCCGCCGGGAAGGTCAAATTTCACCTGGCGGCAGACGGTTTTCAGCTCTCCGGCCCGCACGCGGAGCATCAATTCCTGGTAAATGTTCGCCTCATGTTGGCTGTCAAACTTGATCCCGTCGATCTCCACCCGCTTATTGCCGTACTTCTGGCGTTTCGGCGCGTTCTTCCGCGCCATTGCGGCGGCGATGTCGCCTACATCCGCGCTCGCCATATCGGCCACCGATACCCCGGACGCCCGTGCGGGCTGGCAGCACGTCGGCGCGGCCTGTGCCCGCCCGGAATAGTCCGGCTTCTGGACGATGCGCTGCTTGTGTCGCCGCTGAAACTCGGCGTATTCCTCCTCGGTCATGCGGAGCGCCATTTCTTCCACCAGCCTTTCAGCCTCTCCCATGTGGATTGATAGGGAGCCGGTATAACCGCTATCTCACCCGGCTTGCACAGGGAAACGTCGGGAACGTCCACGACCTTGACGCTCGTCCTTTGCCAGCTCTTGATGGATAGGCTGCCCGTTTGGTATTCCCTGCGTACAATCGTCGTCGCGTTGTCGGTGTTGGAAACCAGCACGGATTTATCGTCCCAATACTCGGTGGCGTAGATTTTCCGGCTGTTATTTCCGAAATATGCCTTGTTCTCCTCCAGATTGTCGTTCACGGCGTCGAATTTCAGCCCATGATTGAGGCACCACATCACCGCCGCCTTTAGCTGCTCGCCCTCCCGGCACGACCAGAGGATCAGCTTCGCGCCCTCGGCCTGCTGTCGGATAAGCTCATTGATAACCTGTTGGCGCGGCGCGCCGATGTCCGGCCATTTTCCGCCGCACAGGCAGCCGTCAAAATCCACGGCGATGATCTTCATACCTCAACCCCCGCTTCCTTGCATCCGTCCATGTAGGCTTTCATCCGCATGGCAAACAGATTGCCGATGTCCTCAATAACCTTCTGCTCGGCCTCCGCCGCGCCGTCGCTCGCCTTGATGTACAGCGGCACCGCAGGCAGATAATCCCCGGTAGCGGGATCGCGCAGGGCGGTATATCCAATCTGGATGTATTCATCCTTCTTTTCCGCCGCCATGATTACACAGCCTCCTTGGCTGGTTTGTAGTGGTACAGCTCCTCCGGGGTTTTCTTCAACACCTGGCACAGTCCGAAAAACTCATCCACGTCAACCTTGCGCTTACCGGCGAGCATGGCGCTGAAAGTAGGCTCGCTCATGCCGATACGGTCAGCGATGTACTTCTGCTTCAAGCCGCTGTCTGCGACTGCCGCGCTGATGCGTTCATTAACCACGCTGTTATCCTCCTCTCTTTTCTTCGGAATCTCCGAAGTGTAGATACATTATAATTCGGCGTCGCCGTATTGTCAACAGAAAAATTCAGAATTTCCGAAGTTTTTTATTGCAAAGGGCCTCCCGATACGATATAATCAAAGAGAACAACGCAAGGAGGCGATTTTGTGGGAGAAATAAGAAAGACCGTAGGAGAGAATATTAAGAAGGTCTGCCAACTAAAGGGAATACGACAGGTTGATATATCGGAGCACATGAAGGTGTCACAGGGCACGGTTTCCAATTGGTTCAAAGGCACGAACTCAATAGATATTGAAAACCTCGCCGAATTGTGCTCTTTCCTCGGCGTTTCATTGGATCAGATTTTCGGCGTGGCCCCGCTGACGCCAGAAGTTACATTGTCACAGGAAGAAACCGACCTTTTGAGCATGTTCCGTGCTTTGAACAGCCAGGGGAAGGATATGCTCATGAGCACAGCCCGCGCTTTTGCGGGCAATCCTGATATGCAAAAAGAAAGTACGAAGTCAAAGATGGCGTGATCTACCCGGAACGATGGTGGAAAGGAAGGGAAATCCCATGAAGAAGATAATCGCCCTGGTGCTCGTGCTGCTGATGCTGCCCGCCGTCGCCTCCGCAGAAAAAACGGATAGGCGCGGGCTTGTGGAGTTTATCGAGCTGTACGCCTCGCGTTTCGCCGTATTCGCCCATGAAAACGGGCTGGAATTTGACACAGCCCCGTTGTCGTCGCTTCCGCCGTGGAAAAGCGGCGATCTGCTCATGTTTGAAACGAGCGCCGGGACGGCTGGCGTCTATCCCGGCGGCTATGATCTGCACGATCTGGTTATGACCTTTTACTCGTTGTCGGACGACGATGCAGACAATGAGCTGTATGCTACAAGCTGCGTAATTGCCATATCCGCCCTTGAATTTGATGCGCAGTATGAAGTCGGCCCGTCCCTTGCAAGGAAATCCGCCGTCGAAGATGCAGCCGCCATATTTGAAGAAATGGGAAACGGGCTGGAAGAAGCGCTGACGCAATCAATGGAGGAAGGGGGGCGCGTCCTCATATACTCCGGGAACTATGATTATTATGCCGAATACGCCACCATGGGCAACCGTGACTTCGTATATCTGATAGCAGAAGAAAGACAATAAAAAAATGCCCGCCCCGGTTTCCCAGGACGGGCCGCAAAATCAGCCAACACCACTTGTCCGATTTGCTATTCCATTATAGCGCGGCGAGGGTTATTTGTCAAGGAGCGAAAACGCATGAAAACCGTTAAAACCCAAAGCGGCGCGACGAAAGCGGTAATCTATGCCCGCTATTCGTCCCACGGCCAGACGGAGCAATCCATAGAGGGCCAGTTGCATGATAACTACGCCTGGGCGAAACAGCAAGGGATCACCGTCATAGGCGAATATATAGACCGCGCCCTGACCGGCACAAAGGACGCCCGCCCGGACTTCCAGCGAATGATTGAGGACGCGGCCAAGCGCCAGTTTGAAATGGTGATCGTCTGGAAGCTGGACAGGTTCGCCCGCAATCGCTACGACAGCGCCATCTACAAGGCCCGTCTGAAAAAGTACGGCGTCAAGGTCGTGTCCGTAAAAGAGAACATCACCGACAGCCCGGAAGGAATTATCCTGGAAGGGCTGCTGGAGAGCATGGCGGAATACTACTCGGCCAATCTTTCGCAGAACGTCAAGCGCGGACTGCGCGAGAGCGTGGAAAAGGGGTATTACTGCGGCGGAAGCATCCCATACGGCTACAAGGCGGAAAACCACCGCCTTGTCCCGGACGAGAAAACCGCGCCCATCATCCGCTATGTGTTTGAGGAGTACGCCAAGGGCACGTCCAAGAAGGAGATCATCGACGAGCTGAACCGGCGCGGCGTGCGCAACGGGAAGGGAAACCCGCTGACATATACATCCTTCCAGCATGCCCTACGCATGACCACCTATATAGGGGAGTATGTCTATCAGGGAAAGGTCGTGCCCTGCGCCGATCCTCTGGTGACGCGGGAAGTGTTTGACAAGGTGCAGGCCCGCCTTGACCGGCGCGCTCATGCTCCCGCCGCTGCCAAGGCTCGCGTCCCGTATCTGCTGCAAGGGAAAGCCTGGTGCGGCCTGTGCGGCGCGCCCATGTTTGGGGAAAGCGGCACGTCGCACACCGGCGCGCTTCACACCTATTACTGCTGCTACAATCGGAAACGGAAAAAGGGATGCAAGAAGAAAACCGAGCGCCGCGATAAGCTGGAAACCTTCATCGTCGCCCGGACGATGGATTATATCTTGACGCCATCCCGTATGAACAGGATAGCAAAGGCCGTCGTGCAGGAGTATTACAAGGAGTTCTCCGGCTCCCGCGTGGAGAATATGGAAAAGGCCATCGCACAGATAGACCGGGAAATGGACAAGCTGGTGGACGCCCTGATTGACGCGCCCAAGGCCGCACACAAGAAAATCTATGCCCGTATGGAAGCGCTGGAAGCGCAGAAAGCGGAATTTGAAACCGACGCGGCCAAGCTGCGCGTCGCAATGGGCCTCCGCCTGACGGAAAAGGAAGTCGTGTCCTGGCTAAAGACCTTCCGCGACGGCGATCCAGACGATCCCGATTTCCGCCGCCGCCTGGTGGACATCTTCATCAATGCCGTGTACGTCTACGACGACAGGATCATAGTCTTTTACAACATCCGGGGAGGCAAACAGGTGTCGAGCAAAGACCTGTACGAAGCCCTGGAAAGCCCGAAAGATAAAGAAAATTCCAAACCCGAAACAGGTTCGGATTTGGAATCATCTGGCGGGGCGGGTAATTCTAAATCCGAACCCGAATTTGTATTTGTGCATGGCGTCTTTGGGTGCATTTTCCCATGGGGCGAGGGATGAAATCGCCCAAACCATCAATTTCATTTTCAGAACCGGCGGCATGGAAAGCCAAACCCAGCCGCCGGTTTTTCACGTTTCTAATTATCCGCGCGCGCACGCGCGAGGGGGCCGTTTGTGGCCGTCCAGGTGAATGAAATTCATAAAAAAAATAAAAAAATTAGTGAAATGGTGGGCTCCCAGCGCCCGCGAGAGAGGAAAATGACGCGCGCAGTACCTACACGCGGAAGCGGGCGCGCGCGTACACGCGCGGGCGTGCGAGCGCGCGGCGCGACGCGAGCGCAGGGGCGCGGGGGCGCGTGGGGGCACGCGGCGCGTGACGCAGGGGCGCAGGGGCGCGCGGATGCGTAGCGCGCTGGCGTTGCGCGTTGCGCGGTAAAAGCAACCCCGTAGGGGTTGCATCCTGGGGCGTGTAGCGCCCGCGTGATGGCGCGGTGCGTGGCGCGGGGGCCGCGTGTCCAGGGGCGCGGCGCAGCGGGGCGCGGATCGCGGGCGGGGCCATGGGCGGCCATGGGCGCGGCGCGGGCCGTCGGGGCAATTCGGCAGCAGGCCGCCGGGGATCGCCGCCGGGGGCCGGGGCCGTCGGGGACGTGTCCAGGATCGCCGCCGGATGGATCGCCCGCCGGGACGGTTGACAGCTCCGGCGACGTGTCCAGGCAGCAGGCAGCTCCTCGCGCGCGCCCGCATGGGTAGCCGGGGCGACGTGTCCAGGATCGCCGCCGGGGATCGCGGCAGGCAGCAGGGGCCGCCCGCGTCCAGGGGGGCAGGCGTCCAGGGGCGCGGCAGGGGCCGCCGGGGATCGCCGCCCGTAAAGGGGCAGCATGTTTTTATTTCATTCGGCCCTGATTTTTTCCGCCGGGGATCGCGGGCAACGTGTCCAGGGGGCAGCAGGCCGCCGGGGCCGGGGACGTGTCCAGGGGCAGCAGGCCGCCGGATGGATCGCGGCAGGCAGCAGGGGCCGCCCGCGTCCAGGGGGCCGGATTATTTCAGCAAGGGCAGCAGGCCGCCGGGGCCGGGGACGTGTCCAGGGGGGCAGCAGGCCGCCGGATGGTTCGCGGCAGGCAGCAGGGGCCGCCCGCGTCCAGGGGGCCGGATTATTTCAGCGGGGCAGCGGGCCGCCGGGGCCGTGTCCATTTCGACGGGCGGCAGGGGCGCGGCGCGCATGGGCGGCGCGGGCAGGATCGCGCTCACGCATATACGCGGGAACATAAAACGCGCGTGCGCCCGTTGCCCCTCAAAAAAATTTTTTTATTCCCCGTAGGGGAATACCTGGCCCGAAAAACAGGGGTGTTTCCGCACGGGCCGTTTTTTTGTGCTATGCTTTTCACGTCGCAAGGCAAGCGGCCCGCCGGGGACGGCGGCAAGCCCCCGAAAAAATTTCCCGAAAAAAATTTTTGAAAAGGGCTTGACAAACGGGGTACACCGTGATAATATGGGCACCGTGGACGGGGTACACCGAACACAAACGACAAACGACAGGAGGCCAACACCATGAAAAGCTACACCGAAATCAAGCAAGCGCTCCGCCGGGAAACAAGCGATTCACTCCGCTATTTCACGAAATCATTTCTTGCGACGTACACCGCCGCCCTGGAAGAAAACAAGCGCAACGCGGAAAAGGGGATCGACGACAGTTATTGCGATAATGGTATCTGGACGCGGCACGCATGGGACGCCGTGCGCAAGACGGATTTTTACCAGAAAAGCGGCTCCGCCTATTGCGTATTCCTGCAAATTGTAGCTTGACAAGCCGAAACGCGGCGCGGGCCGCGTCCGCCGGGGATCGCCTCCCGGCGCTGATGATGGCAGGCGAACACAACACCGAATTTTTAAGGAGGCCAACACCATGAAGGATCTGTATTCTGAAATCACCAACGGTATCATTGAACAGCTGGAGCAGGGCGTTATCCCGTGGAAAAAGCCCTGGACGGGCGTCAATTCCGGCGCTATCAGTCACGCGACGGGCCGCGCGTATAGCCTGCTGAATCAGATGTTGCTTGCCCGCCCCGGTGAATATATCACCTTCAATCAGTGCAAGCAGGAGGGCGGCAAGGTCAAGAAGGGCGCGAAGTCAAAAATTGTCGTGTTCTGGAAGGTGCTGCCCCGCGAAAAGAAGGACGCCGACGGAAACATTATCACCAACGCCGACGGCAAGCCGATCATTGAAGGGCTGCCCGTGCTCCGTTACTTCCAGGTGTTTCATATCGACGATTGCGAAGGGATCGCCCCGAAATGGGAAAACAAGCTGCCCGCCGTCGCAAGCCCCGACGAACGCGCCGAAAATGTTTTGATGGATTATGTACGCCGGGAAAACATTCGGCTTGAAAACGTGATAGGCGACAAGGCGTATTATTCCCCCTCCTGTGACCTTATCCGGCTGCCGATCATGGAGCAATTCGACAGCACCGCCGAATATTACGGCACCGCGTACCATGAAGCAACCCATAGCACCGGCCACGCAACGCGGCTAAACCGTTTCACCGGGGACGCTGCCGCCGCCGCTTTCGGCTCCGAATCGTACAGCAAAGAGGAGCTTGTCGCGGAAATCGGCTCCGCCTGCTGCCTGCATGAATTGGGCCTTGAAACGCCGTCCAGCTTCAAAAACTCCGCCGCCTATATTCAGTCCTGGCTCCGCGTTTTGAAGGACGACAAGCGAATGATTATCAGCGCCGCCGCCCGCGCCGAAAAGGCCGTCAAGCTGATTTTCAACATCACCGACAGCAAGCAGGCGGACGGGGAATAATCCCCGCCCCCTGCAACGCCCCGAAATCATTTTGAAGGAGGCCAACACCATGAAAAAGCTGCTTGCAATCGTCGCCGCCCTGGCCCTTGTCGCCGCTGCTTCATTCGCCGCCGGACGGGCCGCCGGTATCCGGCACGCGATAGAGGACGCCGAAATATACACGGTTGAATGTTACGATCCCGACAACCCCGACGAAAACGCCCGCCCCGACGGCACCGATCAAACAATCTATATCGAGCTGGACGGGGAAATATACGAGCACGGCATGTATCAGGGATGAACGCCCCGAAATCATTCCGCCCGACGATGGCCCGCCGGTTACGGGCCGAAACGATCCCGCCGGGATCGTCGCGGAAAACCGCAACGCATCGAAATCATTTTGAAGGAGGCCAACACCATGAAAACCGTTTTCACCTTTACCGCCGACAGCATCACCGTCAAGGGCAAGACTTTCCCCGCTGAATACTCCGTTACCCCGTCCGGCTCCGTGTTCGTGTTCGTCCAGGAGGACGGCAAGCAGGAAAAAACCCGTATTCGCTTCAACCCAGATCATGCCGAATACGCCGCCGCCCTGGCCGCCGCCCGCAACGAGCAGCCCGCCCCCGCTGCCGATGAACGCCCCGAAATCATTCCCGCCGCCGATCCGGCCCCCGCTGCCGTGGAAGAAACGCCCGCCGCCCCCGCTGCCGATCCCGCCCCCGTCGCCGACGGAAAAGCGACGCGCGGCCCCGTCCCGGAAAAGACTTTCATCGGCGAAAGCATCACCGGCAACGGCTGGAAAATCCTTTTTGACGGCGAAACGAGCCGCACACGGATTATCTTTGAGAGCAAGCCCACGGACGCCGCCCGCGCTGCCCTGGACAAGGCCGGTTTCTTCTTCTCCGCCGCTATGAATAGCTGGAATAAGAAATTGACCTTCAAGGCATACCGCGCCGCGCAAGCCCTGGCCGGTGAATTGTCCGCCCTGTACCCCGCCGCCGCTTGACGGCGCGGGAACATTCCGCCCGACGATGGCCCGCCGGTTACGGGCCGAAACGATCCCGCCGGGATCGTCGCGGAAAACCGCAAC
>CAMOVW010000002.1 GCA_946627725.1 uncultured Clostridia bacterium
CGTATATGTGGACGATGTATATCAGCTTGCCTGTATCCTTGCCGGACGGGGCCATTCCCTGATGTTCGGCGGCGGCATGAACGGCCTGATGGGGGCTTCCGCCCGTGGCTTTACGGACGGCGGCGGCCATATTATCGGCGTTGCGCCCCGGTTTTTCGATCAGCCCGGCGTGCTCTACGGGCAGTGCGATGAATTTGTTTTTACGGATTCCATGCGGGACCGTAAGAAATATATGGAAGACAATTCCGACGCCTTTATCGTTGTGCCCGGCGGTATCGGTACTTATGAGGAGTTTTTTGAGGTGCTTACGCTCAAATCGCTGGGCCGCCACGGAAAGCCCATTGTGCTCTATAATATCAACGGGTTTTACGATAACCTTGTGCGTCTGATCGAAGAAGGGGACGAGAAGGGCTTTATCAGTACCGTTGTTCACTCCCTTTATGAGTGTACCGACGACCCCGACGAGGTGATCCGTTACATCGAAGCGGGCGATATGGATACCGGCGATGCAAAAATCTACGGCTGAAAAAGAGGGGACGGTATGATACAGATCTTCGGTACCAAAAAGAATGCGGATACCCGCAAGGCGGAGCGCTTTTTCAAAGAGCGGGGCGTAAAATATCAGTTTGTGGACCTGAACGAAAAGGGCCTCAGCAAAGGGGAGCTGCAAAGTGTGGCGCAGGCCTGCGGCGGTATCGACGCGCTGCCGGATCCCTCCTGCAAAGACCGTGATCTGCTCACCCTGATCGGCTTTCTTGTGCCGGAACAAAGATTTGAAAAGATCCTCGAAAACCAGCACCTTCTAAAGCAGCCCATCGTGCGAAACGGCAAACAGGCCGCCGTGGGCTGTCAGCCGGAAAAGTGGAAGGAATGGACCAAGTAAGAAAAAAAACACCGTCGCCGGTGTTTTTTTCATTTAACGGGGTATTTATTTGTCGCTGATCAGCGCCAGCGCTTCGGCGCGGGTGCGGGCGTCGGAGCGGATCACGCCCCGCATGGCGGAGGTGCGGGTCAGCGCGCCGGCGGCGCGGGCGCCGCGCATGGTCATGCACAGGTGTTCCGCCTCCACGATCACCGCCACGCCTTTGGGCGACAGGTTATCGCACAAAAAATCGGCGATCTGGGCGGTAAGCCGCTCCTGCAGCTGGGGCCGCCGGGCGAAGTTATCCACAATGCGCGCCAGTTTTGAAAGGCCGATCACCTGTCCCCCGGCGGGGATATACACGATATGCGCCTTGCCCACAAAGGGCAGCAGATGGTGTTCGCACATGGAATACAGCGGTATATCCCGCACTACAACCATCTCGTCGTTGTTTTCTTCGTTAAACAGCTTGATAAAAGACTTCGGGTCCTTCTCCAGGCCGGAAAAGATCTCGGCGTACATATTCGCCACCCGCTTCGGGGTTTCAACCAACCCTTCCCGTTCCGGGTCTTCGCCGATGGCGATCAGTATTTCGCGTACCGCCGCTTCAATTCTCTGTTTATCCATAGTTTGGCTCCCTTACGGCGTATATACAATGGTAAACGCCGCCGTTTTCAGATCCAGCACCTTATAATTGAACTGTGAGATGCCGTTGAGTACCTTGTTGCCGATGCGGATCGAGGTCACGTAACCCCGGTTTTCGTCGATACAGCCGTCGTGGGAGAGGATCTCAAGCCAATCGGCCGGGTCAGAAGAGAGAACCACGCCGGAATCCCAATCCATAATATACTCCCGCATTGTTGCGGAGGAGCAGGTATAGGTGGTTATGAAATTGCGGTTGTTCATCTCAAAGGGGGAGGGGACCGAAACCGGATATTCGCCCCAGAACCAGCCCTCCTCGGCGCTCAGGGTCCTGCCCGCGGACATATCGAAGTACGCCGCCTGAATCGCCTCGTTGCTGCCGTCGTTTTCCATCGCGAGATATTTGCCCATCACTTCCGCCGCCGCCTTTTTTACAATGGAGGGCAGATTGGAATAACCCGTGTAAGAGGGCAAACCTACCTGATAATAATTACGCACGTTGAAATTGAAGTATTTCAGAAGTGAGAGCACCGCAATGCCCTGCGCCTTCTGGGCTTCGTAAGGGGATTCGTCGCCGATCTCCATATAGATGATGCGCGCCAGAAGCTGCTCGGTGTCGTAATACCCGGCGGAGCTGGTGGAGGTAGAGGGGTAGTATACGGTTTCAGGGTAATCGTAGTCGGTTACGATACGGGAGCCGGGGAAGTAGTGCGCCAGAATATCCTCGCAGGTAAAGCCCACTTCTCCCATGGCGATCGCGCCCTGCTGGGGCAGGCCCACGCCGTCGCCGTTGCCGTATTCAATAAACGTAAAGGTATCGTGCCCCGCGTTGATCACCGGATCTTTGGGCGGGGTACAGGCCAGTTTGCTCCAGAGCGCGGCGTTTTTATCCGGGTTCGCTTCCACGGTCTTGCCGCCGAAATCCTCCAGCTTTACGCCGGCGCGCAGAATCAGACGCGCGTCCGCCGCGTTTACGGCGCCGTTGCCGTCCACATCGCCGATGCGGACCAGATCTTCGGTGCTCTTATCCAGCCCCACGGCAAGGCGCAGCGCGGTGCGCGCGTCCGAGGCGGTGATGTTTCCGTCGTTATCCAGATCGCCCAGCAGTACCGTTGCGGCAGAGGCGGGCAGCGCCATGCTCATTACAAAAAGCGCCGTAAGCAAAAAGGGAATGATTCTTTGAAGTGCGGAATGATGTTTCATAATATCGTTTACTCCCAGATCACGGTTTCCGTTTGATCGGTCACGGTATAAAACGGTATGCCGTCGCCGGTCACGGCGGCTTCGGTGGTCTCTTTTTCTTCAAACAGCTTACCTACCAGGGGGATGCGCTCCATCGTTAAACGCGCAGAGTAGGCCCAATCCTTCAGCGTGTAAGCGTTGCGATGGAAATAGTATCCGCCGCCCGCGCCGATCAGTAATATCAGCGCCAGCACCGCGGCGATCGCGCTTTTGTATTTGCTTATGATTTTGCGCTCTTTCTCCTGTTTTGCGGCGTCGGCCTGTCTTACCACGGCCATGCCGGCGTCGTTATCCATAATACGGCACAGCAGCTTGCACAGCTCGCCGCAGCAGCGGAACAGAAAATCGCCGGTATCCTCGCCGAAAAAGGAGTGTATCTCCCGCACGGTGGTCTCGGAATCGTTGGTAACGGCAACATAAACGGTTTTCGGGGCGTTGGGGTCGTCCCCCACGTAATAAGCGTTGCTTAATGCGATACCGTAAGGCACGCCAACAAATTCCGCCGCTGTGATGGAAAGATTCACCACATACTCGTTCGGGGGCGTGATCCCTCTTTTTTCCGCTTTTGTGCCGATAAGGATCCGCTGCGACAGCTCCGGTACGTGGGCTGCGTATTGTTTGAAGATCGCCGCGGTTTTTGTGCCTGCCAGCGCGATCTTCACGCCCTCTCGCTTTGCCGAAGCGGCCAGCTGCTGCGCATCGTAGTACTGCAGCGGTTCCATGTTGATGTTTGCGCCGAAGTTATCGTTGAGGTATGGGATCACCTGTGTGGTGAGCAGCACCCGGGTGCGGTCGCCGGAATAGGGCAGCAGCAGAACCGTCTGATGCCCGCGTTTGCTTGAAAATCCCGCGTATAGGCCGTCCTTGAGTACAAATACGGTGGAATCCACCGCCACGCCGGAGTGGCATACGTTGAAATAGGCGGAATCCAGATCTCTGGAGGAGGCGGATTTCAGCGCAACGCTCAGCAGGGCTTCATCCACGGTAAGGGTGAGCCCCAGCGCCTTGCAAAGGATGTCTTTGGTGTCGGCAAACTTTTTGAGGTCGGCGAAAAAGATCACCGTGTCGGAATCCGAAAAAGCCTTTCCGATCGAAACGGTTGCGTCTTTCAGCGTGGAAAAATGCTGAAGGGCATGGTTATCCGTCAGCACGTTTGAGAAGGTCCGCTGTAAGATCTCGTCAAAGTTCTGTTCGGCGTTGGGTGTGCTGCCGTCCAGAAAAAATAATCTCGCTTTCATACTCTTTCCCTTTCCGTATGGTTTACGCCGCGCAAATAAAAGCGTCAGTTGACTTCTTCATCATTTTCGTTATAGTAATCCGGCTCATCCGGCGGGGTATAATCGTTTTCGCTTTCCGTGTCGCGGTAAGCAGAGGCGTCCTCTTGTGTGGGGGTGTAATCACGGTATTCCGTCGGCGCGGCGGTGGTGTAATCGTTGTAGCTCCGCTCTGTTGTGCGGGTGGTTTCGTAAGAAGCGGTCGTTCTCTCGGTTGCGCTCTGCGCGGCGGTAACTGCGGTGGTTGCGGTGGCGGCGGTGGTCGCAGCGGCTCTGCCGCCGGTGTAATATGCCGCAGGGAAGATGGCGTTGGCGTCGTAATATACCTGATTCTTATCGATCTCTTCGCTCTCGCCCTCGCGCAGCTGCCGCGCCACGATCACCAGACGGCCGCTGTCGAAAATGCTGCGGTAGCAGGTATACAGCATCAGGGTCTTATCCCCCGGCTGTACGTCCACGCCGGTGTGTATCATGGAGCGCGCCTGGATCTGCGCCATTTTGGCCATGAACGCGTTGTCGCTCTCAAAGGTGGGGTAAAGATAATCGAACACATAGCCGTTGTCGTCTTCCGAGTTTGCGTTGGTAAGCATCACGGCAAAAATCTTCCATTTGGTGGTTTCGTAAAGCGTATCCAGCGTGATCACGGGCGCGTTCAGATAGCCGTCAACCTTCATATATTCTTCCAGACGGTTGAATATCAGGTGGTCGTGGGTGTTGTGGCCGTAGATGATGGTGTTCTTGCTCAGACCTTCTTTACCCATTGTGCAGTCCGATTTTACGTAGGGGTTGCCGTAACGGCTGTATTTGCCGTAAATGTTGCGGTAAAGATAATAATCGTCGCTGTCGGTTTGCAGCAGCACGGTGCTGATTTTGGTGTTGGGTATATGGAGCCAGCCCACCACGTCTTTGCTGGTGGCGTAAAGCTCGGCAAATTTGATGTTCATTCCCTCGGGGAAATCCACGTCAGGGTATTTCGCCCGCAGCTTTGCCCAGGCCTCGTCCAGCTCGTAATCGGGGATGTTGCTCAGATCTATCATGGATTGCTCCCCGTTTCTTACTTCGCGGATCCTTGCAAGATAGTTGTTCAGATAGATCGCCAGATAGATCAGCCCGCATATCAGCGCAAGGAAGGATATATCCATGATCACCTTGCGGAATTTTTCTTTGCCGGAATCGTCTTTGTTCGGCAGGTTTTTATGGAAAAACTTTCGCGCGCCCTCTTTTGAGAAGTGGGTTTTCATAAAGAACGAGAATTTCTCGCCCCGGGTTTTCGTAATGGTTTTTTCCTGCGCGGTGCTCATGGCGCGCATGCGGCGCACGGTGGCTTCGTCCAGCTTCTCCGCAAGAGGGGAGGCCTTCAGGATCTCGGCTGCGCCGGCCGCTGCGGCGGTGCTGTAGGTTGCGGCGGGGGTGTAGGCGCCCTTTTGCGCAGGTGGGGGATTCTTTGCGATGTTTGCCTCCATCTGCGCTATTTTGCGCTGCTTTTCTTCCAAAAGCTGCAGCGAGCGCAGTTTTGCTTCGGTTTCCTGCGCTTCCTTGGCCTTTTGTTCCTTGCGGCGCTGGGCCTTTTCCACCGTGTCTTTCCAGCGTTCTTTAAAAAGCTCGTCGCTGTCGAAATCGCTTGAGAAAGCTTCAAGCACGGCGTTGTCTACCGAACGCTGTTTTTCGGGCGTAAGCCCTCTGTTTTCGGGTTCGGGCTGCTTTTCCGGCTTTGGGAAATTCGCCGTCTGGCCGGGCTGCGGGGCAAAATTACGGGGCATCTGGGGTTTCGGCTCCTGCTGTATTCCTTTGAAATCCATAGTATTATCCTTTATCGGCGGTTGAAATGATGGCTGCGGTGTTTTTTTCGGCTGCGCCGGGATTTTTCTTGCGGAACGGGGCGGTTTATCCGCTCTTGCCGGCTGTTTTTTCTCCCGCGGTTCATCCGCCCTCGAAAAATGAAATTCGTTCGCGTAGGGCGGCGGCTGCCGCTGCGGCTCATCACGGTAATACTTGCCGCGCTTTGCGGCCTCTTCCTTCGCCTGATCTTCCCAATCCGCGTCGAATACCACCCGCTCGCCGCTTTCTCCTACCCCCTGCGAGGGGTAAACCACGCTGCCGTCGTAGGCGAATTCCGGATGCACGGCCTCAGGCGTCTGCATGGATACCGCACCGCGCACGCTGGGCGCCATTTTGCGGGCGATGCGCTTTTCCATCGCCCTCTGGTTCGCCACCGCCGCATCCGCCTCTGCGGAATAATCTCTGCGGGGAAATACGCCGGTATTGTCGTCCGGCGCGTATTCGGCGTTATATTTTGAAAACATATCGGTGTAATCGGAGCTGTAATCTCCGGTTCCGCCGATGATCTCGCCGATGATATCATCCACGTTGCGCTCCGCGCCTTTGGTTACGGAATCCCGCAGCGCGTCGGCAGTGGTTTGTTTTTCGTCTTTTGTATCCATTCTTCCCCTCCGGAAAAAGTGATTCAGTATTCAATGAACACGGGTACGTTTACATAAGGATTCGCAATGCCCTGCTGGGTGTACCACAGCTGGGGCATGCGGCGGTTCTCGTTCTGGTAGGCAAGGGAGGTGTCTACGGTTTCATCTTCCCCATCCCGTACAAGCCTGGCCATCACCACGCAGCGCATCTCAACGTATTCCGTAAGATTCATCATATAGGTACAGGTGGAAAGGCACAGCAGCTTATCCGTGGGCAGAATATCCACGGCGGGGTTTACGATCCAGCTGCGGCGCATGATCTCCTGCGTAAAGCCGGGCATTTCCGCGTCCGAGATATAGGGCGACCAGTAATAAAAAACGTGTCCGTTGTCGTCCTGCGGTTCCGTGTTGGTGATAAAGCAGGCAAAAATCTTCCACTTATAGTTATCGTACAGGGTGTTCATCTCGATCAGCGGATACTGCTTATAAAACGCTACGTCCTCGTAGTTTTCCAGCGGGGCGAAAATGCAGTCGTCCGTGGTAAGATGATGGCCGTAAATGATGGTCACCTTTGAGAGCGCGTCTCTGCCTTTCCCTACGGAATTGCGGAAGTCCATCCAGATGGAACCTCTGTGGTCGCTTTCCAGATAAAAATTCGCG
Organism: uncultured Clostridia bacterium; assembly: GCA_946627725.1. Taxonomy (GTDB): domain Bacteria; phylum Bacillota; class Clostridia; order Oscillospirales; family Acutalibacteraceae; genus RUG806. The sequence goes on from CAMOVW010000002.1 coordinate 7,101, forward strand.
CGCTCGTATTTTGTGTTGTCTTCCGCCTGTATCACGGGGAAATCGATGCAGGTGCCGTTCACCCGGATCCAGCCGATCACGTCTTCGTTTGCGGAATACAGCGCTTTGAAGGAATCCTGTATCCCGTCCGGGAATTTTACGCCCCGTATGGACGGCGTAAGCGTTGGGCTGATGGCGGAGGCGGGCTGATAATAGTCGGTTTCCGGATTCGGCGGCGCGGTGGCTTTCGAGGCATCGTAGCTGTTCCAGCGGCCGGTGCGGTGCAGCAGCACGGCGATCACGATCAGCACGGCGATATTCAGCGCCGAAACCGCCGTAATATAGATCTTATCGCCCTTGGTGGCTCTGCCCGCCTGTTCTTTTTTCAGATCTTTCAGGTCTTCTTTTGAGTTGTAGAGCCCGTCGAGATACGCGCTGTTTTCCTGCGCGGGGGCGTCGGGCGAGGTATGTTTTTTGGTAGGGTGCGGCAAAAAAAGATCCCTCCGATTGCAGTGATTATTTTGCGTTATCCGGCGTCGCCGGATAAAAATCGGTAACACAAAGAAACCGCCGGCGGCGGCCTTCGGTTTTATGATAACATAAAAAAACCGCCGGTACAAGTGTTAATTAAAAACAATGTTAGAAAATAAAGCTTAAATAAACTTAAATTTTAATTAATTTGTCATTAATACATAAATTTGATTATTTTTTTCTTTACTACGCGAGAAAATGCTGTTATAATAAAACCGATCATGTCCGCGCGAAAGGAGAAAACAAAAATGTTCCGTGCAGACCGGGCGCGCGTCGCTTCGGCGGCGGCTGCCGTTATCGTGTGTATCGTGTTCCTGTTTTCCGCCTGCGGCGCCGAGAGCGCTTCCGGTTCTTCTTTCGCCATGGGCAGCGTGCTTACCGCCCGCATCTACGCGGACGCCGACGCCGCCCAGCCCGTACTGAACGATATTTACAGCGGCGTTAACGCGCTGGACCGTCTGATTTCCGCAACGGACGAACAGTCTGAAATTTCCCGCCTCAACGCTTCCGGCAGCGGGGTTTGCAGCGAAGATACGCTGCGGGTACTCAGCGATAGCCTTGCGCTGTGCCGCGCGCTGAACGGCAGGCTCGATATCACGCTCGGCGCCGTTACTTCGCTCTGGGGCTTTGCAGGGGATGCGCCCCGCCTTCCCGCGGCGGAAGAGATCTCCGCCGCCCTGCAAACCAAAGGCCCCGATAAAGTACAGATCAAAAACGATACCGTAACCCTGGGCGGGGGACAGAAGCTGGATCCCGGCGCGGTGGGCAAGGGCGCCGGCTGCGACGTCGCCTGCGGCGTGCTGAAAAACGCCGGCCTGCCCGCGGTGATCTCTTTCGGCGGCACGGTGCTGCTTTACGGGCAAAAACCCGGCGGCAGCTGGAGCGTGGGCCTGCGCGATCCCTTCGGCGGGCAGCAGGATTATTTCGCCACCCTCTCCTTCGCCCCCGAAACGGGCGACAGCGCCGTATTCATCTCCACCTCGGGCAGTTACGAAAAAACCTTTACCGAAAACGGCAAAACCTATCACCATATCCTCGATCCCGATACCGGCTATCCGGTGGAAACGGATCTTATCGCCGTAACCGCGGTGGGGGAAAACGGCCTTACGGCGGATGCGCTCTCTACGGCGCTGTTCGTAAACGGCCTGAACGAGACCTCCCTCGGCTGGATAAATTCCCATCTTACAGGCGCGGCGTTTGTGTTTTCCGACGGCCGCGTGTACGTCACACCCGGGCTGCGGGACGCGTTCTCGCTTACCGACGAAGCGCGTTTTACTTTAACCGAGAACTATGATTGACCGAATCAAACCGAAAAAGGCGGATCTGATCCTGATCCTTCTGCTGCTTGCCGCGGCGTTTTCGCTGCTGTTGGCGCGGGGGCGCGGCGACGCACTCACGGCGGAGATCACCGTAAACGGCGTATCCGAAAACAGTATCGATCTGCGCGCTGTGGAATCCCCCTATGATATCACGCTGCAAAACGGCGTGCGCCTGCATGTGGAGCCCGGCGGCATCTCCTTTGCCGAATCCGATTGCCGCGGCAAAGACTGTGTGCGCTGCGGCGTGCTGAAACGGGCCGGGCAGGCGGCCGCCTGCGTGCCCAATCAAACGCTGGTACTTCTTACCGGAAAACCGCAGAAAGGCGCGCCGGACGCGGTGAGTTACTGATATGAAGACTGAAAAGCCTGAAAAAACAAAAATCGCCGCCGCTTCCGCCGCGCACAGGATCGCGGTCACAGGGCTGCTGGCGGCGCTCACCCTCGCCCTGTCTTTTGTTGAGCGGACGATCTGCGCCGCATTGCCGCTGCCGCCCGGGGTCAGGCCCGGGCTTTCCAACGTGGCGGTCATGTTCTCCTGTATCGCGCTGGGGCTGCCCTTCGCGCTGGGTATCATTGTGGTGAAAGCCGGGTTCGTAATGCTTGTTTCCGGCGTATCCGCAGGGGCGATCTCGGTATGCGGCGGCGTTCTGAGCGTACTCAGCGTGGCGTTGCTGGCGCGGCTTGCCAAAAAAAGGCTCAGCTATATCGGCATTTCCGTTGTCAGCGCCGTGCTGCATAACGCCGGGCAGCTGATTGCGGCGTCGTTTCTGGTGGGCAGCGCGCTGTACTTATGGATGGCGCCCGTGCTGCTGATCTCCGGCGTTGCCTTCGGCGCGGTAACGGGCATACTGCTGAACGCCGTATTGCCGGCGCTGCTGAAAATCGTACCCCATGTTAATAAAGATAAATTATAGTTACTATCAACTTTTATATGAACGGAGGAAAAACCTATGGGCAGTAACCGACCGGACGCCATCTTAAAGGCCGTAAAAAAAGGCCGCGGCGGCGTTTTCGTTTCCCATCACAAGCTCACGGCGGATATGGAAACCGTGAGAATGCCCGCTCCCGAGCGGGTAGTATTGCCGATGCTGCAGCATATCGGCGCGCCTTGTACCCCTACGGTAAAGAAGGGGGATACCGTTGCCGTAGGGCAGGTGATCGGCGATTCCGATAAATTTCTGAGCGTACCCATCCACGCGTCCGTTTCCGGCACCGTGGAAAGCGTGGCGGACGTAAAGCTGGCAAACGGCACCATGGCCCCCGCCGTTACCATTGTAAGCGACGGCGAGATGCGGCTGTGCGAAGATCTCACGCCCCCCGTGGTCAAAAACAAAGAAGACCTTGTTAAGGCGGTGCGGGCTTCCGGCCTGGTGGGCCTGGGCGGCGCGGGCTTCCCTTCGTTTGTAAAGCTCACCGTTTCGCCGGAAAAGCCCATCGATACGCTGGTGGTAAACGCCGCGGAATGCGAGCCCTATATCACCGTGGACTACCGCGAGTGCCTTGAAAATTCGTGGAACATCCTCAACGGCGTATATCTGCTGGCGGAGCTGCTGGAACTCAAGCGCGTTGTGATCGCGGTGGAAGATAACAAGCCCGAAGCCATCAAGGTGCTCAAAAACATCGCGGATCAGGATATCGACCGGGGCAACGTGGTGCGGCTGATGACGCTGAAATCCCGTTATCCCCAAGGCGCGGAAAAAATGATGGTGCTCTCCGCCACCGGCAGGGAAGTGCCTGCCGGGGGCCTGCCCGCGGACGTTGGCTGCATCGTGATGAACGTGGGCAGCGTGGCTTTTGTAAACAGGTATATTACAACCGGCAAACCGCTGGTGAGCCGTTCCGTCACCGTAAGCGGCGACTGCATCAAAAATCCCATGAACCTGCGCGTGCCCATCGGCACCTCCATGCAGGATATTGTGGATTACTGCGGCGGCTTTGTAAAGGAGCCGGCAAAGATCCTCTCCGGCGGCCCCATGATGGGCACCGCCATCACCGATCTGAACGTGCCGCTGTTAAAGAGCAACAACGCGGTGCTGGCCTTCTCGAAAAAGGCGGCGGGCTTCAAAAAAGAAACCCCCTGCATCCACTGCGGCCGCTGCCACGCCGCCTGCCCCATGGGGCTGATCCCCACTGATATCGAAAAATACGCGCTGCTGAAAGACGCCGACACGCTGAATAAGCTGGGAACCATGGTATGTATGGAATGCGGCAGCTGCGCCTATTCCTGCCCCGGCGGCAAACCGCTGGTGCAGTATATGAGACTTGCGAAATCCGTAGTGAGAGAGGCGGCGAAAAAATAATGGAAGAACAAAAACTCTTTACCGTGAGCGCGTCCCCGCATACGAAATCCCCCGTTACCGTGCAGGGCATCATGCTGGACGTGATCATCGCGCTGATCCCCGCCGGTATCGCCGGCGTGGGCATCTTCGGCCTGCGCGCGCTGGCAGTGATCGCCGTTTGTGTGGCCAGCTGCGTCGGCTTTGAGGCCCTTTTTGTAAAACTGCTCAAAAAGCCCATGTCCATAGGCGATCTCAGCGCCGTGATCACCGGCCTGCTGCTGGCGTATAATCTGCCGGTGGAGATCCCGCTGTGGATGTGCGTGATCGGCTCTTTTGTGGCCATTGTGATCGTAAAGCAGCTGTTCGGCGGCATCGGGCAGAATTTTGCGAACCCCGCCATCACCGCGCGTATCGTGCTGCTGGTCTCCTTTGCCTCCGCCATGACGAACTTTACCGCCCCCAAGGTGCTGGACGCGGTTTCCACCGCCACCCCGCTGGCAACCCTGGGCGCCATCGACCGTGCAGGGGATATCGGTTCTCAGATGATGGCCGGCGGTCTGCCGAGCCTCACCGCCATGGTCTTCGGCGTGCGCGCCGGGTGCATCGGCGAAACCTGCGCCGTTGCGCTGCTGCTGGGCTGCTGCTGGCTGCTTGTGCGCCGCGTGATCAGCCCCATCATCCCGCTGAGCTATATCGGTACGGTAGCCGTACTGATGCTGCTGTTTTCTCATTTTGATCTGTATTATACCGCATACGAGCTTCTCAGCGGCGGTTTGCTGCTGGGCGCCGTCTTCATGGCCACCGATTATTCTACCTCCCCCATCAATAAAAAGGGCAAGCTGGTGTTCGGTATCGGCTGCGGCGTGCTCACCACCGTGATCCGCCTGTTCTGCTCGCTGCCGGAGGGCGTATCCTATTCCATCCTTCTGATGAACGTGCTCTGCCCGCTTATTGAAAAGGTCACCGCGCCGAAGTACTTCGGTTTTGTGAAAAAGAAAAAAGAAAAGAAGGCAAAGGAGGGCGCTGCGTAATGACGAAAAAAGACATTGGCGCGATCCTGAAAACGGCGATATCGCTGTTTCTGATCTGCGCCGTGGCCGCAGGCCTTGTGGCCCTTGTAAACACTGTGACCGCCGAAACCATTGAACTCAACGGCATTGAAGAAGCGAATAAAGCCAAAAGCGCCGTGCTCCCTGCCGCGGAAAGTTTTGAAGACGTTGCTCTGGCGGACGGCTCCACCGGCTTTGTGGGTAAAAACGCCGCGGGCGAGACCGTGGGTTACGTGTTCTCCTCCTCCGCCAACGGCTACGGCGGCAAGGTGGGTATTATGACCGGCTTTGATACGTCCGGCGCCGTTACCGGCGTGCAGATCCTCGATATTGAGGAAACGCCGGGCCTCGGCATGAAGGCGAAAGAAAGCGCCTTCCTCGATCAGTTCACCGGCAAAACGGATGAACTTAAAGTAACAAAAACCGGCGCGCCCGCAAACGACGAGATCCAGGCGCTCACCAGCGCCACCATCACCTCCCGCGCCATGGTAAAGGCGGTAAACGCCGCGCGGCTGTATTTTGCGGAAGTAACGGGAAAGGGGGAATAAGCAATGGCTGAAAAGAAAAAAATCAGTTACGGCCATGAATTCACAAAAGGCCTGTTGAAAGAAAACCCCGTGCTGCGGCTGGTGCTGGGCACCTGCCCCACCCTTGCCACCTCCACCAGCGTGGTAAACGGCGTAGGTATGGGCATCGCCGCCACCATCGTGCTGGTGTGCTCCAATATCTGCATCTCCGCGCTGCGCAAGGTGATTCCCTCCAAAGCGCGCATCCCCGCGTATATCGTGATCATCGCGTCCTTCGTTACCATGGTGCAGATGCTGGTAAAGGCTTTTGTTCCCGCGCTGGATCAGAGCCTCGGCGTGTTCCTGCCCCTGATCGTGGTAAACTGCATCATCCTCGGCCGCGCCGAAGCGTTTGCCGGTAAAAATCCCGTGCTTGCCAGCGCCGTGGACGGCCTCGGCATGGGCATCGGCTTCACCGCCGCGCTGTTCTGCATGGGCACCGTGCGCGAGATTTTGGGCGCCGGTACTTTCCTCTCCGGCATTCAGACCATGATCGGCTCCTTTGTGGATCTGGGCAGCTTCAACGGCTTTGATTTTACCCCTATTCTTGAAAAACTCCACCTTGCGCCCATGACGCTGTTCATTCTGCCCGCCGGCGGCTTCTTTGTGTTCGGCGTGCTGATGGCCTGCGTCAACAAGATCGCCGAAGGCAAAGGCCTGAAAAAGGCGGATCAGCTGGGCTGCGCCGGCTGCCCCTACGCCGCCGCCTGCGGCAAAACCGAGGCTGCCTGCGCCAATGAAACGGAAAAGGAGGCCGCCGCGCAATGAAATTTTATATCGCATTGCTCATCATGGGCATTCTCACTTCCAACTTTGTGCTTTCCAAGTTTTTGGGCATCTGCCCGTTTCTGGGCGTATCCAAAAAGCTGAACACCGCAGTGGGCATGAGCGCGGCAGTCATCTTTGTTATGCTGCTGGCCACCGCCGCCACCTTCCCGCTGAACAAGCTGCTTGAAAAATACGACCTCGGCTACCTGCAGACCATCGTGTTCATCCTTGTGATCGCCGCGCTGGTGCAGATCGTGGAGATCGTGATGAAGAAGTATATCAAGCCCCTGTATAACGCGCTGGGCATCTACCTGCCCCTGATCACCACCAACTGCGCCGTGCTGGGCGTGGTGATCCTGAACATCGATAACATCGCCGAATACGCCTCGCAGGGCGTCACCTACGGCTTCGGCCACGCTATGGTGAACTCTTTCGCCGCGGGCGCGGGCTTTATGCTGGCCATGGTGATCTTCGCCGGCGTGCGCTCCAAGCTGGAAACCGCCGACGTGCCGAAATTTATGCAGGGCCTGCCCATCACGCTGGTGGCGGCCTCCATCGTATCCCTGAGCTTCCTGGGCTTTACCGGTCTGGTGGAAGGTCTCGGGCTGCTGGGCTGAGGAGGTGCGCTTATGAATCAGATTTTAATTGCTGTGATCATCGTTGCCGGCATCGGCATCCTTGCCGGCGCGCTGCTGGCCATCCTCTCTAAAATCATGGCTGTGCCGGTGGATGAAAAGGCCGCCGCGCTGGAAGAGATTCTGCCCGGCGCAAACTGCGGCGCCTGCGGCTTTTCGGGCTGCTCCGGCTATGCCGCGGCCCTCTCCGGCGGCAAGACCGAAAACACCGGCCTGTGCGCCCCCGGCGGCAACGAGGTGAGCGCCAAAATTGCCGAGATCATGGGCCTTGCGGCGGAGAATATCGAACCCATGACGGCCCTTGTGTTCTGCCACGGCAACAACGATAACGCCAAAAAGAAAATGGTGTATTCCGGCGTTGCCAGCTGCAAAATGGCCACCCAGCTTTTCGGCGGCGATAAGGCCTGCATCTACGGCTGCCTCGGCCTTGGCGACTGCGTAAGCGAATGCCCCTACGACGCCATTCAGATCTGCAACGGCGCCGCTGTGGTAAATCCCACCCTGTGCCGCGCCTGCAAACGCTGCGTCAACGTATGCCCCAAACATATCATAGAGCTTGTTCCCAAATCTCACGCCACCGCCGCCGTGCTCTGCAAAAACCACGATAAGGGCGCCCTTACCCGTAAAGAATGCTCCGTGGGCTGCATCGGCTGTACCAAGTGCGTAAAGGCCTGCCCCAACGGCGCCATCAGCATGGATAAGAACGCCGCCGTGGTGGACCACGCCAAATGTACCGGCTGCGGCGCCTGCGTCGAAGGCTGCCCCACCGGCGCCATCGGGCTGATCATGAAAGACTAACTCCTCACTTCAGAAAGGATTTTCTTATGAAAGCATTTATGGATGAAACCTTCCTGCTCTCCACCCCCACGGCGGAGCGGCTGTTTGCGGCCTGCAAAAACGAGCCGATTTTTGACTGGCACTGCCATCTCTCTCCCAAAGAGATCTACGAAAACAAAACCCCCCGCGATATCGCCGAGCTGTGGCTGGGCGGCGACCATTACAAATGGCGCGGTATGCGTGGCTGCGGCGTCAGCGAGGATTATATCACCGGCGATAAAACGCCCTACGAAAAGTTTATGGCATGGGCGAAATGCATGCCGAAGTTCATCGGCAACCCCCTGTACCACTGGACGCATCTGGAGCTGCAGCGCTATTTCGGCATAACTACGCCCTTAAACGAAAAAACGGCGGACGCCATCTGGAACGAGGCCAACGCAAAAATCGCCGCCGGCGGCTTCGAGCCCCGCGCCCTGATCGAAAGATCCAACGTGGCCTGCGTATGCACCACGGACGACCCCGCCGATACGCTGGAATACCACGCCCTGATCGCTTCTGACGATAGCTTTCACGTGCAGGTTCGCCCTGCCTTCCGCCCCGATAAGGCGCTGGCGATCGCCGCGCCCACCTTTCTGCCGTGGCTGGCGCAGCTGGAAAAGGTTTACGGCGCGCCCGTAAAAACCTACGCCGCACTGAAGGCCGCCTTGCTTTCCCGCATCGATTTCTTTGAAACCATGGGCTGCCGCGCCACCGACCACGCCTTTAACCCCGTGCCTTTCCGCCGGGCAACCGACGCCGAGCTTGAGGTGATCTTTGCCAAGGTGCTGGCAGGGGGATGCCTTTCCAAAGCCGAAGCAGAGAGCTACCAGACGGAGCTGCTGCGCTTCTTTGCCGCCGAATACAAAAAACGCGGCTGGGCTATGGAGCTGCACATGGGGGCCATGCGCAACAACAACCGCCGCATGTTTGAAAGCATCGGCCCCGATACCGGCTACGATTCGCTGGCGGACGACATGATGGCCGAAAAGCTCTCGCGTCTGCTGGATTCGCTGGATTACGAGGGCAATCTGCCCAAAACCATTCTGTTCACCCTGAACCCGAAGGATAACTACGTGCTGGGCTCCATGCTGGGCAACTTCCAGAACGACGAGGCCGCCTCCAAGATCCAGTTCGGCACCGCATGGTGGTTCAACGATAATATCGACGGCATGCGGGCGCAGATCGCCGCCCTCGGCAACCTGGGCGTGCTGGCGAATTTCGTGGGCATGGTCACCGATTCCCGTTCCTTCCTCTCTTACCCGCGGCACGAATATTTCCGCCGCATCCTGTGCGAGTTCATCGGCAATCTGGTGGAAAACGGCGAATATCCCGCCGATTTCGAAACGCTGGAGCAGACCGTAAAGGATATTTCTTTCGGCAACGCCAAAGCCTATTTCGGGATCTGAACCGCTTTTTAAGCTTAACTTAACGCCCTGCGGATATAATGGTGTTAACAACGATCTTTCGGGAGAATACCAATGAATATCATGCACTTTTTAACGCCCAAGGCGCAGGTGGAGTATATGTTTAAGGAATCCACCGTGCGGCAGGGGCTTGAAAAAATGCGGTACCACGGCTTTTCCGCGATCCCCGTGATCGATAAAGAGGGCAAATACGTGGGCACCGTAACCGAGGGTGATTTTCTGTGGGCGCTGTACAACAACCAGCACCCCAGCCTGAAAAAGCTGGAAAACACCCCGCTCACCTCCATCATCCGGCGCAGCTGGACCGCCGTGAACGCCGGCGCGGATATGACCGAGATCATGAACACCGCCACAAAACAGAATTTTGTGCCCGTGGTTGACGACCGCGATATGTTTATCGGCATCATCACCAGAAAAGCCATCATGCAGCATCTGGCCACCATACGCACCGTTCTGGCGGAGGAATAAAAGAAAGATCCACTGTGTTATTCCCTTACGGGTGCACAGTGGATTTATTGTTTTTTACGGAAAACAGATGTTTATGTTATCGGTACATATTCACGCTGTTTTGGGTTTTGTTTTTCGCTTTCTGCTTTGCTTCCCGTACCCGGTCGACGATCATGCGCGCCATCAGGGGGACTGCGGTTACAAGAAAGATAATATCCTCCACCAGCAGGTGTTCTTGCCATTCAGTGCGGGTGCTTATGTGACTCATGTGGTCGATCCTGTCGAACAGGTCGAAGGTCATTCCAAACAGGAAAACGCCCCAAATGACCATGAATACGATCCCGATGACGGGGGATTTACGCAGTTCTTCTTTTTTGATAAAAGACACGATAAACGGAATGATGGGAAGCGCGCTCACGACCCAGTCGAGATGGTAGGTTGGGTCGTTGTTCACGTTCAGCAGTACGCCCAAAAAAATCAGCGGGACGCAGATGATCATAACCTTTTCATACAGGTAAAGGGCTTTCCATGGATTTTTTTTCTTCTTTTTCGGCGGCGTGATGAAAGGCGCTGCGGGTACGGCGGCGGGCCCCGGCGTATACATATTCGGCTGCGGCTGCGCCATGGGGGGCGCGGGCTGCGCGGGGGTTATTGCCGCGGCGGGGTTCGGTTCCGGCTGCCGAAGGGGCGGCTCCGCGCGCATCGGCTCTCTTTGGTGCTGCGCGGGGGCGGCTTGCGGCGGAGCGGGTTCCTGTTTTTTCTGCGCTGCGGCAGGCGGCGCATAAGGCGGCGCTGCAGGCGGCTGCTGCGGGATCTGCTGCTTTTTTTCAGGCGCGGACGCGTTTACGGGTTCCGCCTTTTTTGCGGACGGTTCCGGCGCTGCGGCGGTAGGGGAGGGCTTTTTTTCGGGCGGCGCGTCGCGGAACCGATCAAGGTTGTTTGCGGAATACAGCGTATGGTAAAACGGTTCTTCCGCATTGTATTTGTATCTGAAAACGGATTGCAGCCGGTTCATCCGCATGGCCATGCCCACCGGAAGAGTCACGTCCTCCAGATATACGATCAGCCGGTCCTTTTCCAGATCCCGGGCAAAATTCAGTTCGTCCTTGCAGTTGCCGGAGGCGATATAGTTGTTCGATACAAATGCGATCATATAGCCGCAGTCCACAACCTTCTGGGCGATGTACTGATCCCATTCGGTGCCGGGGTCGATGCCCAGATCAAACCAGATCCGGTAGCCGTCCCGCTGCATGCGCGCGATGATCTTTTGTACGGCTTCCCCGTCGCGGTGAGAGTAGCTTACAAAAATATACGGATCCGTTCCTTTGTACGGTACAGGGCTCTGCATGCGATCATTTCCTTTCTGTCCGATTTTGATGAATGAAGCATTGTTGGTTTTGCCGTAAGCTGATTCATACCTGTTCGCACATGATCATGAAAATGGTTTCGTCGGCGTTATATACAAACACCAAACGGTATAACGAGTTCGTATAGCAGATATATTGCTTGCCATCCGACGCGGTTCCGGTTTCGTATCCGTCGCCGAGCTGCTTTGTTACGGCGGATATTTCCATGCCCGGGGCAAAGCCGCAGATGGTTTCGCCGCTTTCAAATGCGGCGATACCGCTGTAGCTTTCCGTTTGCTGGCCATCCGCATAATTCCGATTCAGAAACAGGCTGCCTCCGTTGCCGGTATTGTACTTGTTCCACGCAGAGTATTGTCTTGAGAAGCCCGCGATGTAAATGGATTTGGAAATATCAAATGATGCGTCGGTGATCCACAGCAGTTCGTTCGCTTGGGATATATGAAGCGGAAATGATATGTCTTTTTCGTTTACCGTAATCTTTGTGTAATCAGAGAATGATTGCTTTGCTGTTGAATTATTTATAGAGGAATTCGGAGTTGCACTGCCGATTGCCGATACTATAATAATAACAAAGATAACTGCGGCAAGAATGGGGATGAGATAGATATTATGCCATTTTGAGCGATTTTTCTGCTTGCCGTTGGCTGCGGCGGTATTCGCCGGAGGCTGTTTCAGATTGTTTGCGGTATAGTTTGCGCCGAACGGTTTTGTTTGTATCTGCCGGGGTTGCTGCGCAGGTTTTTTTTCGGGCGCGGCGCCGGCGATGGGGGTTGCCGTATACATATTCTGCTGCGGCTGCGCCATGGGGGGCGCGGGCTTCGTGGGGGTTCTTGCCGCGGCGGGGTTCGGTTCCGGCTGCCGAAGGGGCGGCTCCGTGCGCATCGGCTCCCTCGGGTATTGCGCGGGGGCGGCATGCGGCGGCGGGGCGGGTTCCTGTTTTTTCTGCGCTGCGGCAGGCGGCGCATAAGGCGGCGCTGCAGGCGGCTGCTGCGGGATCTGCTGCTTTTTTTCAGGCGCGGACGCGTTTACGGGTTCCGCCTTTTTTGCGGACGGTTCCGGCGCTGCGGCGGTAGGGGAGGGCTTTTTTTCGGGCGGCGCGTCGCGGAACCGATCAAGGTTGTTTGCGGAATACAGCGTATGGTAAAACGGTTCTTCCGCATTGTATTTGTATCTGAAAACGGATTGCAGCCGGTTCATCCGCATGGCCATGCCCACCGGAAGAGTCACGTCCTCCAGATATACGATCAGCCGGTCCTTTTCCAGATCCCGGGCAAAATTCAGTTCGTCCTTGCAGTTGCCGGAGGCGATATAGTTGTTCGATACAAATGCGATCATATAGCCGCAGTCCACAACCTTCTGGGCGATGTACTGATCCCATTCGGTGCCGGGGTCGATGCCCAGATCAAACCAGATCCGGTAGCCGTCCCGCTGCATGCGCGCGATGATCTTTTGTACGGCTTCCCCGTCGCGGTGAGAGTAGCTTACAAAAATATACGGATCCGTTCCCTTATACGGTACCGGGTTCTGCATGCGATCATTTCCTTTCTGCTTTAATTAAAATGTGATCCTGCGCAGACGTATGGCAAGATTGCGGAAGAATTCTACAATGCGCTCCAGTATAGAAGAACCGTTTCCGGTTTCCACCCAGTTATCGGGCTGCACCTCTACCGTGATCTCTGCGGTTTCGGCAAGCCCCAGCGTGTACAGCTTCTCCTGTACGGTTTTTGCAATCAGCAGGTTCCCTTCGGCGTTGGGGTGGATGGTATCCACCGCGATCAGGCCGCTTTTGCCCGCGAAGGCCGCCGCCACGTCCACGATTTCGATCTCGCCGGGGTGGTTCTCGGCGTAATCGGTGAAAACGGCGTTCAGCCTTGCAATGCCCTCGGCGTATACGCTGCCGAGCAGGGGCGCGGATTCAATGGGGTTATACAGCGTCTGCATCAGTATCACGGCGTCTTTGTTGTATCTGCGTATCGTGGCTACGGCGGTATCAAAATTCTGCCGCACGTTTTCCACTACGTCGTCGATCGCGCCGTAATTGCCGACCAGCCCCTGTGCCGCAAGGGCGGGCAGGTTGCCCTTCAGAAAATCGTTGCCGCCGATGGTTACGCTGATGATATCGGCCTCTTTGATGTGGCCGATCACGTCCTTTTCCGCCATGCGGCGCAGCAGCTTTGCCGTGGTGTGGCCGTTTACCGCGTCGTTATAGTAGAGAAAACCGTTGGTGTTGGCGATGATGCGCCCGTAATTGGCCTCCTTCGGGTTCTGTATCCCGGCGCCCACGCCGATGGAATCCCCCAGCACCAGATAGGTTTTCGCTCTTTCCGCGGCGCAGGAGGTGATACTCAGCGCGCAGAGCAGCGTCAGTACGCTGAGCAGCACGCATACGGTTTTTTTGAATTTTCGCATTTATTTTGTCCTCCGGTTTTTTGCTGGACTTTTCGGTTTTTGTATGCTACACTGATATTATACGGGAGAATACTTATTGAAAGAAAAGGGGAAGAATCATGCTTTGCAGATATTGCGGTAATCAGAACGATAACAAAAGTACGGTATGCGCTTTTTGCGGCAGAGCGCTTTATGACGCCGACGCCACGGCGGCGGGCGCATTTTCCTATCCCGCCGGAAACAATGCGCCGGGGTACGCGCAGGGTGCAGATCCGCAGTATGCGAATCCGCAGCCCGGTTACGGTCCGCCTGCAAACGGGCAGTACGTAAACCCGTATCTGGCGCAGCCGCAGGACCCGCAATCGGATGCCACCGTGGTGATGCGCGGCCCGTACGGGCAGCAGCCTGGTTACGGTTCGCCTGCAAACGGGCAGTACGTAAATCCGTATCCGGCGCAGCGGCAGGGTCCGCAATCGGACGCCGCGGCAATGCGCGGCCCGTATGGGCAGCCTGCAAACGGGCAATACGTAAATCCGTATCCGGCGCAGCCGCAGGATATGCAATCGGACGCCACCGTGGTGATGCGCGGCGCCTACGGGCAGCAGCCCGGTTACGGTCAGCCGGTAAATCCGCAGCCCGGGTTTGCGCAGCCCGGTTACCCGCAGGGCCAAACGGCCGACCCGAAGAAAAAGAAAAACGGTTCTTCAAAAATGATCGTGGGCATTGCTGCAGGCGTTGCTGCAGCGCTTGTGATCCTCTCTCTGCTGGGTATTTTTGTGATTTATCCCAGGCTGGTTGAAAACAATTACGAGCTTGAAGACGTACAGCTGTATGTAGGCGAGAGCTACGATTTCGGCGTAAGTAAGGCTTCTCTCATCACTTCGGACGGCGGCGTGGCGTCGATTGAGGGCTCTTCGGTCAACGCGCTGTCGCCGGGCGTTGTTACGATAACGTCAAAATATCTGTTTTCTTCGGACAGCTGCACCGTTACCGTGTCGGAAGAAACCGTATCCCTGACAAAACCGGCGGATACGACCCTTGCCGCGGGCGGCGTGATCACAATAGAGGCAACCATCGACGGCCCCTCCGACGTTTCGGATCTGACCTGGGAAGTGGACAATGAAAAGGTGGCTTCGGTGGATGCGACCGGTAAACTGAGTGCCCATTCGCCGGGCAGCGTTACCGTTACCGCATCCCTGCCGGGCGGCGGCAGCGATACCTGCCGCTTTACCGTTACCGCGCCGGAGGTCAACCAGAAAAACGGTTTTGTGAAAACGCCTTCGGGCAGTAAGATCGCTCCGGTCACCGTTCACGCATCGTCGGACAGATCCGCTTTTGTGTATTTCAAATCGCTCAGCGATGCTTCAAAGGATTTCTCACTGTTTATCGGCAAGGGAACCACGGTCAACGTGGATGTGCCGGTCGGCAAATATGAGATGTATTACGCCAGCGGCGCGGTATGGTACGGTACCGAATTCAAATTCGGTGCGGATACGGTTTACAAAACCACCGACGAGGTGTTCAATTTCTATACCTCCGGCAATTACGCTTACGGTACCGAGCTCACGCTCTATACGGTTTCCGGCGGAAATCTCAGCACAAAAGAGATCGACGGTTCCGATTTCCCGGATTAAACGGTTCTTTAATCATAAAGGCTGCCGCAGCGGCAGCCTTTTTTCGGCGTCGCGCAAAACCTTTGCGATGCTGTCCGATCAGATGGAGCTCATGAGCGGGCCGATGCCCTTCACGGCTTCGCCGATGCCGCCCACGATCTTGCCGATGCCCTTCATGGTGCCCTCGCCGTTCAGAATCTGGCAAAGGCCCTGGGCCATATCTTCGGTGAATACGCCCATGCTCATGCTGATAAAGCAGCGGATCGGGATCTGCAGCGCCATGCTCGTCATCATCTTCTCCTGCGCCGGGTTGCCCTTGGAAAGGGCGCGGAACAGGTTCACCAGCATGGCGTTGATCTTCTTGCCCGCCGGGGTGCCGTCCGCCTCTTCCAGAGAGGAATTTACGGTGATGCGGGGGTTATCCTCATCCTGATAGGGGATGGGCTTGCCAAGCAGGGCGGTAAAGGCCTCGTCCGTTACCTCCTGCACGTTGCCGGCGTAGTAAACCGGGGCTGCTTCACGCAGATCGGGCATCTCCACCTCGCCGGCGGTGGAATCCACCTGCACGGCGGCGGTGAGCAGAATATTGCGGCTGGAGGCGCCCACCATGATCTCAAACTTGCCGCTCTCCACGTGCCAATCGTGGATGTTCACGTTATAGTAAGCGAAGGCGCGTTTATCCAGCGTAAGGGTGACAGCGGTCTCTTCGCCGGGGGCGAGGAACACCTTTTTGAAGCCCTTCAGCTCCTTTTCGGGGCGGAAGACGGTGCTCTCCACGTCCTTTACGTACAGCTGGGCGATCTCCGCGCCCGCCACGCTGCCGGTGTTCTTTACCTTAAAGGATACGGTAAGGGTATCGGTATCCTTGATCTTTTTCTTTGAAAGCTTTAATCCGCTGTATTGGAAGGTGGTGTAGGAGAGGCCGTGCCCGAAGGGATAGCGCACGTCCAGCCCCGCCTTGTCGTAATAGCGGTAGCCGATGTAGATGCTCTCGCGGTATTCCACGCTGCGGCGGGTACCGGGGAAGTTATAGTAAGCGGGGTTGTCGCTGAATTTTACGGGGTAAGTCTCCGCCAGCTTGCCGCTGGGGTTCACCTTGCCGTAGAGCAGGTTCGTTACCGCCGCGCCGCCGGCCTCGCCGCCGAGGTAGGCGTTGAGGATGGCCTTCGCCTTGGGCTCCCACGCCATTTCTACCGGCGCGCCGCCGCACAGCACCACCACGGTATTCTTATTCGCGGCGGATACGGCGTTCACAAGGTCCACGTGGCTGCGGGGGATGGAGAGATTTTCGCGGTCGAAGCCCTCGGATTCATATTCCTCCGTCAGGCCGATGAATACCACCGCCACGTCGGTGTGCCGGGCACATTCCACAGCCTCCTGCAGCAGGCGCAGGTCGGTCACGTCCTTCCGCTTGTCGTAACCGCGGCAGTATACGATATTCTTACCTGCGGAAAGCATCGCGTCCAGCGCGTTGTCCACGTTTTTGGCGTTGATCTGGCTGGAGCCCGCCCCCTGATAGCGGGGGTTCTTGGCCATTTCGCCGATCAGGCACACGCGGGCGTCGTCCTTCAGCGGCAGAATGCCGTCTTCGTTTTTCAGCAGCACCATGGCGTTCTCCGCGATCTCGCGGGCGATCTCGTGGTGAGCTTCTTTATCGTATTCGCAGTCCGTAAGGCTGTCGCCCGCGTTCAGAATCAGCTCGATCAGCTCATCCACGCGGGCGTCCAGCGCTTCTTCGCTCAGTTCGCCGCTGTTTACGGCCTCCACCAGCTTTTTCGCGCCAAGGCCGTTGGAGCCGGGCATTTCCAGATTCTGCCCCGCGGCAATGCCCTTGGAGATCTCGTTCTCCGCGCCCCAGTCGGTCACCACCACGCCGTCAAAGCCCCAATCTTTGCGGAGCACGTCGGTCAGCAGCCACTTGTTTTCGGCGCAGTAATCGCCGTTCAGCCGGTTATAGGCGTTCATCACCGTCCAGGGCTTGCCCTCTTTTACGGCGATCTCAAACCCGGCGAGGTAGATCTCCCGCAGGGTGCGCTCATCCGCTACGGTGTCTATGGTCATGCGGCGGGTCTCCTGGTTGTTCGCCGCAAAATGCTTCAGCGAGGTGCCCACGCCCTTGCTCTGCACGCCCTTGATGAACGCCGCGGCGATCTTGCCCGCAAGGTAGGGGTCCTCTGAAAAATACTCAAAATTTCTGCCGCACACGGGGCTGCGCTTCATGTTCGCGCCGGGGCCCAGCAAAACGGAGATCTTTTCCGCAAGGCACTCCTCGCCCAGCGTCTGCCCCATTTTATACAGCAGGTCCTCGTCCCAGCTGCATGCGGTAAGGGAGGCGGTAGGAAAGGCCACGGCGGGCACGCTGCCCATCACGTCGGTCTTCTCTTTTTTATCGTTGTGCTTTCTGAGCCCGTGAGGGCCGTCGGAAACCATAATGCTGCCCATCTGCAGCCGGTCGATGCCGTGCAGATGCCAGTAATCCTTGCCGGAGCAGAGCATAGCTTTCTCTTCCAGCGTAAGCTGCGCAATCAGTTCGGGGTGCTTCATCGTAAAGTCCTCCATCTTTTAATATACTTTTCTATTATAAACGATAAAAAAGGAAAATGCAATATAGGAATTGGAATGACATCAAATTCAATAAGGGATGTTTTCCGCAGGTCGCCCTGGATTTATCTTTGTTGGTTTGTTAAAAAACTGATATACTGAAATGCGGGGGGATATCTGCATCGATCCCGCGGAAAGGAAACGGGCCGCGGCGTTTTTCGGAAACGGCTATTGACAAAGCCTGCGCCGCATGCTACACTCATTTCAATGATAAAAGAGGGGGTTGCTTTTTTATGACGTTCAAAAAGATTATCGCGCTGATGCTGGCGCTGATCCTTACATCTCTCGTATTCGCTGCCTGCGGAAAACAAACCGCCGTGCCGGGGAACAGCAGTCAGAGCGGAGGTAAAGAAACCTCTTCCGGGGCAGATGATATTGTGATCCGCGGCGACGAAGGCCCGAGCAACGTCGGCACACCCGACAAAACGCTGGATCCCAAATCGGTATACGCTTCGCTGTCTTATGTGCCCGAAATGTTTTACGGTGACTATCAGCTTCCGGGAAAGAAAGAAGACGTACAGAAGAAGGCCGCCGCGCTGCCTCTTGTTGACTTCAAGGATGATTACAGCGAACAGATCACGCTGATTCCCCACAGGATCAGAGCGGGCGATAATAGCTTCAACCATATCATCAACTATATCCGGGAGTATCATTGGCTTGAAGCTCAGTTCCTGAACGAAAAGCAGAATCTGAAGACCGTAATCTGCGCCTATTCGGTGGAAGGGCATACGCTGACGCTGCGCCCCATCACGTATTGGAAGTATATTGAGGAAGAAAACAAGGGCGTTTACGAGTTCAGCGACGAAACCTTTACTTACGAATTCTCTTTCTCCGGCACAACGCTTACGCTCTCGAAAGACGGAAGCTCGCTTACGCTTGACGCCGCTCTGGATGCGTACGGAGAAAAGCCTTATATCCACATGGAAGGATATCTCTCCGGCGACGAGGCTGCCGGAAATATCAGCGGCATGCGCATCAGATGGAATCCCACCGAGAAGAACGACGCCTCTTTCAGTAATACGATGCTGCTTGAAGACGGCAGCGCAAAAGTTTTCCATAACGGGGTGGTTTCTCTCAGCAAAGACGGCCTTATGACCCTTACGGTACAGGTGGATGATGCCGGAACCGTAAAGACGGTACAGTATATGTATTTCTATTGCTGCAACGACGGGTTTATTCTGACGGACGGCAATACGAATTATTACTATAATAATAAGTATTCTTCCGGAAAAATGACAAACCGGCTGGCGGGCTCCATTAAGCCCGAAGAACGTGAAAAGATGGAAGATCTGGATGAGGCGCAGCTGACCGTGCTGCTGGAAAAGAAGGAAGACCTTCTTGACGAGCTCACAGCCGCCTTCTCCGACGCCGGCATTCAGGTTGACGTTAACCGTGAGAATGGCGAGCTTGCCATGGACGCTACGGTTCTGTTCGGCGGCGATTCCGCCGTGCTCACGCAGGAAGGCAAAGATTTCCTCAATAAGTTCATCGCAGCTTACGCAAAGATCGCCTGCAGTGAAAAATACCGCGATTTCATCCGTTCAACGGCGGTGGAGGGCCACATCGCCCCCGTGACCGGCGTCACCTACGAAGGCGGTTTGCCTCTCAGCGAGGAGCGCGCCGGCAACGTACTGAATTACTGCCTGTCTGCCGACGCCGGTCTCAGCGCCGACGAAGTCAGCATCCTCAAAGAGAAACTCTTCCCCGTAGGCTTCTCAAATCTGCGCCCCGTAATGAAAGCGGACGGCACACCGGATATGGAGGCCTCCCGCCGCGTATCCTTCCGCTTCCTCATCAATCTGGACGCGCTGAACTGAACGCGCCTGAGAATATAAGAACGAACACCCCGCGCTCACTCCGGGCGCGGGGTGTTTTCTCAAATCCGCATCGGTCGCGGGGCTTTTCCGCGGTTTTGTGTATCATACACATGGAGAGTGTTATCCTTTATACCGCCGGAAAAGAAAAAACGCAAGACAGTCAATTGCAGTTGATTTTTGCTTTTTCGTATGCTATATTGATACCGTAACAAAAAACGGAAAGAGGAGGTTTTTGTTTTGGAACTCACAAAGGAGCAGCAGGCGCTGCTGGACGGTGAAAAAGGGCCTACCATGGCCAAGGTGATGAAAACCCTTGTGCAGTACGGCGAGGTGTTCGGCGCGGAAAAAATGGTGCCGGTCACCGGCGAATACGGCCATCTGGTGCTCAGCTTCGGCCTTACTTTCTTGGGGCCGGTGTTCGATCTGTATCAGAAGCTGATCGACGATGGCTGCCTTGCGGGGCAGAAATTCACCTGCGACCCCCGGCCTTACGATAAAAACGTACCCCAGAACGCGCTGCAGAAAACCGTGGCAAAGTTTGTTTTCGGCAAGCAGGCCAGATATGAGGAGCAGCTGAAAAAGCTGGGCATTCTGAACGACGATTCTTACACCTGCACCTGCTATCTGGATGAGATCGGCAACACCCCCAAAGAGGGCGACGTGCTCTCATGGGCGGAATCCAGCGCCGTGGTATACGCCAACAGCGTGCTGGGCGCCCGGTGCAACCGCAATTCCGGTATCATAGAGCTGTTCGGCTCCGTGGCGGGCTACGTGCCCTATTTCGGCTTTCTTACGGACGATGGCCGTAAGGCGGATTGGATCGTGGAGCTGAAAACCTCCAGGCTGCCGGACGCGCAGATCTTGGGCTCCGCCATCGGCATGAAGGTGATGGAAGACGTACCCTACGTGAAGGGGCTGGATCAATATCTCGGCACAGAGCTCACCGACGCGGCAAAAACCTACCTGAAGGATTTCGGCGCGGCTACCGCCTCCAACGGCGCGGTGGGGCTGTACCATATCGAAAACCTCACCCCCGAGGCGAAGAAACAGGGCGAAAGCCTGATCCGCGAAAACGCGAAGGTTTACGTGATCGACGACGCCGAGCTGCAGCGGGTGAAAGAGGGCTATCCCTGCGTTTGGAAAGACCTGAACGCCGCCCCCAAGATGTGCTTCCTCGGCTGCCCGCATATGACGCTGGAGCAGCTCATCGACTGGACGAAGAAGATCGAGGCGGGGCTGAAGGAATCCGGCAACAGCAAAGTGACCGTACCCACCGTGTTCACCACCAGCGTGGGCGTGATGAAAAAGTTCAACCAGACCGTGTACGCCGGCCGCCTTGCGAAAACCGGCGTGATCGTGAGCTATATCTGCCCGCTGATGTTTATGGATACCCCCTTGGGGCAGCACGAGCCGGTGATCACCAGCTCCAACAAGCTGCGCACTTACACCACCGCCCGGTTCTACGATAACGACGAGATCCTAAGCATCATCACAAAGGGGGAGAAATAAAATGAGAGAGTTCAAAGGACGTGTGATCGCCGCGGGCGAAGTTACCGCCGAGGCCGTGGTAACGCGGCAGGGCTTCAATACGCTGGCCAGCATGCAGATGATGTTCATTCAGAGCAAAACCAAATGCGTGGACCAATCGAACCCCGATATCTATAAAAAAATCTTAATGGGTAAGGCCCTCTGCCTGCCCCAGACCATCGGCTCCACCACCGGCGGCATGTTCCTGTATTCCGCCGTGCAGAGCGGCAAGGCCCCGGCCTGCCTGCTGTTTTCCAAAGAGATCGATTCCCTCGCCGCCGCCGGCGCCGTGCTGGCGGACGTATGGAGCGAAAACGCCAAAATGCCCACCGTGGACCGCCTCGGCGACGAATTCTTAGAATATGTGCAGGATGGCGATACCATCACCGTAAAACCCGACGGCACCGTGATCGTGAACAGATAAAAAAGCGAAGGGATCCCCGAACCGCAGGGGATCCCGTTTTTTTAATAAATTACGCAAACATCCGTTAAGAACCTTTTTTATGAAGAACTGAAAAAGAGGAGGCGCGGCGGTATGATCATCAACACGGGCCAGCGCACGGATATCCCGGCGTTTTATGCCGAATGGTTTGCCAACCGGCTCAGAGCCGGTTTTGTGTGCGTACGCAATCCATACGACCCGCGGCAGGTGAGCCGTTACCGGCTGGACCCTGCCGTAGTGGACGCGATCGGCTTCTGCACGAAGAATCCCGCGCCCATGTTTCCCTATATGGATCTGCTGCGGTCTTACGGCCAGTATTGGTTCGTTTCCCTTACGCCCTACGGCAGAGATATCGAACCCAACGTGCCCGATAAACACCGGCTGATCGAGGATTTTCGACGGCTTTCCGCCATTGTGGGCAAAAACGCGATGGGCTGGCGGTACGATCCGATTCTTGTTTCGGAAAAATACACGCCCGAATACCATCTGCGGGCCTTCGGCAAAATCGCCGCGGCGCTGGAGGGCTGTACCGAAACGGCCGTGATCAGCTTTATCGATCTGTATCCGAAGGTGCGGCGAAACTTCCCCCAAGCGCGGGAGGTGGACGGGGATACCCGCCTTGCGCTGGGCAAAGAGATGATACAGATCGCAGCCGCCCACGGCATGACGGTGAAGCCCTGCGCGGAAGGGGATGAGCTTGCCCCCTTCGGGGCGGATTGCGGCGGCTGTATGCGGATCTCGGATTACGAAAAAGCCATCGGCAAGCGCCTTGCCGCGCCGAAACGGAAGGGCGCCCGGGCGGCGTGCGCCTGTTATCTTTCCTGCGATATCGGCGCTTACGATACCTGCCGGCACCTGTGCCGCTACTGCTATGCCAACGCCGAACCCGCAAGGGTGCTTGCCAACGCCCGGCTGCACGACCCCGCGTCGCCGTTTTTGATCGGCAGCTACGAACCGGACGATCGCATCCACGACGTCCCGCAAGCCTCCTGGGCAACAGCGCAGGCGGATCTCTTTTTCGATGATTTTTGAAAGAACCGGAGAACCGGCGCAAACGCTGCCGATCCTCCGTTTTTTATGCTTCCCCGAGGTATTCCCGGGTGAAAATATCGTATTGTTCCAGCAGAAAACGGTTCGCCTGTCTGGCAACGGAAGCATAGGGGGCAAGCATGTCAAAGCCGTGATACGCGCCGGGGTATTCCCGCAATGCGGTGGGGACCCCGGTTTTCTTGAGCCGGTCGAAGA
The DNA here is from genome assembly GCA_946627725.1 of uncultured Clostridia bacterium. Taxonomy (GTDB): domain Bacteria; phylum Bacillota; class Clostridia; order Oscillospirales; family Acutalibacteraceae; genus RUG806. The sequence continues at coordinate 29,914 of CAMOVW010000002.1, forward strand.
AGGTGAGCGTTTCTTCGTAAAAGGGCTCCGCCGTGCCCACCACGGTTATGGCGGGCGGCAATCCGGCAAGTTCCGTCTGCCGCGCGGGTGCGGCGTAGGGCGAAACGCCTTCGCCCCCGGCTTTGCCGTTCAGGTAGATATTCCATGCCGCCCGGTTGGCGTTTGTATCCCACACCGGGGCGGTGTTGTTTTTTGAGGTGCCCGTGGGGCGGTCGTCCAGCATGGGGTACAGGGGCATCTGAAAGCCGATTTCGCTTGTGCCTTTATCGCGGGCGTACATGCATAGCCCGGTGGTCAGGCCGCCCCCGGCGCTTTCGCCGCCCACCATGATCTTCGGCAGGTCGATCCCGAGAGAAGCCCGGTTTTCAAGCATCCAGAGGTAAGCCGTATAGGCGTCCTCCGGCGCCGCGGGAAAGGGTTTTTCTACCGAGAGCGTATAATCCGGCGCCACAACCACGCAGTTGCGGTGTATGATCAGCTGCCTTGCGAAGGAAAGCGCCGCTGTCTCCGGCGCGGCGATGGAGTAACCGCCGCCGTGGAGCCACAATACGCCCGCTGTTTTGCCGCCGGGCTTGCGGCCGTCGAAAACGCACACCCGCATTCCCGTGCCATCCGGCCGGGGGATCGTCCGCTTTTCGCAGTGCAGCCGTTTCAGCTTCAGAAGGGACAGAAATCCTGCGCTCACCGGCCCCCAGAAGCGCTGTTTCTTTTCGCTGCCCATCAGGTTTACCGCTTTGATCACGGCGCCCTCAAGGCGCAGCTGTTTGTCAATATTATCCATCTTATTCACATTATCCATACTGAATATAGCTGCCTTCGGCGGTTTTTATAACCTCCAGCTGGGTGGGGATGTTCTCTTCCAGCACCTGCACGTGGCTGATGATGCCGATCATGCCGCTGCTGCGGCGCACGCTTTCCAATACGGCGAGGGCGTCCTGAATGGATTCTTCGCTCAGCGTGCCGAAGCCCTCGTCGATAAACAGGGTATCGATCTGCACACCTGCGTTCTGCGCCACGGCGGACATGCCGATGGAAAGCGCCAACGATACCAGAAACTTTTCACCGCCGGAGAGCATTCCCACGCTTCTGCCTGCGGGATCCGCCGAGCGGTTATCCAGCACCCGCAGTTCCAGCCCCCGCTGGTTGCCCACGCCCTTTTCATCGGAGCGGAACAGCCGGTATCTGCCGCCGTGCACCTTCTCCAGCATCCGGTTGGCTTCGCCGATCACCTGATTGAACATGATCGCCAATACGTACCGCTGCAGCCCGATGCCGGTATCGCCGCGCAGCTGCTTTGCAAAGGACAGGTCGCTTTCCGCCTGATTGACGTTCTTTTGGTAATGCGCCTCCAGCGCCTCCAGACGGGCGTACCGCTCGGTGAGCCGGGCGATCTCTTTTTTCGTCTCCGCGTCCTTTTTGTTGAAATTCGCCGCTTCCCGGTTGATCTCCTCCTGCCGGGCGGCGAATTTTTCCGTATCCGGCTGGGTTTTGCCCTGCAGTTCCCGCTGCTTTCCTTCCGTAAGGCGGGCGTTTTCCTTTACCTCCGTTTCATAGCGCACGATCTCCCCGTGCAGAGCGGCCCGCTGCTCCGGCGTGCGGAACTGCGCCTTTGCCGCGGCAAGATCCGTATAGCCCCTTTCTTTCAGGCCATCTTCCAGAGCGGCCCGGGCGCCCGCAAGCGTTTGCCCTGCGGCGGCTTCTTCCTGCTGTGCGCTTTGCAGGTTTGCGCCGGCCTCGCTCAGCCGGTTCCGTGCCGTTTGCAGACCGGTGCGCAGCGCTTCCAGCCGGGTTTCATACGTTTGGATCTGCCCCTTGAAGGCGGTTATCTTTTGCTCCAGCGTCTGCAGATCCGGCGCCCCCGGCAGAAGCTGTTCCCGTGCGCCGGCAAGGGCTGTTTCCGCCTTTTCGAGCGTGCCGCGTTGGGCGTTCATCTGCGTTTCTTTTTCTTTTCGGTCGGTTTCCGCCTGTTCTCTGCGCTGTTCCGCCATGTTCCACCGGCGGCGGGCCTGTTCGGCGGCGGCTTCGCTGCTGTCTGCCTGCGCTTTGCTTACGCTGCCGGCGGCGCGGGCTGCGGGGGAGGGGTGCGTAAGGCTACCGCATACGGGGCAGGGGACGCCGTTTTTCAGCTCCCCGGCGATCTCGCCGTAAATACCTGCATAGTAGCGGTTGCGCGTCTCTTTGGCAGCGGCGTCGGCCTCGTCAAAGCTCTGTTTTGCCTGTTTCGCTTCTTCTGTGGCGTTTACCGCGGCTTTTGCGGCCTTTTCCGCCGTGGCTTTTGCTGCGGCAAACCGCGCTGCGGCTTCGCTGCGCGCGGCGGTCAGCCGGTCGAGGTTTTGGTATATCTCCCGTTTCGCCTCGTATGCGCCGATCTGCTCCCGCAGCTTATCCACGGGGGAATCCTGCGAGAGCTGTTCAAGGTTCCGCGCGGCGGTCTTGGCTTCCTGTTCCGCCAGCGGCAGCGCGAGGCGGGCTTTTTCCAGCGCCTTTTGCCGGGCGGCATATATTGTCTGCGCCTGTTCATACGCTTCCGCCGCCGGTCGCAGCGCCTCCGCCTTTTCGGCGTTAACGTACTGCGTTTGTTTTGTTTCGATGCTTGCCCGCCGGGCCTGCAGCGTTTCTTTGCGGCGCAGCAGCTCGCGCAGGGGACGGAATTGCTCCGCCAGCCGGATATCGGCGTTCAGCGCCTCCTGCCGCGCCGCGCCGTTGAATGCGGTATGCGCCTCGGCTGCGGCGGCCTGCTCCCGCGTAAGGGTTTCGATGCGAGTTTTCATGGCGGGCAGATCCGGCAGATCCTCTTCCTGCAGGCGGCGTTTTACGTCTCTTGCTTCTTCGTCCAGTTTGCTTTTAACGGCGGCGGCGTTGTCCACAAAGCGCTGGGCGTAGCGCTTCCAGCGCTCGGTGCCGAAGATCTTTTCAAGGATCTGCTCTTTATCTTTTGAAGACGCCACCAGAAAGGTTTCAAACTGCCCCTGGGGCAGCAGCACCACCTGCCGGAACTGCTCTTTCGTAAGCCCCAGCAGCTCCACGGCCTTATTGGTCAGGTCGTCCTTTTTCGGGTTCTCAAAAAACGGGATAATATTGCCCTCGGGCGTGTATTCGCCGCATTCGAAATGGGCCGCAAGATTCACGCGCTTGGGCTGCAGGCTGCGTTTGAAATAATAGGTTTTGCCCCGCACGGAGAAGCGGAACGCCACGTAGGTGGCCAGATCCGCCGGCGCCTGGTTGCAGCGCCACTCTTCCAGATCGTTCCGCACGTTGCTTTTCGCGTCCCCCACGCCGCTGGCGCCGCCGTACAGGGCGATGGTGATAGCGTCGAAAATGGAGGTCTTTCCGCTGCCGGTCTGCCCGCGGATCAGAAAAATACCGTTTCCGGATAGCTTTTCAAAGTCCACGGTCTGTTTTTCCACATAGGGCCCGAAGGCCTGCATTTCAAGCAAGATCGGTTTCATACGGCTGCCTCCTCTTCTTCCGTTTCCGCCACGGCCCGACGGAACAGCTCCAGCAGATGCTCCTCCGGCGGGCGCTTGATCACGCTCTGATAAAAATGGCTGAATATGGCCGCTGGATCCGTTTCCAGCGTCCGGAATTCCGCCGCGCTCATCGTAACCGAGGCGGTTTCGTTGGCAAACGCCCGGTAAGAGATATCCATGCAGTTGGGGTAAATTGCCCGCAGCGCGGTCTGCGCTTCCAGCCCCAGAAAGCTGTCGGTGCAGTCCAGCCGCACGTAACCGGTGCGCACTTCGGGGGGAACGTCCGCCGCCGTCAGCTCTTCCAGCGTACCGCAGAGCGTGGTGCGGCGGTGCAGCAGTTTCAGCGGAACGATCTCCTTCGTCATGTCGGCGGTATCCAGTATTGTAACGCTCTTCTCCTGCGTTTCTTCTTTGCCGAAGGCGTAGGGCATGGGGGTTCCGCAGTAGCGCACGGTATCGTTCACATCCTGTGGCTTGTGGATATGCCCCAGCGCAACGTAATCAAATCCCTCAAAAGCGCCGGCGGATACCTGCGCGGCAAAGCCGATCTCGGCGCTGCGGTCGCTGAGAGAGGTTTCGGCGTTGGTGATAAAAGCGTGGGCCACGGCGATATGCTTTTTGCCCGGAGTGAACCTCTCCCGCATGGCGGCGGTTACAATGCGGTAAGCGTCGTCAAGGCTGCCTACGTTGTCTTTTTCTTCCGTAAAAACGCTTTTCACCTTTTCTTCGGTGATCCACGGCAGCAGAAAAACCTCCGCGTCGTCAAATACCACGGGCGAAACGTCCCGTGTAAGCGCGCCGCGGATGTGCAGCCCCGTCCCCTCCAGAAGGGCGCTGCAGCTGGCGAGCCGGTCGGCGCCGTCGTGGTTGCCGGCGATCATCAGCACCGGCGTGCCCAGTTCAAGGCAGATGCGCCGCATGGCGCCGTCGTACAGCCGGATGGCCTCCGCCGAGGCCACCGCCCGGTCGTAAACGTCCCCGGCCAGAAGAACGGCGTCGATCTGCTTTTCTTTGATGATATCGCAGATCTGATCGATAAAATACTGTTGGTCTTCCTGCAGGCTGCGTTCCGTATCCGTTCGCCCAAGGTGCCAGTCCGACGTATGCAAAAACCGCATAATGCTATCTCTCCTCTTTGTTCGTTTTCAGTCTTGTTCCAGCGCGTGCAGCAATGGCTCGGGCACGCCTCTGGGGCCCCGCACGCCGTAAATGCCGTAGGTCTCACGCAGGTTTGCAAGCGGAAACCTGTCCGCCGGGTAGCGCCGCTCCAGCCGGATCTTCATCAGCACGCGGATCGTAAGGCTGCCGTCCGTATAGTGGTAGGGAATATCGGTTTCGGTAACCTTGCAGCGGAACAGTATGGCGGAAACCGGCGCGCCCACGTACATATAAACGGTGTCGCCGGTTTTTACGCCCTTGCCCTGCTTCCAATCGATCTCATCCGCCGTATCGAAGGCGCGTATAATATCGTAATATGCGGGGTTTGATGGGATCAGCCATGCCTTCGGCGGGCGCAGCGCCTGCAGCGTCGCTTTTGAGGCGGTGGTGAGGTAGCTCTCCCGCAGGCAGGAGGCGATATCCTCAAAGGGTACCGAGCCGTCCAGCAGAATGCTGATCCAGTTCCCCCGGCTGATATGGTAGGCGGGCAGAAAGCCGGGCCTGCGCATCATCAGATCCGCCCACAGAGGGTCGTTCATCTTTACGTTCAATACGTTTACCCGGTCTTCTCCCTGCAGACCCAGCCGGTTCCGGGGCACGTCCATCACCAGCGCAAACCATTTTTCGTTGTCCGCGTGGCGGAACACCGCGTAATCCGGATATCGCTCCCAAAGGTATTCCGGCGCGGCGCCGTAGGTGTTTTTGATGTGATCGAAAAGCAGCGGCGTAAGCGTTTTATTCTGCATAGCGTTTCCTTTCCTTATCAGTGAAGCAGCGAATCAAACTCCCACAGGGAGGTAAAACGGTTTGTAAAGATCCATTTGCCGTTTTGAAATGCAAGGGTATTGCTTGCGGTATATGTGCTGCCGCCCGGAGAATATACCGTGATGGAAAATGCGCAGGCGGTATCGGTTTGCGAGGTGATCTGAAGGTCATATCTTTCCGGGCCGATATCGCCGCCCTCTCCCGAGCCGATCACCGCGTACAAGCGGCCGTCGCGCATGGTATAGAGGTGTTTGATCATATCGGCGTAGATTTCTTCCGCAAACATGTCTGCCGCCGCCGCGCTGATCTGGTCCGTGGTGGTATACTCGCTGCTTTTCACCGGAAGATATTCCATACCGTCCTGTTCGATCGCTTCGCTGTAAGCATCCACAAGGGCCGGGCCGTGTTCCAGCCAGCCGATATAAAAGGTGTTCGCTTTGTTGAATAATGCCAGAACGTCATCCTCGGTCAGCAGGGCTGCGGAGGGCTGTTCCTCTGCGCCGTCCTCCTGCGCGGGGGACGTCTCTCTGTCGGACCGATAGAGGATGGTTGCTTTGCCGGTTGCGCCGTCCTTTTCTATCAGTGCGCATTTCATGAAACGGTACAGCTGCCGCCAGCCGTTCCAACCGGCAAAATTGCCGTAGCTTATAAGCGTATAGGTTTTGCCGTTTACTTTTTCACAGTATTCCGTTTTCAGAACGCCGGTTTCGTTGCTGAAATCTCCCAGCTCCGCGTCGCTGAAGTCGGCGTAATCCGCCCTCTCAAGCGCATGGATATGACGCAGATCGGAGAGGTGATCGCCGTATACGCGGGAGGCCTCGTCTGTAACCTCGATTTTACTTTCAATATAGTCGCCGGAATCCTTTACCGCTCTCCCTGTGATTTCGGCAGCGTCGAGCGTGGCAAGATCCACCCGCATGATCCTTGCGGATTGGGTAACTCTGCCGCTGCCTGCGATATGCTCGTAAATATAGAACAGCGTATTGTAAGCGATCAGCGGGGTATCAACGGTGATATATCCATCGATATGCGGATAAGAGGAATTCCTGGTTTCGGCAATGGATTGCAGCGATATCGCTTTTTCCGTGCGGACGTCTCTCAGCGTCTCGCCGCTGCCGCTGACTTCAAAAATGACCTCTTCCTCTTCAAAAGACGCGCCGGTTTCACAGTTTTCCCGGCGGTAGAAGAAAACGGAAGTATCGCCGCAGATCAGAAAAGTCTCTTTGGAAAGAAGCTTTTTTGTAAAGGTTTCCGTATCAAAGCCGGATACGCCGTTGTTGTACGAATCTTTTTCCTGTATGATCAGATGCTTTCCGCCGTCGATCATACCCAACAGGGTTCCCTCCCCGTGGTCTTTCACGTCGCTGCCGTCCGGCGCGCAGGATTTGATATTGTAATACGAAACATATTGCTGACCTTGGGGCAGCTCCTGATAAAAGATACGGCCGCCTGCGGCGCATAATTCGCCCGCGCCGTTCGCGGTGAGGATCACGGTTTCTTTGCCGTTCGGATCTCTGCGGATCAGCGCATTCTGCGCGGCTGCATTGTATGCGTAATATCCGCCGGTCGCTTCTTCGGAAGAAAACGAATCGCTGTTGTATTTCCAGTAATAAATACCGCCCCGGGATGAGATCACGTTGCCGAACGCGCCGTCGTTGGATCGGGTAAGGCTGATATGTTCGTCCAGCTTCTGTTCTTTTCCGGCGTTTACCGTAACCGGTTCCTTCCACTCAAAGGGCGCATAGCCGCCCGCATATACGGTAACGGTATAGGTTCCTATGGGCACGATCGCCTCAAAATAACCGTTTTCATCCGTGGTAACGTCGGTATCGAGCGCGATTCCGGTGGCGGTGTCGATAAATACAACCTGCGCGTTTACGATGACGCCTACCTCATTTTTGTTGTCGCTTACCAGAAAAGAGCCGCTGTCCGCTGCGTACCCGGAGATTTTTCCGGTTTCCTTGTCCGAAAATGCCGATTCTGCGGGGTTGCTTTTGTCAGATGAACCGCTGCGGGAAAGGATCACCGCCAGCACCGCACCCGCAACGCAGAGAACGGCAGCGATCGCCACGATCAGCAGCGCTGTTTTTTGTTTCTTTGTGTAAGTCATAAACGATCTCCCTTCAATGTGATTCGCGTTCATTTAATTGCGTTGAAGCGTGAATTCCATCTGCGTTTCTTTGGGGCGCATGCCCATTTTTTCGTAAAAACCGCGGGCGGCGTTGTTGCCCTCCCACACGTTCAGGGTGACGTCCCGGCAGCCCAGCCGCCGCGCCTCGTCGCAGGCGAAGCGGAAAAGCTGTTCGCCGATATGCCTGCCCCGCACGGCTTCATCCACGCAGAAATCGTCGATAAACAGGCTTTTGCCCGGCTGCATGGTGGTGGAAAAGGGCTGCTCGCGGATCATGCAGATCAGATACCCCACCGCCGTATCGTTTTCGTCCGTCGCCACGTAAACGGGGGCGGCGTCGTCCCCGAAGCGTTCGATCAGGTCCCGTTCCGTATATTTGGTGGTGCCGGAAATAAAGATATCCGGCCGTATCGCCGCGTGGATCTCCAGAACCTGCCCCAGCATACGCAGCATCTGCGGCACGTCTTTTTCCTCTGCTCTGCGGATCATAAGAAAGCCCCCTTTGAAATGCGTTTTGGTTTATTTTATCATATCTTCTTTATGTATGCAATCAAAAAAAACAGACGCGGAACACGCTGTCCGCGTCTGAGATGTTTATTTCAGCAGTGTTTTCAGTCGTCGCGCCGCTTCCTCTGTATCCGCCGGGTCGGCGAAGGTGGAAAACCGGAAGAAGCCTTCTCCGCATTTGCCGAAGCCCTCGCCGGGAGTGCCAACCACCTGAACCTCGTTCAGCAGGTAAGAGAAGAATTCCCAGCTGCCCATGCCGCCGGGGCATTTCAGCCAGACGTAGGGCGCGTTTTTGCCGCCGGTGTACCATATGCCGCACGCGTCCAGCGCCTCGGTCAGTATCTTTGCGTTTTGCTTGTAAACGCCGATCTGGGCTTTTACCTGTTCCTGCCCCGCCGTGGTGAACACCGCCGCGCCGGCGCGCTGCAGCAGATAAGAAACGCCGTTGGTTTTGGTTGTGCGGTTGCGCACCCACATGGCGTTCAGGTTCATCCCGCCCCGGGTCAGCGTTTTCGGTATCACGGTATACCCCAGCCGTGTGCCGGTGAAGCCGGCGGTTTTTGAAAGGGAGCAGATCTCAATGGCGCAGGTTTTTGCGCCCTCCAGCTCAAAAATACTGTGGGGCAGCGCAGGGTCTTCAATGTACGCTTCATAGGCGGCGTCGAATAAAATCACAGCGCCGGTGCGGTTGGCGTAATCCACCCACGCCTGCAGGCCGGGACGGTCGTATACCGCGCCGGTGGGGTTGTTGGGGGAGCACAGGTAGACGAACCCCGCTTGCCCGTCTTCCGGCGGCGCGGGCAGAAAACCGTTTTCTTCGCCGGAGGGCAGATGGATGATATTGCGGCCACCGATCACACAGGCGTCCACGTAGGCGGGGTAAGCGGGCTCGATCACCAGCGCGGCGTTTTCACGGGCGAACAGATCCGTAATATCGCCCAGCTCGTCGCTGGCGCCGGAGGATACGAAAACCTCGTCCGCATTCAGCGTTACGCCTCTTTCCGCGTAGTGGGCGGCAACGGACTCCCGCAGGAACGCCGCGCCGCATTCCGGCATATACCCGTGAAAGGAGCTTTGGTTCGCCTGTTCCTCCACGGCGGCGTGCAGCGCCCCGATCACGGCGGGGCACAGGGGGAGCGATACGTCCCCGATGCCCATGCGGTACAGCTTCTGCCCCGGGTGCGCCTGCAGGTAAGCCTGCGTCTTTTTGGCGATCCCGGCGAATAAATAGGAATCCTTCAGTTCCGCGTAGTGGACGTTTGGCTGCATCATAGGTCTGTTTCCCCCTCGTAAACGGCGGCCGCGGGGCCCGTCATCGTAATATTATAATCGTTATCCGCCCTGATCAGCAGCGTGCCGCCGTCCAGCACAACCTTTACGGTGCCGCCGGAGGGGCACAGGCCTCTTTTTACCGCCGCGGCAACGGTGGCGCAGGAGCCGGTGCCGCAGGCCATGGTAACGCCGCTGCCCCGCTCCCACACGCGCATGCGGATCTCGTCCGTACCGCGGATCTCGGCAAATTCCGCGTTTACGCCGCCGGGAAAATCGGGATGGCGTTCTATGGCAGGGCCGAGGGTCTGCAACGGCACGGCCTGTGCGTTATCGGTAAAAAACACCGCGTGGGGATTGCCCACGTTCACCGGCGTATAGGTCAGCGTCTGCCCGCATACGGTAAGCAGCTTCTCTTCCCCCGCCGCGGCTTTGCCCATCTCTACCGAAACAAGCGCCGTTTTGCCCTCTTTTATCTGCAGACGCAGCGTTTTTACGCCGGAGAGGGTCTCTATTTTCAGTTCCGTTTTATCGGTATAGCCCTTGTCGAAAACGTATTTGCCCACGCAGCGGATCCCGTTGCCGCACATCATGGCTTCGCTGCCGTCCGCGTTGAAGATCCGCATTTTGAAATCGGCCGTCTGCGAGGGGCCGATAAAGATCATACCGTCCGCCCCCGCGCCGAAATGCCGGTCCGAAAGCCTTTGCGAAAGCGCGGCGATATCCGCCGGCGGTTCGCCGTAAACGTATAAATAATCGTTGCCGAGCCCGTGCATCTTTGTGAAACGCATATTTACAAAACCTTCTTTCCCGTGGATTTCGCCGCGCCGATCAGCCCCAGAAACAGCGGATGGGGGCGGTTGGGGCGGCTTTTGAATTCGGGGTGATATTGCACGCCCACAAAAAACGGGTGATCCGGCAGCTCTACCGTTTCCACCAGCCTGCCGTCCGGCGAGAGGCCGCTCAGGGTCAACCCCGCGTTCTGCAGCGCATCCCGGTAATCGTTGTTGAATTCGTATCTGTGGCGGTGGCGTTCGGTGATCCGGCCAGCTCCGTAGCAGCGTTCCATAACGGTACCCGGTTTTATATCGCAGGGATACGCGCCCAGGCGCAGCGTGCCGCCTTTATCGATATCGTCGCTCTGGCCGGGCATGAAATCGATCACCTTATTACGGCACTGTTCGTCAAATTCGCCGGAGTTCGCGTCCGGCAGCCCCGCAGCGCCGCGGGCAAATTCGATCACCGCGATCTGCATGCCGAGGCATATGCCGAGATAGGGCAGCCCCGTTTCGCGGGCGTATTTCGCCGCCTGTATCATGCCCTCAATGCCCCGGCTGCCGAAGCCCCCGGGCACAATGATCCCGGCAAGGCCGGCCAGCGCACCGGCGATGTTCTCCGCGGTAAGGGCTTCGGAATTGATCCAACGGATCTCCACATGTGCGCCGAGGGCGTACCCCGCGTGGCGCAGCGCCTCCGCAACGGAAAGATATGCGTCGTGCAGGCCCACGTATTTGCCCACAAGGCCGATCTCCACTTCCTCGGCGCAGGTTTTGATCCGCTCCACCATGGCGGTCCATTCCTCCAAAGCGGGGGGCGGCGCCTCCAGCCCCAGCTCTCTGCACACCACGTCTGAAAAATGCGCCTGCTCCAGCATCAGCGGCGCTTCGTAGAGGTTCGGCAGCGTGATGTTTTCGATCACGCAATCGGGCTTTACGTTGCAGAACAGGGCGATCTTCTGAAAAATGGCGTTTTCCAGCGGCTCGTCGCACCGCAGCACGATGATGTTCGGGTGTACGCCCATACCCTGCAGCTCTTTTACCGAGTGCTGGGTGGGCTTGGATTTGTGTTCCTCTGAGCCGTGCAGGTAGGGTACCAGCGTCACGTGTATAAACAGGCTGTTTTCCCGCCCCGCTTCCAGCGAGATCTGCCGCGCCGCCTCAATAAAGGGCTGGCTCTCGATATCGCCGATGGTGCCGCCGATCTCGGTGATCACCACGTCCGCGTTCGTCTTTTTGCCCACCCGGTAAACAAAATCCTTGATCTCGTTGGTGATATGGGGTATCACCTGCACCGTGGAGCCCAGATATTCGCCTCTGCGCTCTTTGTTCAGCACGTTCCAGTAAACCTTGCCGGTGGTCAGATTGGAGTATTTGTTCAGATCTTCATCGATAAACCGCTCGTAATGGCCAAGGTCAAGGTCCGTTTCGGCGCCGTCCTCGGTTACGTAGACCTCGCCGTGCTGGTAGGGGCTCATGGTGCCGGGGTCAACGTTGATGTAAGGGTCCAGCTTCTGCGCTGCCACCTTCAGCCCCCTTGCCTTCAGCAGACGTCCCAGCGACGCCGCCGTGATCCCCTTTCCCAGCCCCGAAACCACGCCGCCGGTCACAAAGATGTATTTTGTCATCAGATAGGACTCCTTTTTTTCTATTTTCCGCTGGCCCCGTAGTTTGCCAGCACCCTTGCGCTGGGGTCGTTTACGTTGCAGCCTGCCCAGGCTTTGTTCGGCATCCAGAACCCGGCGATCATCTCCGCCTGGCCGGGGTAATACTTCTCAAAGATCTCGCGGTACAGCAGCGATTCCTTGGTAAACGGCTGCGCGTAGGCGTATTTCATTTTTTTCTCTTCAAATTCCGCATCCGTGTACGTTGTTTCGGCAAAGGCCTTCAGGTCGTCTACCATAGAGTGGCCTACCGCGTCCGAAAACGCCGCTTTCTCGCGCCACAAGATCTCATCCGGCAGATAGCCCAGCCCGTCAAAGGCTTTTCGCAGCAGGTATTTGCCCTTGTTGTACCGGTTCATTTTCATCTCCGGGTCCAGCGCCATCACGTATTTTACAAAGGCCAGATCCCCGAAGGGCACGCGGGCCTCCAGCGAATGGACCGATATGCACCGGTCCGCCCGCAGCACGTCGTACATGTGCAGCTCCCGTATGCGCTTCTGCGCTTCCTGCTGAAACGCCGCCGCGTCCGGCGCGAAATCGGTATATTTATAGCCGAACAGCTCGTCCGAGATCTCTCCGGTGAGCAGCACGCGGATATCCGTCTGCTCGTGGATCGCCTTGCACACCAGATACATGCCAATGCTGGCGCGAACGGTGGTGATGTCAAAGGTGCCAAGCGTACAGATCACGTCTTCCAGCGCGTCCAGCACCTGCTGCGGCGTCATATATACCTCGGTGTGGTCGCTGCCGATAAAGTCGGCGGCCTGCCGGGCATATTTCAGGTCGATGGCGTCCTTCTCCATGCCGATGGCGAAGGTTTTGATGGGGTCTTTCGATTCCCTTGCCGCGATGGCGCACACCAGCGAGGAATCGAGCCCGCCGGAGAGCAGAAAGCCCACCTTCGCGTCCGCCACGAGGCGTTTTTTCACGCCCGAGATCAGCTTTTCGCGGATGTTTCTGCAGGCGGTATCCATATCGTCGCGGCATACGTCCGCCACGGCGGCAATATCGTTGTAGCAGATAAATCTGCCGTTTCTGTAATAATGCCCGGGCGGGAAGGGCATGATCTTGCCCGCCGCCAGCCCCAGCAGGTTTTTCGCTTCGCTGGCAAACAGGATCGCGCCGCGCTCGTTGAAGCCGTAATACAGCGGACGGATGCCGATGGGGTCCCTTGCCGCGATAAAATCCCGGGTTTTTCCGTCGTAGATCACGCAGGCGAATTCCGCGTCCAGCATGCGGAACATGGCCGTGCCGTATTCGCGCCATAAGGGCAGCAGCACCTCGCAGTCGGAATCGCTCTCAAAGGTATAGCCCTTTTTCTTCAGTTCCTCCCGCAGCTTTTCAAAGCCGTAGATCTCGCCGTTGCAAACCGCAAAATCGTCCCCCAGCCGAAAGGGCTGCATGCCCTCGGGGTGCAGCCCCATTATGGAAAGCCGGTGAAACCCCAGCGCGCCCGCGCCGGTATCTATGATCCTTGTATCGTCCGGCCCGCGGCTCTTTGTCCGTTCAAAGCCGGCATAAAATGCTTCGCTCATCCATTGCGGATCGCAATAACCGATGATGGAACACATGGTTTTTTCTTCCTTTCGTCAGCCGTTATACGCCGAACAGCAGCTGGGCGTAGGTGGGGAAGGGCCAGCGCGCTTTGTCGGTGCATTTCTCCGCTTCGTCGCAGCAGCGGCGCAGGGCTTCCATTGCGGGCAGAACGCTGTCGCGTATCGCCGCGGCCTCGGCGATCACGTCCGTTTCCGGCAGGCTGCCCACGCGCTCCCGCAGCGCTTCGGTATTTTCCGCGATCTCGTCCGTTAAGGCGGAAAGCTTCTGTACCAGCGCCGTTTCGTATCTGCAGGGCAGCGCGGGTGAAAGCGCCTGTTTTTTTGCCGCGTTTTCGGCAATGGCGGCCGTAAAGCCCTCCGCCGCGGGCAGGATCTGCGTTTTTGCCATGTCTGCCATGGCGCGCGCTTCGATCAAAACGGTTTTAACGTAGTTTTCAAGCATGATCTCGCAGCGGGAATGCAGCTCTTCTTCGGTAAACACACCCAGCGAAATGAGCATGTCCGCGTTCTTCCGATCCAGCAGGTGGGGCATGCAGTCCGCCGTAGTGCGATAATTGCAAAGCCCACGTTTCCCGGCTTCCCCGATCCAGGCGCTGTCGTACCCGTTGCCGTTGAATATGATGCGTTTGTGATCCCGTATCGTATTTCTGATCGTCTGGTGCAGGGCGGCTTCAAAATCCGCCGCGCCCTCCAGGCGGTCGGCATAGATCTTCAGCGATTGGGCCACGGCCGCGTTGAGCATGATGTTGGCGCAGGCGATGGAATTGGAGGAGCCCAGCATGCGGAATTCAAATTTGTTGCCTGTAAACGCAAAGGGGGAGGTTCGGTTGCGGTCGGTATTGTCACGGTTGAATTTCGGCAGCACGTCCACCCCCAGCTTCATCTGTGTTTTTTGTGCGCCGCGGTAAGGCGTATCGTTTGCGATCGCCTCCAGCACCGCGTTCAGCTCGTCGCCGAGAAAAACGGATACCACGGCGGGCGGCGCTTCGTTTGCGCCAAGGCGGTGGTCGTTGCCTGCCGTTGCCACGGAAATACGGAGCAGATCCTGATAATCGTCTGCCGCCTTGATCACCGCGCACAGGAACAGCAAAAACTGTGCGTTTTCATAAGGCGTTTCACCGGGGGAAAGCAGATTCTGCCCCGCATCCGTGGCAATGGACCAGTTGTTATGCTTGCCGCTTCCGTTCACCCCGGCAAAGGGCTTTTCGTGCAGCAGGCAAACAAGGCCGTGTTTCAGCGCCACCTTCTGCATGATCTCCATGGTCAGCTGGTTCTGGTCGGTGGCGAGGTTGGCGGTTGTGTAGATCGGCGCAAGCTCATGCTGGGCGGGGGCTACCTCGTTATGCTCGGTTTTTGCCAAAATGCCCAGCTGCCAGAGCTCGTTGTTCAGCTCTTCCATAAACGCCGCTACCCGGGGCTTGATCACGCCGAAATAGTGGTCGTCCATTTCCTGCCCCTTGGGGGCGGGCGCGCCGAACAGGGTGCGGCCTGTAAGGCGCAGGTCAAGGCGCTGATCGTACAGCTTTTTATCCACAAGAAAGTATTCCTGCTCCGGGCCCACGTTGGCGCGCACGGCCCTTGCCTCGGTGTTGCCGAACAGCCGCAATATGCGCAGCGCCTGTGTATTCAGCGCCTCCATAGAGCGCAGCAGGGGCGTTTTTTTATCCAGTGCCTGACCGCCGTAAGCGCAGAACGCCGTGGGGATACAAAGGGTTTTGCCCTTGATAAAAGCATAGCTCGTCGGGTCCCATGCCGTATAGCCGCGGGCTTCAAAGGTGGCCCTCAGACCGCCGGAGGGGAAGGATGAGGCGTCCGGCTCGCCCCTGATCAGCTCTTTGCCCGAAAACTCCATGATCACACCGCCGTCCGGGGCGGGGGCGATAAAGCTGTCGTGCTTTTCGGCGGTGACGCCGGTAAGCGGCTGAAACCAGTGGGTGTAGTGGGTTGCGCCTTTGGCCACGGCCCAGTTCTTCATCGCTTCGGCCACCGCGTCGGCCACGTTCTGGTTCAGCGCTTTTCCTTCGTCTATCGTTTGTTTCAGCGAGGCGTAAACCCCGGCGGGCAGCGCGGCACGCATCGCGCGGTCGTCAAATACCATACTGCCGAATACTTCCGGAACCGTTTTCATACCGCATCATCCTTTCTTTTGTTTTTTTTGTTTCGGAATACGTTTTTTTATACGATGCCCTGGCTCACCATGGCGTCCACTACCTTTTCAAAACCGGCGATGTTTGCGCCGTCCACATAGTTTCCCTCTTTGCCGTAGCGTTTTGCGGCTTCGTCGATGTGGTGGTACAGGTCTACCATAATATCTTTCAGCTGGTGATCCACCTCGTCAAAGGTCCAGTGCAGTCGCTCGCTGTTCTGGCTCATCTCCAGCGCGCTGGTGGCCACGCCCCCGGCGTTGCTCGCTTTGCCGGGCAAAAACAGCACGCCCTGCTGCTGCAGGTAGGCGGTGGCCTGCGCCGTGGTGGGCATGTTGGCGCCTTCCGCCACGGCGATCACGCCGTTTTTCACCAGCGTTTCGGCGTCTTCAAGGGTCAGCTCGTTCTGGGTGGCGCAGGGCAGCGCGATATCGCAGGGGATGACCCACACGCCGCGGCCCGGGTGATATTCGGAATCCGGGCGGTATTTTGCGTATTCGGTGAGCCGCTGGCGGTTCTTTTCTTTGATCTCTTTAAGCGCCGCCACGTCGATGCCCGCGGGGTCGTAGACCCAGCCGGTGGAATCGGAGCAGGTTACCACCTTCGCCCCCAGCTGCTGCGCCTTTTCAATGGCGTAGATCGCCACGTTGCCGGAGCCGGATACCGTTACGGTTTTGCCCGCCATCTCATGCCCGTGGCACCCCAGCATTTCCTGCGTGATATACAGCAGCCCGTAGCCGGTGGCCTCGGTTCTTGCCAGCGATCCGCCGAAGGAAAGGCCCTTGCCGGTGAGCACGCCTTCAAACAGGCCCCGCAGCTTTTTGTATTCGCCGAACATATAGCCGATCTCTCTTGCGCCGGTGCCGATGTCGCCCGCGGGGATATCCGTATCCGCGCCGATGTATTTGCAAAGTTCGCTCATAAAGCTCTGGCAGAAGGCCATCACCTCGCGGTCCGATTTGCCTTTGGGGTCGAAATCGGAGCCGCCCTTGCCGCCGCCGATGGGCAGCCCGGTGAGGCTGTTTTTGAAGATCTGCTCAAAGCCCAAAAACTTGATGATGCCAAGATTCACGCTGGGGTGCAGCCGCAGGCCGCCCTTATACGGCCCTATGGCGCTGGAGAACTGCACGCGGTACCCGGTGTTTACGTGTACCTGCCCCTTATCGTCGATCCACGGCACGCGGAATTTGATCTGCCGTTCCGGGTTTACCAGCCGCTCCAAAAGCGCGTCCCGCCGGAAGGCCTCCTCATGTTCTTCCACTACCGGGCGCAGGGAGTTCAGCACCTCTCTTACCGCCTGATGAAACTCGGGCTCGTTCGGGTTTTCCTTTTCGATCCTTTCGATCACTTCGTCAACATACGCCATAATAAAATCCTCCTTAGATTCCGAAAAAGGAAAAAGGCGCCCTTCCGCGCGGAATTGCCCTCCGCCGCAGAAAAGACGCCATTGCCTTTTTTTGTTTGTTTTTCTCCGAAAAAAGAGAAAACGCCCTTGAACGTATTGTTCAAAGACGCCTTTGCCTTTTTCAATTTCATTATACCCCCGCCGCCGGAAAAGTCAACCCCTATTTTCAGATTCGTTAAATTTTTGACAAATCTCCACAAAAATGTAAACCATCTGTGGGAAAAAATCGGTAAAATGCAGTTTGTCGCGCCGCAGGCGCGACAGCCGTTCGCCGTTTGCCGTTCGCCGTTCGCAAGAATCACAGCTTCCGCAATAAAGCTGCCACCCCGGTAGCGCGGTTCCTCAGAACCGCCCCGCCGTAAGGCGGTTCCTAAGCAAAGATATTATTGAAAAGGTCGGTTTCCGTAGTCAGGAAACCAAATGACAATAAGGAATCGCATTGCGGGCGGTTCTGAGGAACCGCGCTACCATTCTATCGCTCCGCGTTATGGAACCCAACCAAAATGCGGATACTCAGATATATGCGAACGGCGAACGGCGTTTATCGCGCAAACAGCGCGATAAATAATAATTTGAATCCTCCCCAAAAAATCATAGCGTCCCAAATAATTTTGCTTGATTCCTGCGGCGGATTCGGTTATGATAGTTATATCATGCTTCATATCCCGTGCGCCGGCGGGCCGGCGGAGGGAAAAAGGGAGGTTTATGCTTTGGAATACTCACAAAATGAGATCCTGCAGTATATGAAAGAGGAGGACGTGAAATTCATCCGTCTTGCGTTCTGCGACGTTTTCGGCAGGCAGAAGAACATCTCCGTAATGCCGGAGGAGCTGCCCCGGGCGTTCCGGTACGGCGTCGCTTTTGACGCGTCTTCCATTGCGGGCTTCGGCGACGAGACCCGCAGCGACCTGTTTCTGCATCCGGAGCCCGAAACCATCACCGCGCTGCCGTGGCGGCCGGAGCACGGGCGGGTGGTGCGTATGAACGCCTCCGTCACTTACCCGGACGGCGCTCCCTTTGAGGCGGATACCCGCGGCCTGTTGAAAAAGACCGTGGCCGAGGCGGCAGAGAAGGGCTATGCCTTCTCGTTCGGCGCAGAGCAGGAATTTTATCTGTTTCGGCTGGATGAAAACGGTGAACCCACAAAAACCCCCTGCGACAACGCCGGGTATATGGATATCGCGCCGGAGGATAAAGGTGAAAACGTGCGCAGGGAGGTCTGCCTTACGCTGGAGCAGATGGGTCTCCGGCCCGAGAGCAGCCACCATGAAGAGGGCCCCGGCCAGAACGAGATCGATTTTCGCTATGCGGACGCGCTGAAGGCGGCGGACCAGGCGATGATCTTTCAAACCGCGGTAAAAACCGTGGCGCACCGCAACGGCTATCATGCGGATTTTTCCGCCAAGCCCCTGCCGAACGCCCCCGGCAACGGTTTTCATATCAATATGTCGATGCAGCCGGAGAACGATCCCGCCCTGTTTTCCGCCATGATCGCCGGGGTGCTTGCCCAGGTGAACGCCATGACCGCCTTTTTGAACCCCACCGAAAATTCTTACTTGCGGCTGGGCAGCAACAAGGCGCCGGGGTATGTGAGCTGGTCCCATGAAAACCGCAGCCAGCTGATCCGCATACCGGCCGCGGCAGGGGAGTACCGCCGCATGGAGCTGCGTTCGCCGGATCCCATGGCCAACCCCTACCTCGCTTTTACGCTGATGATCCGCGCCGCCCTTTACGGTATCGAAAACCGCCTTCCCCTGCCCCCCGCGGCGGATCTGAACCTGTTTACCGCCGATAATACCACCCTTGCGCGTTTTCGGAAATTGCCCGGCACGCTGCGGGAGGCCCGCGCCGCCGCAGCCGCCTCCGATTTCATCCGTGATTGCCTTCCCCCGGCGGTGTTGAAAGCGTTCACCGCGCAGGGTTAACAAACAATAATTTGCAAAGAACAATGATCGGTATTCCGTTCGGAAAGGAGGGGGATGTCTGATGCCGCTGATCGAGCGCAGGTATACCGTGCTTCTGGTTTCGGCTTCGCAGAATGTGAACGCGTCTCTGCGGGAGCTGCTTGCCGCCGCGCGCTGCGGGCGTGTGGATACGGCGTTGGACGTGAGCGCCGCGAAACGGAAATTTGCCGAACAGGCGTATGATTTCGTGATCGTGAATTCCCCTCTGCCCGACGATCCCGGCATCCGTTT
>CAMOVW010000003.1 GCA_946627725.1 uncultured Clostridia bacterium
CAGTTTGTACAAGGTTTTATTAAAAACTTTGTCTAACTTTTTGGGGTCACTTCACAGCCGGGCGGGGATTTTTTTCGGAGAAACCAAAGAAGAGGAAATGCGCGCCGAAAGCGCGGAATGAACCATAAATACGAAAAACCGAAAAATAAATAATCCCTATTTACTTTTTTCTGTTTTTATATTATACTGTTTGAATGAATTAAAATATAAGGGTGAAATAAATATGAGCGATTTTGTAAACATGACGGCGCCGGCGAATATGACGCCGGAAGGCTACGATGAATCCATTTCCGCCCGGGATCTGCCTGCGGGCGCAAAGGTGACCCGGTTCGCCCCCAGCCCCACCGGCTATATGCACGTGGGCAACCTGCGCACCGCCCTTTACACCTACCTTACCGCCCGGCACGACAAGGGCGTGTTCATTCTGCGCATTGAAGATACGGACCAGGGCAGAAAGGTAGAGGGCGCAACGGACGTGATCTACAAAACCCTGACCGAGACCGGCCTTACCTGGGACGAAGGCCCCGATAAACCCGGTAAGGTAGGTCCCTACGTGCAGAGCGAGCGCATGGGCATCTTTAAGGCGTGGGCGGAAAAGCTGGTAGCGGAGGGCAAAGCCTATTACTGCTTCTGCACCGAAGAGCGGCTTGAAAAAATGCGCGAGGAACAGGTGGCCTCCGGCATGGCCGTGGGCAGCTACGACCGCCACTGCCGCAATCTGAGCAAAGAAGAAATCGAAGCGAACCTGAAAAACGGCGTGCCCTACGTGATCCGCCAGAAGATGCCGCTGGAAGGCAAAACCGGCTTCGACGACCTGATCTACGGCCACATCGAAGTGGATAACAGCGAGCTGGAAGACCAGGTGCTGCTGAAATCCGACGGTATGCCCACCTATAACTTTGCCAACGTGATCGACGACCACCTGATGGGCATCACCCACGTGCTGCGCGGCAACGAATACCTTTCAAGCACCCCCAAATACAACCTGCTGTACGAGGCCTTCGGCTGGACCCCGCCGGTGTATATCCACTGCCCGCCGGTAATGAAGGACGCGCACCAGAAGCTGAGTAAGCGCAACGGCGACGCCAGCTATCAGGATCTGGTTGCCAAGGGCTACCTGAGCGAAGCGGTGCTCAACTATCTGCTTCTGCTGGGCTGGAGCCCCGAGGGCGAAAAAGAGATCTTTTCGCTGGACGAGATGATCGAAAGCTGGGATCCCGCCCGCATCAGCAAATCCCCCGCCATTTTTGACCCGCTGAAGCTGCGCCACATCAACTTTGAATACATCAAGGCCCTCTCCCCCGCGCAGTTTATTGAAAAAGCAAAACCCGTGATCGGCGAGGAACTGCTTGCCCAGATCAAGGACCTGCCCCTGCTGTGCAAGAACCTGCAGCCCCGCACCGAGGTGCTGGGCGAGATCCCGGAGCAGATCGGCTTTATCGCAAGCCTGCCGGATTACGATACCGAGCTGTTTTGCAACAAGAAAATGAAAACCGACCCCGCCACCGCGAAGGAAGCGCTTGAGATACTGCTGCCGATCCTTGAAACCATTGAGCCGTGGACGCCGGAAGCCATCTTCGGCGCCTGCGCTGCAAAGGCCGCGGAACTGGAAATGAAGAACGGCAAGCTGCTGTATCCCCTGGGCATCGCCCTTGCCGGTACACGCAGCACCCCCGGCGGCGGCACCGATCTGGCCGTGATCCTGGGCCGCGAAAAAACGCTGGAGCGCATCCGCTTTGCGCTGGAAAAGCTGGCCTGAACAAAAAAACGATTCTGAATACAGAGGTTCATTATGGAAGAAAACGGACTCAACTCCAATTTTATACACGATATCATCGACGAAGAGCTGGCCGAAGGCGTGAACACCAGGGTGCAGACCCGCTTCCCGCCGGAGCCCAACTCTTACCTGCACATCGGCCACGCCAAGGCCATATGCATCAACTTCGCCACGGCGGAGAAATACAACGGCGTCTGCAACCTGCGGCTGGACGATACCAACCCCACAAAAGAGGATGCCGAATACGTAGAGGCCATAAAATCCGATATCGAGTGGCTCGGCTTTCACGCGGCAAACGTGTACTACGCCTCCTCTTACTTTGATTTCATCTACGAATGCGCCATAAAACTCATCGAAAACGGCAAGGCCTACGTGGACGACCTCACGGCGGACGAGATCAGAGAATACCGCGGCACCCTTACCGAGCCGGGCAAAAACAGCCCCTACCGCGACAGAAGCGTGGAAGAGAACCTGCGGCTGTTCAAAGAGATGACAAACGGCGTTTACGCGGACGGCGAAAAGGTGCTGCGCGCCAAGATCGATATGGCAAGCCCCAACATGAACATGCGCGATCCCGTGATCTACCGCATTCTGCACGTTTCGCACCACCAGACCGGCGATAAATGGTGCGTATACCCCATGTACGACTTCGCCCATCCCCTTTCGGACGCAAAGGAGGGGGTAACCTATTCCCTCTGCTCGCTGGAGTTTGAAAACCACCGTCCGCTGTACGACTGGTTCATCAAAGAGATCGGCTTCAAAGAGCCCCCGCGCCAGATCGAATTCGCCCGGCTGAACCTTACCAAGTGCCTTACCAGCAAGCGCAAGAACATCATCCTGATGAAAAACGGCCTTGTTACCGGCTGGGACGACCCCCGCCTTGCCACCATCTGCGGTATGCGCCGCCGGGGCTACCCCGCGAAAGCGCTGCGCGCGTTCATCGAAAAGGTGGGCGTTTCCAAGGCCTATTCCACGGTGGATTACGGCCTGCTTGAGGCCTGCGTACGGGACGAACTGAACGCCAACGCCCCCAGAACGCTGGCGGTGCTGGAGCCCCTGAAGGTGATCATAGATAATTACCCGGAAAATCAGACCGAGACAATAGAAGTGGAGCGTCACCCGGATCACCCCGAAATGGGAACCTCAAAGCTCACCTTTGCAAAAGAGATCTACATTGAAAAAGGCGACTTCATGAAGGAACCGCCCAAAAAATATTTCCGCATGTTCCCCGGCAACGAGGTGCGCCTGAAGGGGGCTTACTTCCTCACCTGCACCGGCTTTGAGGAAGACGAAAACGGAAACGTGACCTGCCTGTACTGCACCTACGACCCCGCCACAAAGGGCGGCGACAGCCCCGACGGCCGCAAGGTGAAGGGCACCATCCACTGGGCGGGGCCGGACAGCGTGAAGGCGGAGGTGCGCCTCTACGGCCAGCTGTTCGATAACGAAAACCCCGGCGCGCTTTCGGACGAAGAGCTGTGCGCCGCCGTGCTGCCGGACAGCCTTACCGTAGTGAAAAACGCGCTTGTAGAGCCAGCCGCCGCTGCCTGCGCAGCCGGAACGGCCTGGCAGTTTGTGCGCAGCGGTTATTTTTGCGTGGACCCCGATTCCACCCCGGAGCGCCCGGTATTCAACCGCACCGTGCAGCTGAATTCCTCTTATAAACCGAAATAAAGAAGGGAGATCCGATTATGAAAATCGCGTATAAGATCATTACCCCCATTCTTACCCTCGCCATTTTTCCGGTGCTGATCTTTTTGCCGATCCTGCACCTGAATATCACCTCAACGCTTGCCGGTTCCCTTTCTTCCAATCTCGGTATCAGGGAATACACCAGCCTGTATCAGCTTCTGAAAATGGGCGGCGGTATGGACGAGACCCAGCGCAAGCTGTGGAAATCCATCGGCGACGCCATTTTTGACAAAGAAGGTACCATCGGTTCCGTACTCACAAACACCAAATGGCTCTACTTTTTCGCCGTGTTTGCCGTACTGATGTTGGTTCTTGCGCTGGTGAGCGCCGTGCTAGCCGCCGCAACCCGCCGTTACGGCCTTACTTCCTGCTTCGGATTGGGCGCGGCGTTTTCCGCCATCGGCATGAACATGAGCTTTAACGCCTTCGCCCGCCCGCTGCTCTCCGGCGAGATCGGCATCAGCTCCTTCCTCGGCAAGGCCGGCAGCGGCGGCAACAATATCTTTTCTTCTCTGCTGGGCAATCTGGCAAAGGTGGAAAGCCTTGAACTTGGCGTGGCCTACAGTCTCGCGGCATTTCTGCTGTTTACGGCGGCGGTATTCAGCATCATCATGCTGATCGTGCGCAAAGTCAACAAATAATTTCCCGGCAGCGGACTTAATACACGCGTCCGCTGCCGTTTTTCCGGTTTTACGGAGGTAAACCAATATGTTTTGCAGTTGCTGCGGGACCATGCTTCCCGAATCGTATGACGGGGCTTTTTGCTTTTGCTGCGGCGCGCCGCTGCACAATGGCGGCGCTGTACCGGAAACC
The DNA here is from genome assembly GCA_946627725.1 of uncultured Clostridia bacterium. Taxonomy (GTDB): domain Bacteria; phylum Bacillota; class Clostridia; order Oscillospirales; family Acutalibacteraceae; genus RUG806. The sequence goes on from CAMOVW010000003.1 coordinate 4,283, forward strand.
CCTGCGCTGTATATCGGGTGCGCTTCTCCCGCGCCGGAGGCCGTTCTGCAGATCGCGGCGCGGCTGGACGCCGGAGGATGGAACGTTTTTGTGAACGGCGCGGCCTTTTACACCGCCGCAGGCGCGCAAGCGAACGCTCCAAAGAAGACCTCAGCCGTTTATCTGCAGATCTGTACCGAAAACCCGCTGTACGCGCCGGGGCTGAAAGAGACCCTTTGCACCGCCCTGAACGAATATAAAGCGGTGGTACTGTGCAGCCTGAACGGCACAGAGGAAGACGCTTTGGCCCGGGCGCTTCGGTCGCTGCAGGTGTGGGGCGTGCAAACCGCAACGCCGCAAACCCTGCCCCGCGTTCTGGAAGCGCTGCGCAGCCCCATACCGCAGCCCCAATGGCTGCAGCCGGATCCTCTTCCGTACCCGCCCCGGGAGCCCGCGCCGCAGAATTACGGTATGCCGCAGCCTTCCGTCCCGCCGCCGCAGTATTACAGCATGGCGCCCTCTTCCGGCTTTTCAATGTCGGAGAAGGCAGCCCGGCCGCCAAAAGAAAAACAGAACAAGGTGCGTTTTTCCGTAATCACCGATACGGGCGTAAAACCGGGCGCAAGCGCCGTGGCAGACGTGCTGATGTACACAAAAACACAGCGGCGGATCGTAAAACGGGCGCTGCGCGAGGCGAAGGGCAGAAAAACTGAGGCGGTAAAAAGCCTGAACCGGGTACAGGTGCGCCGGGGCAACGCCGTAACCGTGCTGATCCGCTCCGAGGATGCGCAGATCGAATGCGACCATGAAACACAGGTGTGGAACGGCAGCGCGCTGACATTCTCCTTCCGGTTCACGCTGCCCGCCGATTATACGAAGCGCCAGGCGGATTTCACCTGTGAAGTATTGTTTGACAATATCCATATTCTGCGCCTGTATTTCTCGGTGCGCCTCAACAGCGACAACGGCATTCCCGCTTCCGTTTTACGGAAGGATACCCGCAAAGCCTTTGTATCTTACTCTCATCACGATAAGCAGGCGGTTGTGAACAGGCTCACCGCCATACAGAGCGTAGCGCCGAAGCTGCGCTTCTGGATGGACAACCAGAGTATGAATCCCGGCGACCTGTGGCGAAACGAGATCAGAACCGCCATCAGCAAGGCCGATTCCTTTCTGCTTTTCTGGTCGCAGCACGCAAGATCCTCTGCCGAAGTAGAAAAAGAATGGCGTTACGCGCTTGAAATTGAGCAGAACGATTCCCGCAAGGCGGAGGGCGCAGGCTTCATTACGCCTGTACCGCTGGAAAGCCCCACGCAATGCCCGCCGCCCGCGGAGCTGAACGCCCTGCACTTCGGCGATCCCGCGTTTGACGGCGCCATAGACGGAATTGAAGACGTCCGCTTTCTGAACGGCAAAAAGAAATATAAAAACCTGCGTTTTATGGGATGATCTTACACCTTGAAAAACCGGTCCGCCGCAAAGCAGACCGGCTTTTGAAATGTTCCGTTTTAATCAAACAGCGCCTCCGGCCGGAAGCGCTGTTTTTTGTTTTTACTTCAGAAGCCCCTTTTATCGCCTCAAAAAGAGGCAGGTGATTCTTGCGGAGTTTCTCTTGTAAACTTAAAGCGAAATAGTGTTTTCTGTAAACGCTTCAGTTCTGCATGAAAGAACCCAAACTGAGCTGAATATCAAAAGCAATTACTTATTTCCTACCAAAAAGATGTGCGAAGAATCGTTTTTGCAAACATATATGATCCCTCCTGGCTGGGTACAGGTTGCTTCATAGCGACGAGCCACTTCATAGTTGTGATTTAGACGGCTGATAGCCGTACTTGACGAATTGACCGCTATCGGTGAATAACCCCAACCCCAAACAAAAAGCGCCGTACAGATTTTCTGCTGCGGCGCTTTTTGTGGTTTTTCACGGTTTTTCATGTGCCCGGCGGACCGGGATCCCGTTGTTTATTGTTTTATCTGGAGGATCGTTTTTTCGATAAACGCGAAAAGGCGGTAGATCGGTTGGCACAGCCAGCCCGGGATATCCTCCGGGGCAAGCGAAAACACGGTGTTGTTCAGCATCACGGAATACTCTTTACACTTTCCGGTAATCAGCATACTGTTATAAGAGCGGTAGTCGGTTTTGTTTTCAATGCTGTACATCCTGCCCTCCATGCGCATGGAATTGAGCAGCGTAACGCTGCCGCCGCAGAGCAGCAGAACGGGCTGAGAACCGTTGTTGCCGTCGCATCCGATGTTCACCAGCCGCACCGATGAGTCACGCGCGCGCATATAATGCCTGGTGCCGTAAATAAACGTCTGAAATACGGTCGCATCGCGGCAGTTTTCAAAATCAAGGTACGTGCAGGTCTGCTTCAGAACGGGATCGAACAGAACGTCGAAGATATCGCTTTCTTTCAGCCTGCCCTGAAGCTCCGGAATATCAAGCGACCGGTAGCCGTTGCGTGTCACCGTGTTTCCGTTCTGCAGGCAGGCCTCGATCCAAACGTTTTCACAGTTTTTTGCCGCGATCATGGAAAGATAGCTCGTACCGACCAGACGCTTGAAAAAGACGTTTCTGCAGTTTTCGCACCTGACGCCGACAGACGCAAGGTTTACAAAGCAGTTGACGACGTAATTTCCGTCCGCCTTCGCCGCAATACACGGCGCTGCGGCAAGCTTTACTTCCCTCTCTTTCTCGGGGGCGCTCTGCGGATAATCGAAGCGAAGCCCGTTCACGCCCGCGCCGTCTCCGTCCAGCGTGACCAGCGGTGCGTCAGAGGCGCCGTATCCGTAAAAGGACAGGATCAGCGTACCGTTGCTTTCGCCGGACTGATCCCTTGTGCCCACGCTTGAGGAGCCGCGCAGCTCCACGCCCGCAGGAACGGTGACGGGGCTGTTGAACCGGTAGATCCCTCCGGGCAGATATACCACGCCGCCCGTTTGCGCTGCGACGGCGAGCGCTTCCCGTACCGCGGGCGCGGCGTCGGTTCTGCCGGTGCGGTCCGCCTCTACGGTATACAGCACAGCTGCGGGCTTCTGATACGTTTTATCCATGGGTACGGAGATGCAGGCGCCCGAGGTGATCTGCGGGTTGCGTACAAGCATATTGCCGCGCAGCTTTACGTTGTGCAGCTCAAAAACGGCGTCGCCCGTATAGCATACGGCGTTTTTACTGCCCTCCAGCACACTCTCGGCCACACTGACGCCCCAGTTCTTCCCGCGTGACCATACCGCGTCCGCATCCGCGTAAAACGCGTGATCGCAGCGGCGGATATCCAGCCGATAAAAGGAGCCGTTGAACTGCACCCGTATGCCCTTTTTCAGGTGGACGCCGTAGGCGCAGTCGCTGATCCTTACGTCGGAGATCTCCGGCCATTCAAGATCTCCCAGCACGAAACCGGCGGCGTTTTTACGCGTATACGCCCGAAGCGCTTCGGCGGACGGCGCGTTATAGTCTTTACCGGCTTCGGTCCAGTAGCGATTTTCAAAATACACGGTTTTGTAAACGTCCACGTCCGCGGAGTTGTAAGCGTTCAGCCCCTCTTTCAGGCAGGTCCCCTTCACGTTCTCCAGCGTAGTCATCTCGTGGCACTGGTATGTGCCTTCCTCGCAAACGGAACACAGCCCTATGCCCCGGTAGGAATTCAGCAGCGTGATATCCTTCAGCGTGTGGAGCATATAGTCCCGCTTGCCGTTCACGTAAAACGTGTAGGGGTACGGCTTTACGTCGTCTACGGACTGATCGGGGTACCATACGGTAAGGCCCACAGCGCCCGCGCTGCCGCCCACGTCGAACAAAGCGGGCGTTTTTTCTTCCGAGCTCTCGGGCCGGGCGACGATCACGGTGCCGTAATCCGTTCCTTCGTCGGGATCCTGCCGGTCGCCCCGCAGCGTAACAAACGGACGGATGTAAATATTGCCGGTAACGAGATAGCGGCCCACCGGCAGAAATACGGTTCCGCCGCCGCTGCGCGCGCAGTCGTCCAGGGCGCGCTGCAGAGCGGCAGTGCAGTCCGTACACCCGGTATTGTCAACAGAATACGGCGCCTCGGTGGCGATGATATCGGCAACGACAACGTCTTCCGTTGGGTAAACCGTGTCTACGATAACCGGCGCGGGCGCTTCACGCGCAAAGCAGACCGGTAAACAAATACCGAATGTCAACGCAAAAACGATGAATAAAGCAGTGGTTTTTTTCATCAGGATCCCTCCGTTTTCCGATCTTTATTCATTAATTATTATAATTGGATATCAAACCCCGGTCTGTTTGAGGCAGACCGGGTTTATGTAGGTATTATTACGCCAATCCCAGCATTTTTGCGGCTTCTTCGCGCATTTTGTATTTCAGCACCTTGCCGGCGGCGTTCATGGGGAAGGAATCGGTAAACGTGATATAGCGGGGCACCTTGTGCCGAGCGAGGGAGGCGGTGATATAGGCGCGCATTTCTTCTTCGGTAACGTTCTGCCCCTCTTTAAGGATGATGCAGGCCATGGCCTCTTCGCCGTATTTTTTATCCGGCACGCCGATCACCTGCACGTCCTGCACGGCGGGGTGGGTATAGATGAACTCCTCTATCTCTTTGGGGTAGATGTTTTCGCCGCCCCGGATGATCATATCCTTCAGCCGCCCGGTGATGCGGTAGTTGCCGTCCGGATCGCGCCGGGCAAGGTCGCCGGAGTGGAGCCAGCCTTCGGCGTCCACTGTATCGCGGGTGGCGTCCGGCATTTTGTAATAGCCCTTCATGGTGTTGTAGCCGCGGGAGCAGAATTCGCCGTCCACATTATCCGGCAGGGTCTCGCCGGTTTCGGGATCGATGATCTTGCACTGCACGTGGGGGAAATCGTAGCCCACGGTTTCGGTGCGCAGATCCAGCGGGTCCGTCCAGGCGCTCATGGTGCTGCCGGGGGCGGATTCGGTCTGGCCGTAAACGCTCACAATGCCGGTCATGTTCATTTCGTTGGGGTCCGCCGCGCGGCGCATCAGCTCCGGCGGGCAGCCAGCCCCGGCCATGATACCGGTGCGCATGTGCGAGAAATCGGTTTTGCGGTAATCCTCGTGGTTGAACATGGCGATGAACATGGTGGGCACGCCGTTGAAGCAGGTGATGCGCTCTTTATCGATGCAGGCCAGCGCGGATTTCGCCGAGAAATAGGGCAACGGGCACAGCGTGGCGCCGTGGGTCATGCTGCTGGTCATACTCAGCACCATGCCGAAACAGTGGAACATGGGCACCTGTATCATCATGCGGTCCGCCGTGGAAAGGCCCATGCGGTCGCCGATGCATTTGCCGTTGTTCACCACGTTATAATGGGTGAGCATAACGCCCTTCGGGAACCCGGTGGTGCCGCTGGTATACTGCATATTGCACACGTCGTCCGGCCGCACGCGGGCGGCCATGGCATATATTTCTTCCTTCGGCACCCGTTCGGCGCGCTCCATGGCCTCTTCAAAGGTCAGGCTGCCGGGCTGCCGGAAGCCCACCGTGATCACGTTGCGCAGAAACGGCAGCTTTTTGCAGTGCAGCGGTTTGCCGGCGGGGGTGTTCGCCAGCTCCGGGCAGAGCTCGTTGATGATGGCGCGGTAATCGCTGTCAAGGCAGTTTTCGATCATTACCAGCGTGTGAGTATCGCTCTGCTTCAGCAGATACTCCGCCTCGTGGATCTTATAGGCGGTGTTCACGGTAACCAGCACCGCGCCGATCTTGGTGGCGGCCCAGAAGGTGATGTACCAGGCGGGCACGTTGGTGGCCCATATGGCCACCTTGCTGCCGGCCTTTACGCCCATACTCACCAGCGCCCGGGCGAAGGTATCCACGTCCTCGCGGAATTCTTCATAGGTGCGGGTGTAATCCAGCGTGGTATACTTAAAAGCGTACTGATCCGGGAATTCCTCCACCATGCGGTCCAGCACCTGCGGGAAGGTCAGGTTGATCAGCTCGTCCTTTTTCCATACGTACTGGCCGGTGCCGTCGTGATTCAGATACAGGGATTTTTTCTTGCCGCGGGTGTTCTCGAAGCGGCTCATATAGTTCACAAAATAGGGGAAGATGATCTCGGGGTCGGTGAGATCTTCCATCCACGCCTGCTTCCATTCCAGCGAGATATAGCCGTCGTAATCGATGGAATACAGGGCGCGCATCATGCTCTCCAGCGGCAGGGTGCCCTCGCCGATCAGGTTATAGGCGCCGTCGTCGTCCGAATCGCGCAGGTGTACGTGCTTTACGTATGCGCCAAGGTTTTTGATGGTGGTATCGGCGCTCTCGCCCCGGTCGCGATAGGGGTGGTGCAGATCCCACAGGGCGGCGAGATGGTCGCTGGCAAAGCCCTCCAGCAGCACGCGCAGGCGGGCGGTATCGGCAAACACGCCGGTGGTTTTGAGAAGCAGCGTCACTCTGTATTTTTCCACCGCCTCCAGCAGGGCGGAGACGTTGGCCCCGATCGCTTCGGATTCACGGGACGCAAACACCGCCACATAGGGGGTTTCGGCGCTGCGGGCCAGCGAAAGCAGCCGCTTTATCGCTTCCGTATCCGCGTTTTCCGCCGATACGTCAAAGGAGGTATCGAAGCAGGGCACAGAGAGCTCCGCCTCACGCAGGGCGCGCACGGTGGCGGCCACGTTATATTTATGGAAAGCGCCGCCCCGGCGGAGAAGATCCTCTCGCTGATGCAGATTATAAAGCTCTATGCCAGCAAAGCGCATCTCCCGCGCCGTGGAAAAGAGCTGCTCCCAGGGCTGTTCCCAGCCGCGGGTAGAAAAAGAAAGCCTCATTCCGTTTGCGCCTCCTCATAAGCGATTTTATTCAGCGCGCTTAAATACGCGCCGATGCTGGCGCCCACGATATCGGTGGAAATACCGCGTCCACCGTACAGCTTGCCGTTGTTTGCCAGCCGCACCACGGTTTCGCCCATAGCGCCCTGGCCCTCGGTAACGGCCCGCACCTGAAATTCATCCAGCTCGTAGCGGCAGCCGGTGGCCTGCTCCAGCGCCATAAAGGCGGCGTCAATGGGGCCGTCGCCCAGGGCGATGCCCTCAAGCTCCTCTTCTTCACGGGTCAGCCGGATGGTGGCCATGGATTTTGCGGTGTTGCCGGTGGTGATCACGTAGGTTTGCAGCAGATAGGTGGGGGGCACCTGCATGGCCGCGGCGGCAACGATGGCGTCCAGCTCGCGGGCGTCGATCTGCTCGCGCCGGGCGGCGATCTCCTGAAACGCCTTCCATACGGCTTCCCCATCCTCTTCGCTGAGTTCGTAACCGATGGCGGCCGCCGCTTTCAGCACGGCCTCTTTACCGTCGTGCTGCGAAAGCACAAGATTTTCGGTGTTCTCTTTTACGTTCTCCTCCGGCGCTTTGCCCTTTTCGCCCCGGAAGATGCTCTCGATCTGCTGTGTGAGCCGCTTTAATTCCACGGTACGCACGCCGGTGTAGATGCCGAAGGTCTCGCCCCGGTCCGAAAGGATCTTGGCCACATTCTGCAGCGAGGCGGTTTTGTAGGGGTGCGCGGCGGCCTTCAGCTCCCTTGCCCCGGCGCGCACGGCGGCGATCAGGCAGGCGTCCGCCATACTAAGGCTGTTGTCGCAGGCGGCGCCGAGGGTAACGCTTTCCAGCGCGGGCACGTTTTGTTTCACCCGTTCCAGAAACGCGCCGAATTCCTCCGGCAGCAGATTGCCGGCGGCGTTGCACAGGGTAACGGTTTTCGCCCCGGCCTCTATGGCGGCGTTCACCGCGGCATACAGAAAGCTTTCGTCGCTGCGGGCGGCGTCGTCCGCAATAAATTCCACGTTCGCGGTTTTATCGGCGCAGTAACGCACCGTATCGGCGATGGCCTCAAGCATGGCGGCGGGCTTTTTATGAAAGATATATTCCATCTGCATGGGGCTCACGGCAGCCGCCACCTGCAGGCGGGGGTTCTTTGCGCCGGAAAGGGCGTTCCATACCGCGTCCACGTTGGCGTGATCCAGCGTTACCGGCACGGCCACGGCGCTGTTTTTTACCGCCGCGGCAATGGATTTGATGCGAAGAGAATCCACCTTGGGGTTTTCGATGCCCTCGACCTCGATCACAGCCGCGCCCATGCGGTCCAGAAGCTTACTCAGCTCCAGCTTTTCTTTAAAGCTCAAAGCCCCGCTGTGTTTACTCTGCCGCTTTAACGTAATATCGGCAACTCTTACTTCTCTGTCCATGTTAAAAATCCTCCGTGTAATATCAGATATATGTTTGCGCCCCTGCAATTCCGAATTCCGAATTCCGCATTATACAAAACCGCCCCCGAGGAGGCAATCTCCTCAGGGACGGAAAATTCCGCGGTACCACCCTGCTTCCCGCATGCATGCGGGCGCTCTTCGGGCTCAGATAAGCCCATAGCCTGTAACGGGGCGGCCGTGCTTCATTACTTTGGTTCACGAAGCCAACTCGGGAAGGAGACTGACCGCCGCTGTATACCGGCTCGCACCGCCCGCCGGCTCTCTGAAAACAGGGGAGACGATCATTAATTCCGTCTTCGTCTTTTGGTTATTGCAATTATTTAACCACAAAAGAAAGGGATTGTCAATATCAAAAAGAATAATGTTTCTGAAAATATAATTGATTTTTCTTAATTATTCCGCCGGGTTTACGGCTTCTTCCCGCATTGCGCGGCGCGCTTTGAGCTGCGCTTCCACCTCCGCCCGGTGGTTTTTATCGTCCTTTACAAAGCTGATGAAAAGCAGATACAGCGCCGACCCCACAATGGGCCCCAGCATGAACATCGGGAACTGCCATTTGTAGAATTTCTCACCCTGCATATCGATGTAGTTTTCGCTGTCGTAGGTTTTGTACTCAAGAAAGTTGAACAGGAAAAAATTCTGGATGTAGGTGCGCACACCGGAGGTCAGCTTTGAAGTGAAATTCTGCATCGAGAACGAAACGCCCTCGGTACGGATGCCGGTTTTCAGCTCCACCTCGTCAATGGAATCGCTGGTAAGGCTGCGGTGGGCGATATCCATCAGCGCGCCGGGGATATTGTACACCGTGCACAGCAGGCTCATCACAAAGAAGCCGATCACCGTGTTGTATTTCAGCGCAGGGATATTGCCCACGCCGAATACGGCCAGACGCGTAACGATGGCGGTAAGCTGCGAAACCACCAGCAGGCGTTTCATGCCGCCCAGCTTATCGATGATTTTATTCGCAAAGGGCATGGCCACCGCGCCGGGCGCGCCGGAGATGATGCCGTACACCATTTCGGCGGTGCCGCCCTTCAGGAATCCGGCGGAATTCTTCCGGTATTCGCTCTGGAAGAAATAGGTCTGGTTGATCTGCGGGGAAAGCCCCTGCGAGAGCCGCGCGCAGCTAATCAGGATCAGCGTGGGGTTATGGCGGATCACCGCAAGGGATTCCCAGAGCTTTTCCTGCGCCTGCACGGGGGAATCCACCCGCTCGCGGAACTTTGCGGCCCGCAGGCTGAGCAGCTCGCCGCCCAAACCGAACACAAAGGCGAAGATCGTGAAGATGGAATGCTCCGGTATGCTTTTTTTCATCAGGTCCCATAAAAACGGGAACGCCCCGGCCACGGTGGAACCCGCACCCGCGCCGATGGTCACCCACTGGGCGATGCGGCTGCGCTCGTGGGAATGGGGGCTGGACAGCGCCAGCAGGCCCCACAGCCCCACGTCCTGAAACGAATAGAACAGATCCCACATAAAATAGCACGCGCCGAGATAGATCAGCCGGAACACGTCCGAAGACCCCACGCGCAGAAACATGCACGCGCCCAGCACGCCGATCACGACCGGCAGATACAAAAGATAGGGCCGCATCTTCTGATAGGGCTTATGGGGGCGCTTATCCACCCACGCGCCCACGATCATATCGTTGATCGCGTCCCACAGGTGGGTGGCGGTCATCAGCTTGCCCACAAGGCTGGCGTTTTTCTGGCTCATGGCGTGGTTTTCGTAAAAATACGTCAGGCGGCCCGAAATGAACGCGTAAGAGATATTCTGCCCGGCAAGGCCGGAGGCGTAAGACAGGATCTCACGGTTGTTTACGTGGGTATCCGTCTCCTCTTTGGAAAACAGAAACGCAAGCGGATTCTTCATAAACTCTCCTCCTTTAAGTGCGGTGAATCAATTCCGAATGACGCATTGAACATTCCGTTTATTCTTTGGGCGCCTTTACTTTATCAACCAGCTGATAGAGCTTGCCGATCAGGGTGCTGCCGGTGTGCTCGCCGTAAGAAACCAGGCCCCAGGTATCGCCGTCGTAATCCGCTTCCGGCGCGTACTGGATGCCGGCGTACACAAAGATGGCGTCGTTTTCAACGTAACCGGCGGCGTCGTTCATCAGATCCATAACGATCACGTTTTCGCCCAGCGTATCGCGGATGCAGGCGTAGGGGAAGCCGGTAAGGCCCGTGCCGCCCACAAGCAGCTCGCCGAAGGTTTCGCCGGGGCTGAGATATACGCTGAGGGTATCGCCCAGCTCCATAAAGCCCACTTCGGTAACGGTATAGTAATTGCCGACCTTGTCTTTCAGCACAAGGTTATCCACAATGCTGGCCTTGCCCGCGGCGGCGATCAGCTTGTTATCCACACGGATCAGAAACGCGTCGTGCGCGATGTTCAGCAGCGGCTTTACTTCTTGCGCAGGTACGGTTGCAAGCCCCTCGTACCATACGGTGTAGCCCTGCATACCCTTACCTTCGGCCACGCCCAGCTTATCGCCGAGGGCCTCGTTCACGCGGATGCGCTCTTCCTCTGTCATATTCAGGGTAAGGGTGATATAGCCCATTTCGTAGCCGTAGCGCATGGCGGTGCCGTGGGCGTTCAGATCGAGCCCGTCGTCGGTCAGCCCGCGGGAGGAGGTAACGGTGCCCACGTCGCCCTGAATATAGATAAAGTTATACCCGGCGGCGTTCATGATCTTTTCCATATACCAGATGAAATCGGCGCTGAATTTGGTATCGAAGGTGCCGCCGTCTTCGGGGTTATTCCAATCGTAGCTGGCGGATTCCGGATGGCAGCCGAAGGTTGCGATGATGGTGGGGGTGGCTGCGGCGTCATCCGGCAGGAACTCAAGTTTATACAGGTTGGTATCCAGCGCGTAAGGCGCGGTGCGGTCGTGCACGTAAGAAGAGATATCGGCGGAAGAGAACCAGAGCTTGCCGGTCTTCATATCGCCGTAAGCATCCATCACGCCGGCAACGCAGCCGTCGATCACGGCCTGCAGGAAGGTGCGGTCCACACCGTAGCTCACTTCTTTTTTTGCGAAGATATTGTTGCTGAAATTGGTAACGGGCTTGGTCCAAATGCCCTGCAGATCGATACCGGTGTGGATATGGGTGCAGCTGACGTTGATGCTGACGATATTGTTCTGCGCCGCAAATTCCGCCAGCGCGGTACGGATGGCGCGCACGTCGGCGTTTGCGATGCCGATGGCGTCGATGGAGCAGAAGGCTGCGCTGCCGCGGCCGGAGCCGTCGTTCAGCACCACGGTGCGCACGCGAAGCTCTTCGGAAACGCCGTCGTCGTCCTTATACATCTCGTTGCCGTAAATATCCGGCAGATAGGCGCCCTTGGCGTAAGAGGTCTCGCCGAAATCGGCAGGCATAATGCTCTTTTCGCTGTAGCCCAGGCTCCATACGTTGCCCTCGCCCGCCTCGGTGTTGAAGGTATCCATACCCGCCATAAAGCCGGCGTAGGCGCCCAGATCAAAATCTTCGTAGCTGCCGAGCGCTTCGCTGCCGGGAATCAGCCCCGCAAGGCCGCCGCCGATGCCGTTGTTCACCACAAGGTTGGAAAGGGCGTTCAGCACACGGGCAACCAGTTCGCGCAGGAAGGAGATAAAATGCTCCGCAAAGGAACCGGTAAACTCCTGCTGCACAGGCCCCACCTTACCGATGTTGTTGAAAATACCGTTCAGGTAATTGGCAAAAGCACGGTAGGCGTCCGTGTATTCATCCCCCATGGAGGAGGTATCCCAAAGGGCGTGCCAGTAATCGTAGTCCTCCTGCGGATGGTCCACGCTTGCGGCGCCCGCCAACGCGGCGGCGGAGCCCATAAGGCAAACGCAGAGCAGGATCGCAATCACACGTTTCAATGCATTTTTCATAATCTTACGCTCCCTTTTCTTATTTTATCTTTTCAAACGCCTCTTCCAGCGCGTTTGCAATTATCCGGTGCCCCATGGCGGTGGGGTGAACGCCGTCGTGCAGCCAATAGGTCGTGGGGGCTTTTTCGCTCATCGCGTCAAAGGTATCCTGCAGCGGAACAAAGGTGAGGCCGTATTTTTCCGCCGCTTTTTTCGCGCTTGCGGCCCGCATGCGGGTCTCGCGGTCAAACACGCCCCAAGCCCCTTCGGTGGCCGGCCCCTTCAGCACGAAAGGCTCCAGAATAAAGATCTTTACGCCGGGGCACATGGCAAGCGTTTCTTCAATGATATCGCAATAGGTTTTATAAAACTTGGTGTTGTTTACGCCGTTGCGGCCGCCCAGCTCATGCCACACGTCGTTAATGCCGATCAGGATGCTCAGGTAATCCGGCCCGAGATTGATGAGATCTCTGCGGATGCGGGCGTTCACGTCCACCACCCGGTCGCCGCTCACGCCCCGGTTCAGGAACGTGATCTCGCCGGGATATTTATAACCCAGATCCGCCGCCACCAGCGTGGGATAACCGTTGCCGCGGTAGGTATCGTTATCTCTGTTTCTTCCGGCGTCCGTAATGGAATCGCCCTGAAATACAAATGTTTTCATATGCTCTCCTCCCCGTTATCTTACGATCTTTTCGCCGTCGAACAAAAACAGGCCGAAGCCGTCCCCGGCTTTGTTGCCCGCCTGCAGCCATTCGGCATAGGCTTTGCGCAGGGCGGTATCCTTGGGCCACTCGGCAAGGGGCAGATCGCTGTAATGGCCGAACACGCGCCAATCGTTGCCGAAATGGTCTTTCTCTTCCCAGCTCACGATCTCAAAATCATCCATAAACCGGCGGATATTCAGCCGCTCCGGCAGAAATTCTCTGTGGCGCGGGTACAGCAGCCAGGAACCGCAGCCGAACAGCACGTTGCCGTCCTCGAACAGATGGCTGTATACTTTATACGCCCGGCGGTAAGAATCGAACCGTACCTCGTCCGTAAGCGGAATGCCGTTGGACGGGATATGGAAGTTGATGTAGGTATCGCCCTTTTTCACCTTGCGGCCGCACTTCAATGTAAAATCGAAATCAAAGCCGTAGGTGCGCACCTCATACTGAAAACGTCCGTAGGCGAAACGGTCCAGCTTTAAAAAGCCGTTGTTCCAACCGGCCACAAAGGTGCCGGGCACGTGCTCGCACTCGATGCACTCCAGCAGCTTGCAGCGGAGATCATCCACGCCCTCCTCAAACACGGAGAGCGGAATGCCCCTTTCGATATAGCGGGCTTTCAATATCTCGGTGCAGTTCATGATAAACACAAATTCCAGCGTATATTCGCTGTAGCCCATCGCCTCCGCCAGCTCCTTCACCGCGTCCAGCGCACGGTCGAGATCCATGGTTTCCTCCACCATATAGGCGGTGAGAAGCGTATCGAACCGGTCGCCGAAGGCGGGCTCGTTATCGAGCCGGGTTTCAACCTCGGCGAAAAGGGTCTGCGCCTCTTCGGGATAAGCTTTCATTAAGTTTTTAACGTACTCGGTATAGTGCTGCATTTTTTGCTATTCCCCCTTATACCGTTCAGTTTAACACTTTTCGGGGGTCAAGTAAATATGTTTTTTGTAAATATTGCTTTTTTTCGCGGATGATGATAAAATGGATATAAATATTTATGAATATAAAAGGAGCGCCGCTTATGTACGAAAAACTGACCGCCCTTCCCGTTTCGGAGAAAAATTACGCCGAAACCATGAAAACAAAGGTGGAGCCTTATCTGGAAAGCATCGGCAAGCCCGGCTATTTCAAAAGCTTCGACTGCCGCCGCATCCATTACGAAAGCTACCTTGCCCCCGAAGCCATCGGCACGGTGGTGATCTCGCACGGGTTTACCGAGAGCGCGGAAAAATTCCGCGAGATGAGCTATAATTTCTTAACGATGGGCTATAACGTATTTGCCATAGACCACCGCGGCCACGGCCTTTCTTACCGCAAGAACCCCGAAAAATACCAGATCGTTACGGTGGATAACTTTATCGAATACGTTTACGACCTGCACTTTTTCGTTTCCACCGTGGTAAAGCCCGCCGTGGGGGATTCGCCGCTGTATCTGTACGCCCACTCCATGGGCGGCGCCGTTGCGGTGCAGTATCTGCAGACCTATAAGGGCGTATTCAAAAAGGCCGTGCTCTCCGCGCCGATGATCCAGGCCAACTCCGGCCCCATGAGCCCCGCCGCCACGCTGGCGCTCACCGGCTTCTTCTGCGGCATCGGCAAGGCGGACGAGATGGTGTTCATCCACCACGGGTTCGACCCCGACCGCACCTGGGAACAGAGCCACGATACCAGCAAAGCCCGGTTCTATTACTATCACGCCAAGCGCTGCGCCAGAAAAGAACTGCAGACCGCCTCCGCCTCTTACAGCTGGGTAAGGGAAGCCATGCGGGTGGCAAAGAAAAATCTGGACCCCGAACGCAACAAGAACATCGATATCCCCGTGCTGCTCTGCCAACCGGAGGAGGATACCAGCGTGATCAGCGAAAAAGAAAACGAGTTCATCGCGCAGGTTCCGAACGGCAGACTGGTGCAGTTCAAAAACTGCCGCCACGAGATCTACGCCAGCGTAGACGACACCGTGCTGGAATACCTGCAGACCATTCAGGCGTTTCTTGCCGACCGATAATAACACACAGATAACCCACCCATATCGGAAAAATAACGGATCGTATCGATACATTCCGTCGCCCCTTGCAATAAAAACAGCCGCCCTTTCGGTTTCCCGGGAAGGCGGCTTATTATTCTTATATGCAGATTCATTAAGAAACAACCGAAATGCTGACAATATGCGGATTTGGGCCGTTATACCAATAGAGAAAACCTTCCAGATCGACCACGTCGCCGATCTTCAGTTTTTCAGCTGCTTCATATGCGGGAGACCCATCCGGCGTAAGATAAGATTCTATACAAAAATCATAGATCTGATGATTCACAGATACCTTGAAATAGATATCGTCTCCAATGGAATCGCCTTTATATATAATAGGCACATCATTTTCTTCGGCGTTCTGAGAAGCAACAACGGTAGCGCCTTTGAAAGATACCAATTCGTTCTGATGTTTTACAAGCTCATCTGTGCCGAGGAGATCGGTCACATCAATCGGTTCGGCGATATAGCTGCCTTCAATGACCTTAAAGGTAGCATCCATAATCTCAATCTCACCGCTCCATTCCGATTTAATCCCGGTAACCCTGATCTTTGTGCCGGGGGTAAGCAGTGCATAGTCTTTCTCAGAGCAATTCATCATGTAAAGGTAATAAGCGCCGTCTTCACTCTGCGCATATACGTTTGCAGTGTTATCCCACCAGTCTTGTTTTGCCTGAACGTAGGTTTCAATACAAACAGTTTCGTTGAGTTCAGCCGTCTCAAATTCCGCATGGGTCATAACACAAAACGCATCTGCATCGTTTGCGGCATCCGGAAGCGCAGCCGCGGGGTTAGCCGTATGCTCGTCTGTTGAATGCTTTGAAGGATCAGACGTATCACGTCCGGAAATAAGGATAATGATCACAGCCGCAGCTACTGCCATAAAGACGCCGCAAGCGCCGAGAATCAGAGGCAATTTCCTTTTCTTTTTTGCGGGCAGATCCAACGGCGTATCGGGCGCCATGGCAGGTCCGGTCGGCATCCCGCCGCCCATCGGCGGCATGCGGTATGCCGCAGGTTGCCTTGCCGCAACCATCGTTTCATCACTGTCGGCCTTATCAACAGACCGTGCGGGCCTTGCCTGTAAGGTGATCGACGGCTCAGACTCGGGATATGCCGCCGCATTCTGCTTTTCTGCACGGGCTGCCTCCAAATCACGGATCAGATCATCCATATTCTGATACCGCTGTTCTGCCTGTACTGCGAGCCCTTTCAGAAGCACCGCCCCATAATGCGGGCTTACTGTCTGCCGAAGCAGCTCCGGCGCGGTATCGTGGCTCAATCGCCCCATAGGTTCCTGCAGTTTTTTTCCGCACACCAAAAAGAATAAGGTAGCGCACATGGAATACACGTCTGACCACGGACCGATACGTTCCTCTGTGGAATAAAGCTCCGGCGGCGAATAGCCCCTCTTTATGATCACATTCTGTGTGTAATCCCCTTGCGTATCCATCAACGATTTTACTGCGCCGAAATCCAATAATCTTGCGTTGCCCCTTTGGGCGGTAATCATAATGTTATCGGGACTGATATCGCGATGGATAAATCCTCGTGCATGGATATCCCGCAGGGCAAGCATGATCGGCATCAGCAGTTCCACAGCATCCCCGATCTGCATAACGCCACCCCGGCTTTTTACATATTCCCGCAGCGTAACACCTTCAACGTATTCCATAATGATATACGCAGTGTCGTTCTCTGGGAAGAAATCCAGCACGCGCACGATATCGCCGATATCATCCAGCTGCCCCAAGCTTTGCGCCTCCTGCAGCGCCTTTTGTTTGCCGATATCAAAAATCTGACGCAAATCCTGCATCTCGGAACAGGTAACACGCAAACTTTTGTTTATATCACGGTTAACGCAACCTACCGGGAAATACTCCTTTACAGCGATCCGGCGGCGCAGCTGCGGATCAAACCCGGCATACGTTATACCGAAACCTCCTTCACCCAGCACCTTACCTACGATATAACGTCCCTGTAATTGTGTACCTACCGGAAGATAATTGATTTTGGGCTGATATAATGCGTTTCTTCCCCCGCAGCGTGGGCATATATCGCTGCCGTTCAGCGGTTGGAAGCATTTTATGCAATACGGAACTGCCATGTGTGAAAGGTCTCCCCTCTTGTAAAAAACGAAACAGAACCTGCCTGTTTCACAGATTGTTATATACAATAATTTATAATATTATACCATAGTTCTCTATCCTCTTCAATATAAATCTTCCGTTTTCCCTTTTGTGCACGGAGTAATTTTCTCTTGATTTGTTATATTGTTAATGATACAATAATGCTACAAACATCAATTCGAGGGAAAAACCATGAGATTCCGCAAACCGATCTGCATTTTCGTTTTTATTCTGCTGGCGGCGCTGTTCGCCGTTTGCGCGCAGGCAGCAGCCGAACCCTGCGCCCACGAACAGACCACCCAAACCGTAATAACCGCCCCCACCTGCACCGAGAAAGGCAAAGCCGTGGTTACCTGCGACAACTGCGGCTATAAACGCAACGTTACCCTGAACGCGCTGGGGCATGATTTTACGGTCACCCATATCGACCCCACCTGTACCGAAGAGGGCGCCGACGTGCGCGCCTGCAGCCGCTGCGACGTTTCCTTTTCGCTGCCGGTGGAACCGCTGGGGCATAACTATGCCACCACGCAGACGCTGCCCACCTGCACCGCCACCGGTACGCTTACAGACACCTGCACACGCTGCGGCGACGTTCAGACCTTTCCCATTCCGGCGCTGGGGCACAGCTTCGGCAGTTGGGAGACGGTGACCCCCGCCACATACCGTGCTGCCGGGCAGCAGAAGCGGACCTGCCGCCGCTGCTCTGAAACCGAAACGCTCCCCTTGCCGCAGCTGGCCCATCTGCCCGCCGACTACTGCCCCACCGGCGACGCGGATATGGACGGCGCCGTTACGGCGGCCGACGCCCGCCTGATTCTGCGCCTTGCCCTGCGGTTTGACGACGGATTGGATTCCGAACAGCATGCCAATGCGGATTTTGACGGGGAAAACGGCGTTACCGCCGCCGACGCCCGTTACGCGCTGCGGGTTTCCGTAGGGCTGCACCCCTATGAGCCCACCCTTGCCGCCGGGTATACCTTTAAGGGCTACACCTCCAAAGGCTACGCTCTTGCGGAAAAGGACGGCATGACCTATGTGGTGAGCCCCTACGGCTATACGCTGATCGCAAACAAAACCTATTCCCTGCCCTCTTCTTACGCCCCCGGCGGGCTGACCTCGGAATGCAGCGCCGCATTCAACCGGCTGGCAAACGCCGCGGCCTACAGCGGATTGAATATATACGTGATCTCAGGATACCGCTCCTATTCGACGCAGTACAACCTTTATAACCGCTACGTGGCCGCCGACGGCAGAGCGGCGGCGGATACCTATTCCGCCCGCCCCGGCCATTCGGAACACCAGACCGGCCTTGCCATGGACGTAAATTCCCTTTCCTCTTTCTTCGCCTACACCGCCGAAGGCCGCTGGCTGGCGGCAAACGCCCATAAGTACGGCTTTGTGATCCGCTACGCTGCGGATAAAGAGAATATCACCGGCTACATCTACGAACCCTGGCACATCCGCTACCTTGGCGTGGACCTCGCCACCGCCGTATACAACAGCGGCCTGTGCCTGGAAGAATTCTTCGGCATCACCTCGCAGTACAGCTATTAAGCCCCGCAACGATAAAGATAACAAAACAGCTCTCGGTTTGAGGGCTGTTTTGTATGTATTGGTGGAACCGAGAAATATATTGCAGTTTGTCGCGGGGTTCGCTGCGCTCACGGGAGGGTGCACCTTCGGTGCGGGAGAGTGCGCCTTACGGCGCGGGAGGGTGTGCCTGCGGCACGGGAGATGCGCCTTACGGCGCGGGAAAGATTCATTTTCCCTTGTAATTACCCCGCGAGCGTGAGCGAGCACACTCCCACGAGCGCAAGCGAGTAACCTCCCGTGAGCGAAGCGAACACCCTCCCGCGAACGTAGTGAGCACCCTCCCGTTCGCGAAGCGAACTCGAGCGTCAGCGCGATAAATTATAATTTGCTTCTCCCCCAAATGCCGCCCCACGCAACGCTTCACGTTCCAGACGTGACGTGCGTATACATTTTTTTTACGTCGGCGTTCATGTGTACCGGTTTGAGGGTGATCTCCGGATGCGCTTTTGCAAACACAACAAACAGCTCGTGCGCAAAGCTCTGGCCCATCCATTCAAGCCCGCTGAAATCCAATTCCACCTCGCGGAAACGGTCCAGCCGCGTGAGCAGCCGCTTTGCCTGTGAGCGGGAAACCGGCGCGCTCTCAAAGTAATCGGCAAGAGGAATGCAGGTTCTGGTAAAACCGCCGTCCACGTCCGCATAAAGGTCGAAAACGTCTTTTGCGTGTTTTTGAGAGTCGTTCGCCAGCGTCATATAAACCGTGGTACCCCTGTCTGCGTGCGCTGATTCCGAGCGGATTTTCTCCGTGATCCTGTCTAAGCTGTCGCCTTCAAAGCGATTGTGCGTAAATACCCTTTCGGAAGAAAGGATCACAAACGTATCCGCCAACCGGGAGGAAAAGAAGATGCCTTCGCCGGAATGCCGTGTTTCATCCGTGGTCATTTTACCCTTAAACAGTTCACCCACAGCCTCATCCACACTTTCAAATGAAAAATGATTTTTGATCTTTTCAAAGATCCCCACGCCGTTATCCGAAAGGCGTACCGTGGTTTCAAGGGCATTCTGCGTTATACCGATTTCAAGCGTTTCCGCTTCGGCGTGATCGATCACGTTGTTGATCATTTCTCCGCACAGATAATCCCAGATCCCCTGCACATTTTTCGGCAGCGTTCGAAGCAAGGGAAAAATATACCGATCGTAAACCCGGGTTTCACTTTGCAGCTCCCCCGCGCTGCGGCGCAGCACGGTTACGGTCGTTTTGGAAATCAAACGGTATTCGTTGCGTTTTATTTTTTCGATGACGCCGTTATCTTCCAACGATTTCAGATATTTATATACGGAGGCGGGCGTAATGCCGAAAACATCGGCTGTACGTTTTACAGCCGATGGCTGTTCCTCTTTGATCTTTTCAAGCAGATAGTGTTTTATCTGCGCTTTTTTATCTTCTGAAAACCCCATGATAATCAACTCCTCTGCCATTATTATATACCTGTATGCAAAAAATAGCAATAGAAAATATACTTGATAAAAAAAGAAAATATACTTGAAATCGCTCAAGTATATTTTCTCTGTTGTTTTTATGCGATTGTATGGCGTTTGCGTTATGCCTCGCTGTCTGCGGCGGGGGCGTCGCTGCTGCCGGTGAGGGCCGCTTTTACGGGGCCGGCCACACTGGCCACCAGATTTTTCAGCTCGTCGTTGAAGCTCTGGCCGTTCAGGGCGCTGTTTTCCGCGTTCAGGGTCTTCATCAGGCCCGGAATTCCCGCGAGGGTATCCAGCAGCACGTTACCGGTGCCGCCCGCGCCGCTGCCGCCGATGTTCACGAATTCGGCGTTCTGGCCGATGTTGGCCATGATCTCGGCTGTTTTGGTGGCGATGGTGATCTTGGCTTCGTTTTCGATCTTGATCTTTTCGATCTCGAAGTTCACTTTTTCGTTGGATGCGCGCGCCTCGGCAAGAGCGCGTTCGCCTTCCGCCTGCGCCATCAGCTTCTCTTTTTCCACTTCGGCCTCGGCCAGACCGCGCTGACGGATGACCTCCGCCTCCGCAACGCCCTTCTGGCGGGTGACTTCCGCTACGGCTGCGCCTTCGCGGCGGGTTTTTTCGGCAACCGCGTCCGCGGTGATCTTGGTGGCGCTGGCCTCTTTTTCGGCGACCTCCACGCTGGCGTCCGCGGTGATCTTGCGGATGTTTGCCTGGGCTTCGGCGTCGATGCGCTTTTTCTGCTTTTCCGCTTCGGCGCGGGTGGCGATCACTTCTTTTTCCTTCAGGGCGGCAAGGTTCGCCTGCTCCTGTTCCACCACCTTTACGCGGCCCTGCTGGGCGGCCACTTCCTGCTGGCGGATGGTGCGCTGCAGCTCGCCGGCGACGCTGGCGTCCGCATTGGCCTTATCCGTTTCGGCCTTGAAGCCCGCAATGCGCAGGTTGTTATCACGCTGTTTTTCGGCTACGGCAAGGCGGGAATCCAGCTCGTTCTGGCTGGCGATCTTCTCGCTTTCCGCCTTCTGGGTGCGCACGGCCTGATCCACAACGGCGCGTTTGTTTTCCGCCTCGCGGCGTTTGTCTTCCATATCCAGCGCGGCGATGTTGTCGTAATAGCGGTTGTTGTCGGTGATGTCCTGAATGTTCAGGCTTACCAGCTCCATGCCCATGTTCATCATTTCATCCGCAACGATCTTTTTTACGTTGTCGGCGAAAATCACCTTGTCGCGCAGCACTTCTTCGGGGGTCATGGCCGCCACGATATCGCGCACCGCGCCGGTGAGGGTGAGCTTTACGTCGTTTTTGATACCGTCCTGGCCGCGCTCTTTGAAGGAAACGATGGCCTTTCTCAGGTTTGACAGATTTTCGGTATCCGGGCGGATCTGCGCCGTCCAATCGATCACGATGGGTACGCTGGTTTTGGTTTTGACTTCGTCCTTATCCGCAGTAACGGTGAGCATGCACAGATCGAAATACTGCGCCTTGCGGAAGATCGGGATCACGAAGGAACCGCCGGACACAATGATTCTCGGTTCTTTGCCGCCCGTGACGATCAGCGCTTTATCGATCTCCGCCACACGGTAGATCGAGCACAGAAAGGCGATCACAACGCCCAGCGCGATCACGCCGATGATAATGGGAATAATAAACGGTGCCATAAAAACTGCCTCCTGTATTATTTTTCGGTCATCTGACCCTTTCACTCGTGAATTATACAGCGGCAAAAAAAAGAAGTCCAGTTACAGCTTCGTTAAACGTAAAGGTACCCATTAACCTGATTATGGTTAACGGATACCAAACAGATGATTATCTCGCAGAGGTAAGCCGCGCAATACCGTATTGCTTCGCAAAGAGATGCGTATCGATTCATCTTAACTTTCTCTTTTTTGTTTTCTCGGTTGACATTATAAACATTACAATGATATAATATATAAAATTTTGTACAAAGGAAAAAACGCTGCGGTTTACGGCGTTTCGGCACAAACAGATGAAGCTCGGCAACGTTGATTTTGATACGTATTTTAACAATTACCCTGATGTAAACGGCTATTTCGGCCGATACGGCGGCGTGTATGTGGACGATAACCTGAAGGCCGCCATGGCGGAGATCACGGACGCGTACTACAGCATCTGCCAATCCCGCAAGTTTATTGCGGAGCTGCGGCGGATCCGCACCGAATTTCAGGGGCGGCCCACGCCCGTTTCGCATCTGGAGCGGCTTTCGGACGCGCTGGGCGGCAGAGTGCAGCTTTACGCCAAGCGTGAAGATCTGAACCATTCCGGCGCGCACAAGCTGAACCACTGCATGGGCGAAGCGCTGCTTGCCAAATATATGGGCAAAAAAAAGGTGATCGCCGAAACCGGCGCGGGGCAGCACGGCGTGGCGCTGGCAACGGCAGCCGCCTATTTCGGCCTGAAATGCGATATTTATATGGGCAGCGTAGACATCAAAAAGCAGGCCCCGAATGTGGCCCGCATGAAGGTGCTCGGCGCAAACGTGGTGGAAGTAACCCACGGTCTCAAAACCCTGAAAGAAGCGGTAGACGCCGCCTTTGAAGCCTACAGCAAAGAGTATAACGACGCCATCTACTGCATCGGTTCGGTGCTTGGCCCCCATCCTTTCCCCATGATGGTGCGCGATTTTCAGAGCGTGGTGGGCATTGAAGCCCGCGAGCAGTTTATCGATATGACCGGCCATCTGCCCAACGCCGTTGTGGCGTGCGTGGGCGGCGGAAGCAATGCGGCGGGTCTGTTTTCCGGCTTTTTGAACGATCCCGTTGATATTTACGGCGTTGAACCGCTCGGCCGCGGCGAAGCGCTGGGCGACCACGCCGCCAGCCTGAAATACGGCACCGAAGGCGTTATGCACGGCTTCAACAGCATTATGCTGAAGGATGAAAACGGCGATCCCGCCCCGGTGTATTCCGTAGCCAGCGGCCTCGATTATCCCTCCTCCGGCCCGGAGCACGCTTTCTGGAAGGAGCTGGGCAGAGTGAAATACGACGTGATCGACGACGAGGAATCCATAGACGCGTTTTATAAGCTCTCCCGCCTTGAGGGCATCATCCCCGCCATCGAGAGTTCCCACGCCGTGGCCTACGGCATCAAGCTTGCCAAAACCATGGAGCACGGCAGCGTGCTGATCAACCTCTCCGGCAGAGGCGATAAGGATCTTGATTTTGTGATCGAAAAATACGGTATCAGATAAAATATAAGCGAAAGCGCTGCCCGGTCGGGCAGCGCAATTTTTTTCGGTTCAGTTCAGCCCCTGTTCGTCGAAACGGAACACGGCGCGCAGAGCGAGCTCAATGCCCTGCTTGACGGTGCCGGGCTCAAGGATCTCGGCGGTATCGAGCCGGGTATGGTAATACCGGGCCGGTGCGGGATCCATCGCCACAAAGCTGGCTGCGGGTACGCCCGCCTGGCTGGCGGCGGCTGCGTCTGTGGAGCCCAGCGGAATGGCGCCGATGGGCACGTCCAGCCCCATATCGGCGGCGCAGGAGGCCAGCAGGTTGGCAGCGCGGTCGTCGTTCTTTACAAAGCCGGTCATATCACGGTTATAGATCATCATATATTCGGCGTCGCGGATGGTATCAAAGCCGAGGAACACGGTCTCTACGCCGTCGTTCACGTATTCGGGATGCGCCTTGAAAAAGGCCTTGGAACCGCGCAGCCCCGCCTCTTCGCCACCCGCCAAAAGGGCGATCACCTCGGTATTCTCAAAGCGGATATCGTTTTCGGCAAGGTATTTCAGCACGCTGAATGCCGTCATGGTGCCGGTGAGGTCGTCGTTTGCGCCGGGCACGTAGTTCTTGCGGTTTGTAAAGCGGAACAGTAAGCCGTAGGCGGGTACGAACACCGCCTGCCCCAGCGCAAGTTTTTTTACAAGGCCCCGGTTTTTCAGCACCAGCGAAAGCACGCTGGTTACGGTGGTATAGGCGAGGCCCGCCAGCGCGTAAGCCGCCACGGTTACCACACCGTGAGAACCGAGCCGATACGTAAAGGTCCATTCCGGCGCGGAATCCGTATGGCCGCTGACGATCACGCGGCGTTTGGTTTCGCCTGCCGCTGCGCGTACGCCGTATACGTTGCCGCTGGTTTTTTCTTTATAGAAGCGATCCAGAAATTCGTGATACAGGCCGAATTCCTCCACCACGGTGGCAAGCGCCCCGCCCACAAGGCCTACGCTCGCAATGGCGGCGGCCTTCTTTTTGAATGCGCTTACAAGGTTGGCTGCGGTGGCGCCCAGCAGCAGGCTGCCCGCCACGGGAACAAATCCCATAAAGGCGTCCGGATGCACCTTATAGGTATCGCGGGATACCCGGTCCGCGTAGGCGCCCAGCTTGCCGAACAGGTATTCCTGCGCTTCGGTTTCGCCCGCCTCGCCGCAGGGGCGGGGGCCGATCTCGCGGCAGATATGGGTGATCTCTTCTACCGTATAGGCGGTAAGCGCGTCAAGCTGCGCGTTCACGTCCTTTGAGGAAAGCGTAAAATCCATAAGTATACTCCTTTTATTTTCTGTTTGTTCCAGTATAACGGAATCCCGCGAAAAATGCAATGGATAATGTGTAAACTATACTTCCGATACCCGCTCTTTCGCGCATGTTACACCGCCCCTCCGGCGCAAACCGGAGAGGCGGCTTTTCGGTTATGCGTCCGGGCCGGGAGCGTTGTCGGATTTTTCTTTTAACAGTTCTACGGCGTTTACCAGCGGCTGCGGAATCGGTACGCCCATCAGCCCCAGATTCTCAATCAGCGAAAGTGTTTCGTTTACGATAAAAGCGATCACGGCGGCGTCGCGGATAAAATGGCTGCCCATCAGCAGATCCAGCCTGCAGGCGACCAGCACTACCAGCAGCATACCGCCCTTGCGCAGCAGGCCCTTGAGCCCGGCTTTACTCTCCAGCGCGCCGGTTTCCGTTTTCGGGGAACGGTGAAACACCCCCGCCACCACCAGCCCCGTAATATAATCCGCAAGCATAAACAGAGTCAGCGTAATCAGCGCGGCGTCCCAGCCGCCGAACAGCCCGGCGATACCGGCGCCCAATGCGCCTGCTGAAATGCAAAGCAGCGGTTTCATGCGCAATCCGCCTCCAATCCCACGCTCTTCCGCAGCACGCTTCTGGCGTCCGCCGCCGTTACCTTATCGTCACCGTCCACGTCGCCGTTGATCCTGATGATCGCGTTAATGCCCGCCTTTTTCAGTTTTTCCACCATTGCCTCGGCGTATTCCTTCTTGTTGAATGCCCCCGCCTGCACGATATACTTTGCTGCTTTGCTCTCGGTGGACTCCGGCTGCTGTACCTGCGTCACTGCCCCCTTCAGCCCGGCCTCCACGTCCGCCCGGAAGGTATCCATGTTCTTGCCGAACTTCGGGAACCAGTGCGCCACGTCGCCGTGGTTACTGGCGATGCCCTTTTTGTATCCCTCGCTGTGGTCGATGATATTCTTCACGCTGATGTTGAACGTCTTGCAAAGGTATACGCAAAGCTCCACCGCCTCTTTGTATACGGCGTTGAAATAGGTTTTGTCGGTCAGGCCGTCCTCGCAGATCTCAAAGGCGAGATGGGTGCTGTTGGAGCTGCCGCCGTTGTTCCAGCCCTTGCAGGTCCACGGAAGGATCTGATAGGTGGCCACACTCCCGTCCTTCAGCTTGCCGATAAAGGCATGGCAGCAGATCTGCTGGCCGCCGGGGCGGTAGTTGTTCCACGTGTTGTTGTTGGTATTCACCCCCAGCAGCCCGTCGTCCGGCCCCACGTACCGTTTCAGGTTCGGGTTGTTGCACCCGGTGGAGTGTACCATGATCCCCTTCGGCGTCCACTTTGTGCCGCTGTTTTTGATGTAGCATTCGTTCTTTGTTGCAAGCTGTACATGCAGATTCATATTTGTTTCCCCCTTATAATACTTTTGTCGTGCCAACGTATACGGCCTTCGCCTTTGTGCCGCCCACGTACACGGCTGATGCCTGAGTGTTGCCAACGTAGATACTCGATGTCGGAACATATGACACAACAAGCGCCATGTCGTATACTTTAAAAAAATACCCAGATGTTGCCTTCGCACCGATAACAAGATTGTCTTTGTGAGCGACAACCGAAGCTATATTAGATGCGCTTAAGCCTAATGAAAAAGTGTCCTCGTAAATCTGCTTGTCTCGCGCTGGTTGCACAAGCAACTTGTCACCAATACGTGTGACAGATGATTCGTTCCCATATCCTATCCAAAAATTGCAATTGTTGTTTTTGTAAGGTGCCGGATCGGCGTATCTCAATCTTAATTTAATATCCAGCACCTCGTCATATGGGATTTTGACCTTAAAAAACGTCTGTCTGGAGTCAGACCCCTCTGCATATGACTCAGTATTGTTGTCATAAGCGTTAGACGGATAGTCCCAAGCTCTACTGCTGCCGGAGGTAAGAATAAAATTACCGAAAGGTTTAATTATTGCCTCTGCCATACCCTCACCTCACACCACAATCGTGATCACGTTGCTTGCCGTGCCGGACGCGGGCGCGCTGCCGCTCACCACAATGGTATACGCGCTTGCGCTTCCCGTTACGATGTTGCTCGGCACCGTCGGTATCGTCGGCTTGTCCGTCAGGTTTCTGTAGCTGCCGCTGAAGGCCACGTCCGCCAGATCCTCCGTGTCTGCCTTGCCTGAGATATCCTGATGCTGCGTCAGGTACCCCGCGTCGTTGGCAAGTTCGCTCACCTTGGTGGGCAGCGCCCCGCTCAGCGCCTGCAGCGCCGCCATCGTCGCATAGTCCCCCAGCGCGGTCTCCAGATCCCCCTCGGTCACGTACCCGGTCAGATCCATCTCCGTGGTGCCGAGAAAGGTAAACGCGCCGTTAATGTACGCGTACATGTTCAGGTTTGTGCCATCTGTGGGTACCAGATAGATGTGGTTCGTGTCCGGGTTCGTCACCGTGGGCACGCCCTGCGCGTCGTATTCCCCGCTGCCGCACAGGTAGTATTCAAAGCGGGTGATCTCCCCCACCGCGTCCGCGATCATAGCACGAACCGCTGCCGCCGTCGCGTAATTTGCAAGCGTCGCAACGTCCGCCTTGCCTGCCAGCGCCGCGTTCATCGCCGCCGTGGTGGCGTATGCCGTCAGCAGCTGCCGTACTGCGTCCATGTCCGCGCCGCCCCCGCTCTTTGCAAGCACCAGTGTTATAAGATCAAGCATAAGCCCCTCCTTTCATATCCGTCGGTTTAACCCATAGCCCAATCGTCAACGCCATTCAGCACCATGCCGATCAGGCCTACCGTTTTCGGCGTCCATGTACTTCCGTCTAAATTCATAATCACGCCGCCGAATTCCGCCATTCCCTCTGCGTATACCGTCAGCGGAATTCTGATAAAGCCGTTTGCGGACGCCATAACGCCGTAAACGTTCATCCCGTCACGTGCTGCGGCGCGTATGTCCGCAATGGATTTGTCCGCGGTGATCACTTGCTGCGCGTCCTGCGCAAAGGTCACCTTGTAATCGTTGATATAAATCGGCGGTTCAGCCTGCGCTTCTGCCGCCCATGCGCCGTTTACCACCGTCAGCACCTTGCCGTTATCCGCGCCAGTCACCTCTGGCAATTCCGAATCCCCGCTTTCAGGCAGCTCCATCTTGCCCCATGCGCCTTCTACCACGCCCAGCACCTTGCCGTCGTCGTCGCCCGTCACCGCGGGCAGCCCGGCGCCGCCGCCTCCGCCGCCCGTGCGCATCGCCGCCCACGCGCTGCCGTTATAGTAATAGATATCGCCCGTGTCCAGCTCTATAAAGATGCTGTTCACGCCGATATTGTACCCGCTGAATTCTCCCGTCGGCTTCGTATCCGTACTTAAGCCCTTCAGCTCCATCTCCGCCGTACCGCTGTTCTCCCCCAGCAGATTGTTTACCGTTACCATTGTTTTCTCCTCCTCTTATTCCGTTGTGTATACGCAGTTAAAAATAACGTATGTGTCGTTCGGGTTGTCTTCCTGCGCGTTCAGTCTCACCGATAAGGTTTCGTCCTGTTCCACTTCTATGGTCAGCAGCGCCGTGTGCGCAGGCCCGCCCGGCGTCCTTGTTATGCACGAGCAGTTCGCGTAATTACCGTTCGGCTTTCCCACACCTGTAATATGTCCAAGTGTATTGGTGCCGGTTCCTGCTTCAAATATCGGCAGCCACATAGTCACTACTACGATTTTGCCGTATTGCTTTATGCTCGCCATCTCGGGTGCGGAGCTGTACGTCGAAGGCGTAAACGTCCCCGTCTTCTCCTGCGGAGAGATTACCGATTTTGAACATTGATAATACAGCGTATTCAGCAGCACACTGTAGTGATATTCCTCATCAGAAGCCGCAAATACGCACGTATGCAGATTTATTCCGCTTTCACAGCAGCTTTGCAGCAGCATATCCGTCGTAGTAGCGGTCCCGTTTTTTGTATGGCTGAACCGCCCCACCACGATCTTTCCGGCTGCGCTCGCGTCATAAATCACCTTTGCCGTTGTGCTTGGGTTTATTACCCATCCATTTTCAAAATCCACCTCCGCCGTAACGATCAGTGCTTCCGCCTTCCCCGCCAGCGCCGCAGTCACGTCGTCCCCATCCGCCTTCGCCTGCAGCAGCGCGTCGGTTTGCATTTGGGTATAATAACGGTCGTCGTGGGTATGGGCGGGCACCGCCTCCCGTTCGGCGGCCGCTACCGTATCCAGCACATAGGCGCGGGTAGCGTAATCCGCGTCGTTTTCAAAGGCGGAAACCCGCTCCGGCACCGCAGGCAGCTCGCTTCTGCGGGCGCAGAGCGCAACCGTTTCCTGCAGATCCAGCAGGCCGTCATGTACGCCGCCCAGGGTGATCAGCGTTTCCCCGTCCGTATCCGCGCCGTCCGTCGGAATGCTGCGGTCCACGTCAAAACCGAAAACCTCGCTTTTGGTGATCTGCAGCGTGTCGCTTTCGGCAATGATCTGCGCCAGCAGCCTGCCGCCTGCATCCAGAACGCACGCGGGCAATTCATACTGTGCGCTGCCGTCGATAAGGGGGATCGGCGGCGTTAACAGGCGTCTGCCCGCCGGGGTGAGAAAGGCCAAACGGATCTCATGTTCCGCGCAGGCGCCGTCTACCGTGAGCTGAAGGGTGCGGGCTTTGTTTTCGCCTTCATTCAGATTCTTTTCAAACATTCTGATCTCCATATCAGCCTCCCGTTACCGCTGCAAGCACCTGCCGGGCGGAGGCCTCGTTGAGCTGGCCGTAGCCTACCTGCCGGTAAACGTAATCCCACAGCGCCTCATAACCGCCGTAAGCATAGGCCTCCTCCGCGCCGCGCTGGATGGTATAGTTCACCTTCTGCCGCAGGTTTTCGGCGTTCTCCGTAAAATCGCCCAGCAGAGAAAAATCGCCGTATTTTGCCAGTGCCAGAGCCCGGTCGAACTGTTCGTTTTCAATCAACCTGTCTACGTCCACGCCAAGCTGTTCCAATGCGGAATAATCGCCGAACTGCGCGATCTCGGCCGCCGTTTTCAGCAGCGCGTTATACTGCATCTGCGAGGTATCCACCCCAAGGGCGCTCAGATAAGAGTAATCGCCGTACTGCGCGGCCTGCGCCGCCTGCGCAAAAGAGCGCGCCTGCGTAAGAGAAGATACGTCCACCCCCAGCCGCTGCAGATACGAATAATCGCCATATTCCGCGGCCTGCGCCGCAGCGCGGCGGCGTTCAGGTCCATATTTTCCAGCAGGCTGTAATCCCCCTGCTTTGCGGCGTCAAAGGCCAGGCTGAGCCGGTCCTCAAACCGGTTGTAATCCGTCTGATCCAGCGCGTTCAGGGCGGAGAGCGCGTTTTGACGGGATTTTTCCTGCGCCGCGGTTTTGTCAAGATTCAGGCGCTCAAGCTGCGTCGCCCGATCCGCAAGCCCCTCCATATAGCTGTTGTACGCGGCCGCTGCGGCGGAGGCCGCATAGGAGCTGCCGTAACCCCCCGTGCCGCGGCTGAGCAGCCCGTAGGTATGCTCGGCGGAAAGCGCGGCGTTCTTTTCATACAGCTGACGGTATTGGTCATACAGCCGGTCCGCGTTGATATCCATACCGGCGCTGCCGCTGTTTTCGAGCAGCTGCGAGAGTACGTTTTCTCTTGCGGCGGTATATTTTTCGTTCGGCTGATAGATATGGGCCGGGGGCGCGGCTTCGGCGGAAGCGGCCCCGGCGGCCTGCGCCGCGTCGCCTGCGGTGATACGGCCGTCGCCGTCCAGATCCGCGCCCGGGTCCACCGCAATGGCTTTTACGGCCATTTTCAGCAGCTGCTCCGGCGTATAGTTCTTTTTCATGGTTTTTCTCGTTCCTCCAATGTTTTTTTCATACTTCGCAGCATGGTTTCCAGCCGCGCCACGTCCGCGCTCAGCTTATACAGCAGCGCATAGATCCGCTCCGCCGTAAGCCCCTCGGAAGAGGCGCGTTCCTTTTTGTTGCTATACAAGGCCGCGCACCTCCCCCGTTGTTTCGGTGATCATCGAAATACCGGAAACCGTAATGTCCCCTTCTCCGCAAAGGCGCAGCGCAAAGCTGTGGCAGCGGGGCGTGTTCACCGGTACCGAAAAGGCCTCGCCGCCGCGCCGCACCTTGCACAGCGGTATCCATTTGCCGGTGTCGTCGCACCTGAGATACGCCCGGAACACCGCGTCCTCCCCCATCTCAAGCCGGAACACCAGCATGCGGAGGATGGCGGTGGCGGCGCATATCAGCTGCCCGGTTTCGGCGTACCACTCCTTTTGCGGCGCGGGATCGAACCTGCACACCAGCTCTGTATCCTCCGGCCCCATAATATTGCGGGCGGAGCGCACCTGCCCTGCGCTGAACACCGCAAAACGGTATTCCGGCGGCGTTTCGCCGACGCGGCAGAGCATGTATACGGCGCTGTCGATCAGCAGAAAAAAGCGGACGTCAAAATCGTCGTCTTCCACATGCCAGAGCCCTGCGGAGGTATCGTAAACATAGATGCGGCGCAGCCCGTTTTCCGCCGCGGCGAGATAGTATTTTCCGCCGTAGGCAAAGGCGAGGGTATCGGTGAAATCGTGGGTGGAAAACTCCGGCGAGATCGTATAGGGCAGGGCGCCGTCGTATACCATCACGCCCGCGGAGCTCAGATAAAAGATCTTTTCGTTCAGGTTTACGCAGGTATCCCCGTGGCCCCGGGCCACCCCTCTGGCGGGGATCACGCTTACGGCGTAATCCTGCGGGGAGCTGCCGCTCACCCGGATCAGAGCGTTCTCTTTGAAAAAGAGCAGTTCGCCGCCGGTGACCACCGCGCCGGTAAACGCCCCCGGGCAGCCCAGGCTAACGGTGTAGCTGTCTGTAGAAATGCCGTTACAGCGGTACCACACCGTGGGATCCCCCAGCGCGCTGGCGTAGATCTCGTTCACAAATTCGCCGTTTTCGTTTTTGCCGAAGCGGCAGCCCCAGATGCGGTTTTCATGCTCCACGGCAAAATCCAGAACGGGCATGGTTTTGCGGATCAGCGCAAAATGCGTTTCGTAATCGACGGGCTTGCCGGTATAGCGAAGCAGCAGCATGCCCGGCTCCGAGCGCAGCACCTCGGCGTCAAAGGGGTCGTTTTCGCGCAGCTCCACCCGGAGGGTTTCCCCCGGCAGCGCGTAATGCCCCGCCATATCGTGGTAAATTACCAGATACAGGTCGCACACCTTCTGCCATGCGCCGCCGGTATAGCGCATCAGCGTAAAACCTTCGTCCGATACGTTGGTATAAATATCACCTTCGTTCGGGGCGGCGGGCGGCGCATCCCGGAATCTGCCGGTTTCCATCTGTTGGCCGGTTTCATCGGCATAGCCCACCGCCGCGTGCTGCAGCCCCTGCTCGAAGGCCGCGTGGCGCACCTCCGCGGCGCCCGTTTCATCGGTGATCACATATTTGCCGTCCGGTACCACAAAAAAGTTTCTGCCGAAGGGGATGATCTTCCGGTTTTGCGCCCCCGGATGCAGCTCCGCGTCCGTCACCGTGCCGCCGTAGTAATATACCCGCCTGCCGGAACACATGACCACCGTGTCGTTTACCGCCGCGGCGGCGGTCAGGGGCGTATCCGGCGTAATGGCGATCGGCGTTACGCCGCCTTCGCCGTCGGTGCGGCCCTGAAAGTAGAGCAGCCGGTCCGGCCGGGCGGAGAGCAGGGGATATTTATCGGAACTCAGGTTCTTCATATCGTAAAACGCCCCGGCGCGCACCTTTTCAAGATGCTCGTACCCGTAAAAATTGCGGATGTTGCTTTTGCGGCGGGGCAGCGCCTGCAGATTGGGATAATACATGGCACACCCCTCCTTTACGCCCCGAACCGGACCGCCGGACCCGGTTTCCGGCGGCGGGTGCGGTTCACCCATGCGATATACTGCCCGTAGGCGGCGTTGAACAAGGCGGCGGAATTGTTGTACCGGGTGATATCGCCGCAGATGGCGTCGTTTTCGGCGCACAGGAGCTTCAGATACAGGTCGTCGTACGGAAATTCCACCAGCAGCGGGGTATCCGGCGGGGTGGATTCACCGTAGCCGCTGAACACCGTCGGCGCGCCCTCGTAATGCACAAGGATCTCGGAATACAGTCTGCCGTCAAAATCCGATAAGATCTTCCGCTTGGCGCCGATCTCCAGCGGATTGGGATACAGCCGGTCGAACCGGTCGACGGCCTCGCGCAGGGTCATGGCTCAGCCCTCAGCGGAAACCGCGTCGATGTAATGCTCGGCGGTCCGCTTTGCTGCGAAGGAGGCCTTCACCACCGCGGCGAAGGGCTTGGGCAGCGCCACCGGCTCTCCCTTTTTTACCAGCATGCGCTTGCCGTTCACGGCGATGTACAGGGCGTCGTCATGCTTCGATTCTTTGGGGATAAAAACGGTTTCGGTTTCTTCCGCCGGTTTTACGGTTTTTACTTTTTTCATATTTCTTCTCCTTTTCTGCCGAGGGGAGGGAGGCCCTCCCCCGGCGCCGTATTATTTTGATCAGTTTGCCTGTGCGGTTTTCGAGAATTCGGAACCGGATTCGTAGCGGATCATATACTCTTCCAGCAGGCGCTTCGCCACTTTGGTGGCTTTCCAGCCCACGGAGGAGCGCTGGTTCAGCGGGTCGTTGCCGTAGCCGCGCTGCTTCACGATATGCTCAAGGCCGCCGCCCTCGATATCGGTAACGCCGTATGCGTTTTCGCCGATGAACAGGGTGCAGAACACCGCGCTGCCGTCTTTGCCCGCGCCTGCGCCGCAGATCATATCGCCCGCGCTTACGGTTACGGCCTCGCCCAGCGTAAGGGCGGCCGCGCCGGTGTCGGCGTCCACGGTAACGGCGGTAACGGTGTTGGGCGCGCCGTTCACGTACACCGGAATGGGCGTATCGAATTCGGCAGCCTCCAGCGCCTCGTTTACAGGTACGGCGGCAGCGGAGCTCACGTCTTCGGCAGCGGTCAGGCGGGAAAGGCCGCCGCCGATCTCTGCGGGGGCAAAGATCTTGGCCTCGGTGCTCTCTACAAAGCGCACCCCCGCAAGGGTGCCGATCTCGCCCTTCAGGATGTTATCGGGGTTGGCGTATTTCTGGATGCCGATCCACTGCTCGCCGGCCTCCTGCATCAGATCGTAGGCCACGTAGGGGTGGATGATGGCCACGTAGCTGCCGTTGATTTTGGGGGCGTTTACGGCCTTCAGCTCCGCCGCGGCCTTGAATACGTCCTTTACGCGCAGGCGGCAGTCGGAAGTCAGATCCTCGCGCATCAGGATCTCGGTTTCGGTGCCGCCCTGCGTTTTGGGGGCGTACATCACGTTGGTGCCGCCGATCAGCTCGTTGCGCACCACGGTATCCAGCGTAAGGCCCGCCTGCGAAGCCAGCTCTTTGGTGGCCTCCACAATGGTGTTATCCACGGCGGTGAGCTCCAGCATATCGGTCTGCTCAATGTAATCGCCGTACTGGTCCACGGTGCAGGATACCGCCGATACGTTCAGCTTGTTGCCCGCGGGGGTAACGCCCTCGGTGATGGCGGTAAGGGCCTTGGGCAGCTTGGAAAACTTGCGGAATTCCACGGTTTTGCCGCCGCCGCGGGGGATGGGGCGGCGCTGGCCGAACTGCTCCTGCACCAGATTTGCCCCGGCAAGGGTGATCAGGGTTTTATCGTAAAAGGTTTTCATTTCGGGCGACAGGGCGTTTTCGTTGGTGATCACGCCCGCCTCCATGGTGCCGCCGGTGGTATTCACCACGTCCCCGGCGGAAAAGTGGGTCAGAGAAAGACGGGTAATGTTGCTGATTTCGTTACGCATTTTTTTACTCCTTTTTTTGTTAAAATTTGATTTTTGCCCCGCGGCTCACTTCATCCAGTATTTTCAGGATGTCGGCCTTGGTAAGGCTGTCCACGTCCTTTTTGCCGAGGGACGAAGCCCGGTCCAGTACGCTGTTTTCCTGCACGCGGCCGGATTGGCTCCGCATGCTTTCGGCAGCTTTCTTGCCGGCCGTGCGCACCGCGTAGCGCATGGCCTCCCCTAAGATCTCTTCCAGATTCGCCGCTTCGTAGGCGCGCCGTACGCTCACGCCCGCCTGCAGCAGCCGCGCGAATTCCCCGTTTTCGCGGGCCTCTCTTTTCAGATCAAAACCGGGATAGATCTCCCGCAGGGCTTCGGCGCTCTGCTCCCAATCGGAAACGATCTGCTTCAGCGCGCTGTTCCTGCGGCCCGCCTCCATCGCCGCGGCCACCCCGGCCAGAAGGCCGGCGTTTTCCTGCCCCGGTGATTTCGGCGCGGGTTCCGCCTGCTTCCCCTCAGGCGGCGGTTCGGTTGCGGCGGGCGGCGGCGCAGCGGCTTCGCCCTCCTGTACTGTATCGGACGCGTCCTGTGCGGGCGCGGCAGCCTCGTTATTCTGCGCGTCGGTTTCCGGCGCGGCTTCCTGTGCAAAAAATTGCAGTGATAATAAAACGTTCATGTTATCTCCTTATGTGATCATCAGATATTCGTCGTATTCCTCTTCCAGCGCGGTGAACCCCGCCATGATCGCCGCAAAGGTATTCCTCAGCAGCAGTTCGCTCATCTTGTCGTCCCGGGCGGTTTCCACCCGCAGGCGCAGCTCGCCGTCTCCGGTATCGCACGTCGGCAGACGGACGATGCCCTCCGCAGCCATATCCTCCAGCCGCCGCACCAAAGCGATGCACAGGGCGGAAATGCCTGCGCATACGATATCGCGCCCCTTTTCGGCATAACCGGCGTGCCCTTCGCAGGAAAACAGGCAGCCGCCGTTCAGCTCCCGCAGATTTACTTGCGTCATCCTGCCCCCACCTCCGGCGGTACGGCAAGGGGCGAAGGCTCGCCGTTCGGCTGCAGATAGCCGTAGGCGCGGCCGTTTTCTTCGATCACGTGCATCAGCTTTTCTTTGTTATCGATATCGATCAGCTGCAGGGCGGCAAGGCTCTGCACGCATTTTGCCGGGTCGAAAAAGCCCAATTGGTAAAAATTGAGGGCGTCGTTATTCTGCGCCGTGCGGGAATACACGTTTTGCTTATGGGCCTTGATGCTCATATCGAACACCGGCGCGCGGGCGGCAAAATCCACCCCGAATTCGCTGGTGCCCGGCCCCGGCAGCAGGGCGGAATTATCGTAATCCGTAAACTGCCATTCGCCGTTGGCGCCCAATATACGCATGCTGCGGGGCACGGTATAAAACTGGCGGATCAGCTCCACGGTGAGCTCGCACACCGAGGCAAAGGCCCGGTAGGTTGCCGCGATCATATCCCGCGAGAGCTTGTTGCCCGCCTCCTGCAAGGCGGAGATGGCTGTGCCGGAGGTTACGCCGCCCAAGGTGCCGCCCGCGGTGAAATCGCGGTTGCCGCTGGTCTCTTTCAGCTCGTTCACCTTGTTGTTCAGTACCGTAACGTACACCGGCGAAAGCGGGGCGGCGGTGATCTCCCTGATGGCCTCCGCACCGAGGGAAGAGCCGTTCACGTGTACGAAATCGCGGCTGTAGTCGGCAAATTCGGCTTCGTTTACGGCGCCGTCGCCCCGCACGAAAAACCGGCGGCGGGCGCCCATGCGGGCGTTCTTCAGGATCTCATTTCCCAGAATGTCGATCTCCTCCTGCGCGTCCTTCATAATATCGATAAAGCCGAAGCCCACCGGGGTGCCCTCCTCTTTGAAAAGGGGATCGAACACAAAGGGGTATCTGCCGTGGTCGTACCAGCCCCTGAGGCGGTATGCCTCTTCGTTTTCGGAGGCGAACAGCACCGTGTCGTTTACAAATTTCACATAGTGCAGCACCTGCCTGCCGCCCACGTTCCGCTTATAATACCAATCCACAACCGTGCTCTTGCCGGAGGTATCCACGTCCTTATCGTAAAGGTAGGTTACCGTTTCACCGCCGCCGCCCAGCTGCCCCTCCAAAAAGGGATACTGCTCGGTAAGCAGATCGTTATCCTGCAGCTCAAGGCAGAACAGGTTGCGGCTTTTCTGAATGTCCCGCACGCCCGGCTCCCAGAAGATGTTGAAGATATCGGCGTTTCCCACGGCCACGTCCCCCAGCCCGCCGGCGGCTTTGGGGTCCCACAGCACCGAGTATACGGCTGTGCCGGTTTTCAGCTTCTGCATGGCGGCGTCCGCATATACGCCGCCGAAATCGCAGCGCTCAAGGATCACGGGCAGCACGCTGGTGAGCGCCTCCGCCGCGGCGGTATCCGATGCCTCCCGGGGGAGAACGGTACACTCCGGCACCGCGTCCATAAAATCGGCGTGCTTGTTCATAATGGAATTGAACAGCCATGCGGAGGCCTTCCGTCCGTTGCCGCTCTCCTGCCGCAGCTGTTCCCAGTGCCGCAGGCGGTACCACTGTTCGTTTTCCTCTATGCGGGTTTCCAGCTTTTTCTTGGCGGCCCGGTATTTCTGCAGCGTGCCCACGGCCGCCCGCACCTCGTCCCGCCCGATGGCAAGCCCCTCGGCGGAACGCTTTTTTTCTTTTGATTTTTTCATATTTTTCTTCCTTATATAATTTGTTTGTTTCTGATCTGATCTCTTTTGCCGTTAATATGAAAACCTGCCGTATCGCTCCCGGTTCAGTTCCAGCGGGTCGTCCGCGGGCAGTTGGGGCAATACCGTTTTCTGCGGGGCGATGGGGCGCGACATGCAGAAATACCGAAAGGAATCCGCAAAATGATCCTCCTGCGCGGTGTTCAGATCTTCGGGGTCGGTTTCTGAAAACTGCAGCAGAGGCAGCGTGCGGGCGGCGGCGCGGCAGGTGTTGAAAAAATACACCATGGGAATACCGGCGGCGTCGAAGCTGAGGCGGTAATGCACCTGCATCCAGCCGGGGATCCGCTGGTTATCCCCCTTTTCAAAATACACGCCGTGGCGGTCCGCAAAATCCACGATGGCGTCCCCGCGGGAGCGGTCCCATATGCTGGGATCCGCCACGCCGGCAATGCGCCTGCCCTTCAGCCAGCGGTGCTCCCGCTCGATGCGGGCGATCTCGGCAAAGAGCTTATCCGGATGCCATTTTACGCCCTCGTTGGGGGTGGCGGTGCAGCCGTACAGCTGCAGTATCAGGTAGGCGCGCCCGTCGTAATCCACCGCCCACCAATCGCAGGAAAAGGGCTTTGCGTAGCCGAAATCGAAGCTTCTTACAACGTTCCATTCCTGCGGCACCTCAAAGGGCGCGATCACGTGGGTGAAGCGGCGGTCCGCGTAGTGGGCGGGGTCGTCTTTGAATTCCTCAAAAAACTGGCCCTCAAAGATGTTCCAATCCCCGTCCAGCCACGCGGCCCGGAGCTTGGGCGGCAGGCACTGCAGCTGAGAGACGTATTCGGGGTCGCTTTTCAGAAGTGCCGCGTTATCGGTGACCAGCGAGCGGATAAAGGCGTAATCGTCGCCGTTTTCGCCCTCCTGATACACCCGATCCACAAACAGCCGTTTCACAAAGCCGTGTCCCACGCCGCCGGGGTTACAGGTGAGATACACCCGCTTGGGGAAGTTGTTCACCCCGCGCACGCATGCCCGGAACCGCAGAAACTGCTCTTCGGTAAACTGGGTGGCCTCGTCGATGAACAGCACGTCCACCTCCGTACCCTGATACTTATCCAGATCGGCGGGGGTCTGGCAGTGCCGGAACATTATCACCGAGGTGTTGGGGAAGAGAAATTCCTTGGTGGTCTCCCGGTACGTTGCCGCGTCGCCGAGGGTAAGGCGCATGGGGCCGATGTGGTTCGCCCGCAGCTCCGGATAGGTTTTGCGCACGATCATGATCTTTATGCCCGGGTACTTCAGCGCCAGCAGCACCGCCTTTGTGCGCACCGCCCAGCTTTTGCCGCCGCCCCGGGCGCCGCCGAAGGCCACGCAGCGGTGGCGGTCGAGCAGAAACAACGCCTGCTTCGGGTTCGGCCGATCCAGCTTTACGGTTTTATCAAAACCCTCTGCCATATGCCGCGCCCCCTTTACTGCGCAAAATCTTCCAGCCCGTCTTCAAACACAACGTGCACCGTCTGGGCGGAAAACTCATTCTGCTTTTCCAGCGAGGCGCATATCGCCGCCGTTTCCTTCAGCAGGCCGCACAGCTCTTTCAGCCCCTTTTCGGTTGCGCCCTTCCGCGTACCCTCCCGCACCAGCGCGTACACCCTGCGGCTCATCAGATCCGCGCTTTTGTTCAGATAATCGTTTCTGCTCTGTTTCATACGTCTCTCCTCCGGCTGTTTTATTGTGGAACATTTGTTCCTTTTTCAACCGGCGAGCGTAGTATAGCACATTCGATTCCGTCTTCGCGCCCCAAAATGGCCGATTTTAGAAAAAAATTTTAAAAATTTCAAAAAAATTTTTATCCGAATATAAAAACCCCTCCGCAATCGGCAAAACCGAACAGAGGGGAAAGCTAAATTATAATTTATCGAGAAGCATTGAGCGTATAGCGTATAGCGTTGAGCCGGT
>CAMOVW010000004.1 GCA_946627725.1 uncultured Clostridia bacterium
GTGCATTCTTCATGCTTGGCGCCGGCCTGACCGCAGGTGGGCTCGGTATCGGTGATCCACGTAAAGCTGTGGTTGCCGGTGGCTTCGATCACGGTGTTCTCGCTGCGTTTGGCGTGGCAAACAGT
Organism: uncultured Clostridia bacterium; assembly: GCA_946627725.1. GTDB lineage: Bacteria > Bacillota > Clostridia > Oscillospirales > Acutalibacteraceae > RUG806. The sequence goes on from CAMOVW010000004.1 coordinate 126, forward strand.
GCATTCTTCATGCTTGGCGCCGGCCTGACCGCAGGTGGGCTCGGTATCGGTGATCCACGTAAAGCTGTGGTTGCCGGTGGCTTCGATCACGGTGTTCTCGCTGCGTTTGGCGTGGCAAACAGTGCATTCTTCATGCTTGGCGCCGGCCTGACCGCAGGTGGGCTCGGTATCGGTGAACCATTCCCATGTGTGGGCAAGCATTTCGCCGGCGAAGAAGGTATGCGCATCGTTATGTTCCACCTCTCCGCATCCGGTACAGGAATAATAGTATTCCGCCTGCTTGGTACAGGTAGCCTCCGCCTTCAGCGCCGCAGCTTTCACATCAGCTTTACTGTAATGGTGCGCGCCGGTGGATTCGATGGGGGTATTCTCGTTCTGTTTTGCATGGCAAACCGTGCATTCCTGATGCTTCAGCCCCGCATTGGCACAATCCGGTTCCGCATCCGTTATCCAGTTCCAGCGGTGTGCACCGGTAGCTGCGATCGCGGTATTTTCATTTCGCCTGGTATGGCATACAGAGCATTCTTCGTGCTTCACACCGGCAGCGCCGCAGGTAGCCTCCGTATCGGTGATCCATGCAAAGCTGTGTGCGCCGGTGGCCTCGATCGGGGTGTTCTCGCTGCGTCTGGCATGGCATACAGAGCACTCTTCATGCTTCACACCGGCAGCGCCGCAGGTAGGTTCGGTATCGGTGATCCATGCAAAGCTGTGTGCACCGGTGGCGTCGATCGGCGTATTCTCATTGCGTTTGGTATGGCAAACTGCGCATTCCTCATGCTTCACGCCGGGGACGCCGCAGGTGGGTTCGGTATCGGTGATCCATGCAAAGCTGTGTGCGCCGGTGGCGTCGATCGGCGTATTCTCGCTGCGTTTGGCATGGCAAATAGTGCATTCCTCATGTTTCACACCGGGGGCGCCGCAGGTGGGTTCGGTATCCGTTACCCATTCCCAGCTGTGCTGCGTCATACTGCCGGATGTAAAGGTATGCGTATCGTTATGCTCAACAACACCGCAGAAGGCGCAGGAATAGTAATATACAGCGGGCTCTGTGCAGGTTGCGGCAGACTTGAGCGCATCTTCACTTACCGTCTGCGAGGAGAAATCATGAGATACCGTTACTTCGGCAACCTCAAACTCACCGCATTCACAGGTACGGATCACAAGCCCGGGCGTTTGACACGTACCGGCGGAGATCGTTTCCGCTTCACCGGTGAAATCGTGGATATGGTTTTCAAGCACATTGCAGGTATAGCCTTTCGCGTCGCAAACGGTTTTTACCGCAGCAGAGGCGCTGTCGGTATAAAAAGCGGTTGTATAGCTGTCGGCAGAATAGAAGTCTTCGCTGACCGACGTAACGCTTGCGGGGATATACACCTTATCGATCCTCGCATTTTTGAACAGCCCGCCGTTGATTGTGGTAAGAGATTGCGGCAGATTCACCATCATAGAGGTGCGCCCATCGTTAAACTGATTCAGCCCCAGAACGCTTACACCGGCATCGCGCAGATCCAGATATTTCAGATTCCACGTTCTTGTAAACGCCTGCCCTGAAATGCTTGTAACAGAGGACGGAACCTTATAATACACGCCGTCTCTGCAGCCCGGATATTTCACCAGCGTTTTCATATCCTTTGTATAAAGAACGCCGTCAACGGAAACGTATTTCGGATTGTTTTCCGCCACAGTGATCCGCCCGCAGTCACTCAGAGAATTATAAGCATTGCCGGCAGAAATAGAAATGATGTTTGACGGAATGCTGATTTCATCCAGTTTTGGTTTGCTGTTCCAGCCATACCAGTAAAAACTGGGAAGAGACGTGATCGAACCTTCTTCTATCACTATGGATTCCACGTTCTGCAGATACGCATACGCAACAAAGCCCAGACTTGTAACAGTGCCGGGAATCACAATACTCTTCAAAGGCGTACAATAAGTAAACGCATATTCGCCGAGGGTGCGGATCACATCGTTATTTGTGATCGAAGCAAGCGAAGACGTATGGTCGAAGGCGCGTGCCTCGATATTGAGAAGAGAAGCGGGCATCACAAACGCCTTTAGGGCGGAAGCATAGCCGAACGCATAGCTGCCGATGGAAACGATATCATCCGCAAGCGACATTTCTTCCATCTTCTTCAGTTCGTAGAAACTGTAATTGCCGATACGGGTAATGCCGTTATTCACAACAAGCGAAGTGATATCGTTCGCGTACGCATGCCAGGCAGGAAGCGAGGCGGAGGAAAAGTCCGGCAAATCTCCGAGGCCACAAACGGATAAAACACCGTCTACGATCTGCCACGCAAAGGTATCGTTGATCACACCGTTTGCGGCGCTATCGGCGTAGAAAGTAAACTCGCTGTAATACGTGTCTCCGCAATCTGCGCACACGTTATCGGTATAACCGGGAGAAATGGCTGTTGCGGGAACAACGGAAGCTCTGTAATCATGCGGGAGGGTATCGCCGAAAGTAAAGAAATGCGAATCATCGACTTCAACCGTACCGCAGTATTCGCAGGAATAATAATACTGCGCAAGCGACGTACAGGTGGCGGCCGCCTTCAGCGCCTCGGGCTTCACGGTTTGCGCGGTAAAACTGTGATCGCCGGGATCGCCGTAATCGAACGTGTGAGAATCATTCTTTTCTACGTCGCCGCAAACGCTGCAGGAGTAGTAGTAAACAGAGTTATGCAGACAATAAGCCGCGTCTTTTACCGCTTCGGGTTTGGGATCAGCCACGGTATACGTATGGGCGGCAAGGGTTCCGATGGGGTCGGAAAAGGTATGAGAAGCGTCGCCTTCCACAGCGCCGCAGTATTCGCAGGAATAATAATACTGCGCGGGTGTAACACAGGTAGCAGCCGCGGCGAAAGCTGCGGCAGAAGCCGTTTCGGCGGTATAGGAATGGTCGCCGAAAATACCATTTCCGTCAACATAAATCATTTCACCGCAATCGGGACACAGCATTCTTGCCTTCCCCTTCACAAGGCAATTTTCCCCCTTGAGCTGATCCAGAAGAACAGGCGCGGAGTGATTGCAGTAAGTGAATGAATCTACGAACTGTGAAGTTACGGCGACATACTGCTCTGCGGTATAGTTGTAATAACTCGGGTTGTTTGCCGTATGAACATAAACAGTACCGCCCACTTTTTCAAGACCTATAATACCGTATTTGGTTCCGTTTTCATTGGGAAGCATTTCATTCGGCGCCGTATATACAACGGTATCCGTACCGCTTACCACGTTATACGCATGCACCGTAGTGCCGTTGGTATAAAGGATATCGGTGCCGATATTCGTGATCTTCGCGTAATTGACCCAGTTTGAAGAGCCATCGTCGGAAACCGTGGTGTAAGGGATTGTGATCAGCTCTGTTTCTGTACCGTCCGGCAATCTCTTTACAAGCTTCTTTCTGCTGATATCCAGATAATAAATGGCGCCGTTGATATACAGAATCTCTGTATTGGAGTTCTTTGAGAAATAATTCTCATAAAGTGTGGAAGAAGGCGCGTTTGAGAAATCCGAGGCATCATGGCTGGCAGAGAACGCATCAAACGATACCATGAAATGCGTGTGCATAACTCTGCCGGGCACATCCCACACCGGGTCATCCCATGTTGCGTCTACGTAATAAGGTTCGCCGTCAAAATACGCCATGTTCCAACCGTGATTAATGGTATTAGAAGAGGTATAATAATTCTCCACACCGAGAATATCCATCATCCAGCCATAAGCAAGCGCAATACCGTTGCAAACACCTATACGAAGCGTCAAAGGCCCATAGGGTGAATAGGAATCCCCAGGAATGGAATGAGCAAGGTAATTTGCATAGTCGTATTCACACCACGCGCAGAGACGGTCGTGGGCAATCAGACACTTATCAAGGATAGACAAAGCAGAATCGTCTTTGATATCGTACAGCATGGCATCGATGGCGTCCATACATGCGTCATATTTCTCTCGGTAACCTTCCGCTTGGGAAGCGGATGCGGTAAAATACGAAAAATATCTAACACCATCTATTAGTTCACTATTGTAACTGGCGCTGGTGCGCAGGAACTTGGGATTACTGCTGAAAATGCTGTTGATATAACTTCGATTCTCAGTAGTGTAAGGGATGCGCAGATCCAATACATCTACTTTTTCGCCGTTATACAGGGCGCGGTGCATTGCCGCAACCACTGCATCCCAATCCACATCCGTTGAAGCGTTTTCGGGAAAACGGACGGAAGTTTCGGGATCCGGCAGGACCGGTGTTACAACAACCTCATCACCGATACGGCTGTATATATAAGTAAACGCATCCTCGGGATCGGTTTCCCGCAGTTCGGCAATCAGTTCGTCATCCGGAGTGGGTTCTTCCGGATCCGTATCAGGCATCGGTTCTATCGTTTCGGTATCGGGAGTATAAACGGATGGATACGGATCAGGAAGAGCTTCGGGTTCTTCCTCCGCAAAAACAAACGCAGGGGTAAGGCAGGTGAGTGCCATGAGCATCGCCATGAACACACTCAGCCATCGGGAACGCTTTTTCATACATCGTCTCTCCTGTTCATATTGTTTGATATTCGCCTTGTTCATAATAGCATTTTCAATAAAATCTGTCAATATCAATTATAAGTTCTGTTGATTTTGCACACTATAAATTTTATTTATATGAATTACAGATTACAGAAAACATCTTCGTAAACATCTTATAGACGCATTGCAAATCTTCTCTTGAAAAATGCGTTCAGCCGATATATAATATAACGTATAGAAAACGAGGTGTATCATATGAAAAAAACTCTGTGTGTATTACTCAGCGCAGCGCTTGTCTTTTTACTTCTGATTCCCGCTTTCGCGGAAGAGAAGGACGTATCTCCCGTGATTTCCGTGCGCGGCTTCGGCGCGGATCTGTATGTAAAAGCGGAAGACGGCAGCGAAACGAACGTATTCACTTATAACCCCACGCAGATCACAAGCATGGTTACCAACCTTTCCGGCGCGCTTGCGAAACTGGCGCTGCGGGGCGATTATACGGGCTTTGTAGATAAGCTCCGCGACGCGGTGGAAATACTTGCCGACGGCCTTATGTGTGACGAAGAGGGCAACAGCGTAAAGAACGTTGTTACGCATTCAGACCCAACGGATACGGATACCCATCTGAACACGGATTATGCGTATTTCCACAGAGACGAAGAACACGGAAACTACGTTTTTGAATACGATTGGCGGTTGAGCCCCATGGATATTGCTGACGAATTGAACGAATATGTTCAGCAGGTAAAGGCGGTAACCGGGCACGATACCGTAGCGCTGATCTCTCACTCTGAGGGCAACAACGTGACCGCAGCGTATTTTTATAAATACGGCGCTTCCGATATCAACAAAACAGTGCATCTCAGCGCCGCTTTTAACGGCATATCCATTGTGGGCGAAGCCTTCACAAAACGTATTGACCTCAAAAACAAAGGCACCGGCCTGCAGCAGTTCATGAGCACGTTTCTCGGCAACGACAGTTTCTTCGGTTTTCTGAATTCCGTTGTAACAAGCCTGAACAATATGGGCGTGCTTGACCGTATTCTGAACGGATTGGATCGGGTATTTGACAAAACGCTGGATCAGGTATACGACGAAATACTGATCGATACTTTTGCCACGATGCCCGCAATGTGGAGCTTTGTTCCGGATGAATACTACGAAGAGGCAAAGCAGATCATGTTCGGGGACGATGCGAAATATGAAAAACTGATCGCCCGCATCGACGACTATCACGACAACGTACAGACACACATCCCCGAGATCCTTCAGGCGGCAATGGATAACGGTACCCCGGCAGCCATTGCTTGCGGCTACGGCATTGCGGTGATACCGGTTTCAACCGTTACCGATTCACAGGGCGATATGCTGATCGATACAAAATACGCCAGCCTCGGCGCAACGGTCGCCCCGTTCGGCGGCGCTCTTGAGGGCGGAGAGCGTCTCTCCCCCGACATGCAGATCGACGCCTCCACATGCGCATTTCCGGAGATCACCTGGTTTGTAAAATACCAGAGCCATAACAACTGGTGCGAACCATATAAAACGTTTATACTGTGGCTTGTACAGTATGACGGTCAACCCACGGTAACCGAAACTGAAGCTTACCCGCAGTTTATGATCTGCGAAGGCGACGACGCGATCCGCGCGGTGCATAACGGAGACGAACGCGTTTCCTTCGGGTTGCTTCGCAACCTGATTTACCGGCTTGCCGAGATCTTCAAACGGCTGTTCTTGACCTTTTCAATCAGGCTTCCCTCTGTTAACTGCTGACAATAAATTCACCGCCCGCCGGAAAATTCGGCAGGGCGGCTTTTTCATGTTATTTATTGATGTGAAAACAGGCGGCTGAATCCGGACGTGTAAGGTTCCTCTGTAACGCCGAGAACACGGTATCCGGTTTCCTCCACGGCCACGTAAAGCTTTTCTTTATCCAGCGGCGCAGATGAAATGATCTCACAATTGCCGGATTTATGTGAAGATCGAACTTTTTTCACGTCAAAACCGCGTCGAACGGCGTCATTGACGTGCGCTTCACACATACCGCACATCATACCGTCGATTTTAAGAATCGTTTTTGTCATTTGAGGTCAGCTCCTTTCGCGGAATGGCATTGCCCAGCCATCTGGCAATGGGCGCAGTTATTGCCGCAGGAGGAGCGGCCTTTTTTCTTATCGCGGCGCATACCGATAATGATCAGCGCAGCGATAACGATCACCACGGCAAGCACAGCAAGCGTACCGATATTGGACGAGATCCACGATATCATTAATAAAACGCCTCCTTTGTCACATGCTGAAACCGGAGGGCGCAATGCCCATCCGGCTTCAGCGAGGATATACTTATGGTATCAGTCTACTTTCACTTTTTGGGTAAGACGGGTGGATTCTTTATACGGGCGGAACAGAAGGATAAAGAAGCATACGATCACAGCCAGAGCGATCACAGCGCCGACGATGTTGGCAGCGGTGAGGTTGCCCATGAACAGCCGCGGGATGTTGTATGCCACAAGGCTTACCAGATAGGCGAAACCGCACTGATAACCAACCGCAAACCAGGTCCATTTGGCGGAGTTCATCTCGCGCTTGATGGCGCCGATGGCGGCGAAGCAAGGCGCGCAAAGAAGATTGAACGCAAGGAAGGAATAGCCTGCGGCGCCGTTGCCGAACGCAGCCATAATGTGAGAATACACGCTGCCCTCGCCTGCGCGATACAGAATACCCATGGTGCCTACGATGTTCTCTTTCGCTACAAGACCGGTGATGGAGGCTACGGCCGCCTGCCAGTTGCCCCAACCCAGCGGCTTGAAGATCCAGGCGATGGCGCCGCCGATGGCTGCAAGGATGCTTTGATCCACTTCTTCTTCACCCAGCATACGGAAGCCTTCCGCAGTGAAGCCGAAGAAGGTGGTGAACCACACAACGATGGTGGAAAGAAGGATGATGGTACCTGCCTTTTTAATGAAGGACCAGCCGCGCTCCCACATGCTGCGAAGCACGTTGCCGAGGGTGGGCCAGTGATACGCGGGCAGTTCCATAACGAAGGGCGCGGGGTCGCCGGCAAACATACGGGTCTTTTTCAGGATGATACCCGAGCAGATGATTGCCGCCATACCGAGGAAATACGCAGAAGTTGCGATCCACGGGGAACCGCCGAAGATCGCACCGGCGATCATAGCGATAAAGGGGGTTTTCGCACCGCAGGGAATAAAGGTGGTTGTCATAATGGTCATGCGGCGGTCGCGCTCATTTTCAATGGTACGGGACGCCATGATACCGGGAATGCCGCAGCCGGTACCGATCAGGATCGGGATAAAGGATTTACCGGAAAGACCGAAGCGGCGGAAGATACGGTCCATTACGAAGGCGATACGCGCCATATAACCGCAGGCCTCAAGGAACGCAAGCAGCAGGAACAGAACCAGCATCTGAGGAACGAACCCAAGCACCGCGCCCACACCTGCAACGATACCGTCCAGGATCAGGCCCTGAAGCCAATCGGCGCAGTTCAGTTTTTCGAGCAAGTTGCCGATGAGCACCGGCACACCGGGCACCCATACCCCGTAATCGGCTGGATCGGGCTCGTCAAAGCCCTTTTCCGTAAAGTAATCCACAGCGTCGTTAAAGGCCATGGCGTTTACGTCGTCTCCCGCGTCTTCGGGAATGTTTTCACTGTTGAAATATACGTAGATCTCGCTTTCTTCCAGCGTTTCCTCGTCTTCTACGGTATACATAACGTATTCGTCGGTGGAGGTATACGCCTTCATCTGCGCAAGAGCCGCATCCGCATCGAAAGCCTCGTCTTCGGTATCAAGACCGACGAAAGCGTCTGCAGCGTTTACAGCGGCGGAATAGTCGTCAGCGGCTTCTTCATAAGCGGAGGAACCGATGCCCAAAAGATGGAAGCCGTCGCCGAAGAGGCCGTCGTTTGCCCAGTCGGTAGCTGCGGAGCCCACAGTGACCATGGAAATATAATATACCACAAACATCACGACCGCGAAAATGGGAAGGCCCAGCCAGCGGTTGGTTACAACTTTATCGATCTTATCGGAAGTTGACAGCGCGCCTGCGGATTTTTTCTTATAGCAGTGCTTTACAAGCCCGCCGATGTAAACATAGCGCTCATTTGTGATGATGGATTCGGCATCGTCGTCCAGTTCCTTTTCTACAGCGGCGATATCGCCTTCAATATGTTTCAGCGTATCTTCGGGAAGAGAGAGCTGCTCCAGAACTTTTTCATCACGCTCAAACAGCTTAACGGCGTACCAACGCTGCTGTTCTTCCGGCATACCGTGTACACAGGCTTCTTCGATGTGAGCAAGCGCATGTTCCACTGTACCGGAGAAGGTGTGCTGCGGTGCCGCGCCGCCTTTGTTTGCCGCGGCAATTGCGGCTTCGACGGCTTCGGTGATTCCGTCGCCCTTCAGAGCGGAAATCTCTTTTACCGGGCAGCCCAACTCGCGGGAGAGCTCATCGATATTGATCTTATCTCCGTTTTTCCGTACCACGTCCATCATATTGACGGCAATCACTGTGGGGATGCCGAGTTCAAGCAATTGGGTGGTAAGGTACAGATTTCGTTCAGGGTTTGTGCCGTCCACGATATTCAGGATGGCGTTGGGGCGTTCGCCGATCAGATAATTTCTGGCGACGACTTCCTCCAACGTATAGGGAGAAAGCGAGTAGATACCGGGCAAATCGGTGATCACAACGCCGTCGTGTTTTTTCAGCTTGCCTTCTTTCTTTTCTACGGTAACGCCCGGCCAGTTGCCTACAAACTGGTTTGAACCGGTAAGCGCATTGAACAGTGTTGTTTTACCGCTGTTCGGATTGCCCGCAAGGGCGATTCTGATATCCATATGTATTTCCTTTCTGCACAGCAGTGCTTTGAGCGATTAGCCTTTGCTAATTGCCGCCTGAAAAAAAAGGGTTCTCCCCTGTTTATTCCACTTCGATCATCTGCGCGTCGCCTTTTCTGAGCGAAAGCTCATAACCGCGAACCGTGATCTCGATCGGATCGCCCAAAGGGGCAACTTTACGAACATAGATCTGAACGCCTTTTGTGATGCCCATATCCATGATCCTGCGCTTCAGCGCGCCTTCACCCGAAATCTTTTTTACGGTAACGGTTTCGCCGATCCGGGTTTCTCTCAACGTTTTCATTCTGTATCCTCCTGCCTATATCATTATTTTCTGCGCCATCTCTTTACTGATGGCGATTCTTGCCTCTTTCACTCGGACGATCACATTGCCGTCGATGGTATTGATCACCGAAACCCGCCCGCCGGTCACAAAACCGAGATTTTCAAGATGGCGGCGAACCTCCGGATTTCCGCCGATTTTTTTGATCACATTTTCTTCTCCGGGAGACGACAGCGTTAAAGGAATCATATTGCGTTCCTCCTTCCTTTAACAGTTAGCGCCAACTAATTAGCTTCCACTAACTCACATTATAGTACAATTTTAATGTCTGTCAAGAATAATTTGAACAATACTTCAACGGAGTGATAAATTTCAGCGGTTTGACCGTTATGTTTGCATATGCTAACCACTCATTTTGTGAGCATTGCCGAATTGATTTTGTTCAATTATTTTGACAGCTTTACAATTACGGCTTCGCCGTTTTTATGAAAATAATTGTTGCAAAGCGCCTGAAATGATGATAAAATATTATGAGTGTAAATACAAATACAGCATCAGTGCAGCAAAGGGTTTATACATGCCAAACGAGTTGAGCGTTACGGTCGTGATTCCCACGATCGATGAAATGCAAATCAAAGATGTGATCAGCGTGATTTGTAATACCTGCGATCCGGCGGACGTCGCCTGTGTTATCGCGGTTTACGGCGAAAAGACCACCGAATCGCATCTCTCTTTTCTGCATTCATTGCAAAGGGACTTCCCTGCTGTAAACATCCGCGTATTGAAACAGCCCGGCCATGGCCCCGGAGACGCGGCATATGCGGGATGCGCCGCGGCAAGCGGAACGCACGTTGTGATTCTCGGCGCGGACATGGAAAACGACCCGCACGATATCGCCAAAATGATAGAGCTCTCGAAAAAAGCCCCGGATGATATCATCAAAGCTTCACGCCGGTTAAAGAAAGAAACGTTTGCCAAATACCCGAAATTCAAAAAGATATTCAACGTGATTTTTCAGCGGATCATGTGTATCGCGTTTCACTCTGCGCAAACGGATATCACATACGCCTTCCAGCTCACGCCGCTCAGATATCTGCAACAGTTTTCTTTTATGCCGGATCACGGCGCTTTTGCAATTGAACTGGCGTTGCTGCCGGAGATTTACGGCGTACCCTATATTGAGATCCCCTCCGCCGTAGGACGGCGCACCGAAGGGCGTTCTCACACCGATTTCAAGTATTATCTCGGGTATCTGAAAACCGGAATAAAGATCTATAAAAACAAAAGGAGATGAGCATAGATGAAGCATATTTACTTCGTACAGGCCTGCGACGTGCATGGCTCCGGTGCGAATGCTTCTGCCTATCTCCCCTATGCCACCGGCCTGCTGGCGGCATATGCGTTTCACAATGAAACGGTAAAGAATAATTATATTGTTAAAAGATTTTTATATAAGAAAGAGGATATCTCCGCGGCAATCGATTCTTTTGACAAACCTGCCGTGGTTGGCTTTTCTACCTACATCTGGAATTATGAGTACAATCTTGCTTTTGCGAAAGCTTTGAAAGAACGCTATCCCGATTGCGCCGTCGTTTTCGGCGGACACAACGTACACAATAACAGCGAAAAGCAGCTGGATGAGTTTCCGTTCATCGATTTTCTGATCCACGGCGAAGGAGAGATCTCTTTTTGCGAATTGCTTGTGCAGCTGGCAACCGATCGCAATTTTGACGCTGTTTCCAATATTTCGTACCGCGCGCCGGACGGAAGCGCCGTAAAAACAGCCACACGGGAAACCTGCGTAACGGATTTTCCTTCCCCCTATCTGGAAGGCTGGTTCGACGATATCCTTGCAAACGACCCCATTATTTTCTCAGCGCTGCTTGAAACAAACAGGGGCTGTCCTTTTCACTGCGCGTATTGCGATTGGGGCAGCGTAAAACTGCGGATGCGGCAGTTCCCGATGGAGCGTGTGATCGCCGAGATGCAGTGGTTTGCCGACCATAAGATACAGTTCTGCTTCTGTATTGACTCAAACTTCGGCATGTTCAAGCGTGATTTTGATATTGTTGACGCGTTTCTTGAGATCAAGAACCGCACCGGCTATCCCGAGATGTTCAAATGCTGCACCACGGAAGGCAGCGGGATGACGGAATTCAATATCAACAAAAAGCTGAACGACTGCGGTATCTTAAAAGGCGCTTCGCTGGCACTTCAAACGCTCTGCCCGGAAGCGCTTGAGAACATCGGCCGCAAGAATATGAGTATCGAACGGTACAGTGAACTGACGGCAAAGTATAATGAGCACAATATCCCAACTTATTCCGAACTCATTTACGGTCTGCCCGGCGAAACCTACGAATCTTTTTCGGATAACCTCTGCTTCATGCTGGGCTCCGGCACAACAAAGGGATGTTTTATTCATTATTGCGAACTGCTGCCAAACGCGGGGCTTGCTTTGCCTGAAAATATGCAAAGATTCGGCATAAAAACCGCAAGGATACCGTATACGCAGTTCCACTCCCCTGTGCATCAGGAGGTACAGGAATACTCCAATATAATAGTATCAACCTATTCTTTAAGTTACACCGATTGGGTACGCTCTTGTATCTTCGGTCTGTTTGTTCAGTGCTTTCATTATATGGGATTGCTGCAATTTCCCGCAAAGTATCTGCATTTTGAGCATGGCGTTCCATATAAAGTTTTTTATGAGCAATTGATCCGCTGGGCGAAAGCGCACCCGGATACGGTATTGGGTGATTACTATCAGACAATGTACCGGAACCTTTCCGCGCTCGACAGAGGCGAAACCATATCGCGGGCGCATTACAACCCGATCTTCGGTGAAATCGACTGGCCGATGGAAGAGGGGCTCTGTCTTGAGATCATGATAAAAGAGCAGCGGTTCTTTGATGAAATGAAAAGCTTTATCAACCTGTTTGACGCGGATAAAGAGATACTGGGGCAACTGCTTGATTATCAGCGAAGCGCCCTGCGCGCGCCGAAAGACACTGAAACAACAAGGCGTTACGCTTATGATTTTCACACGTACTTTCGCAATATCGATCTGCTCAACTATCAACCGCTGCAAAAAAAGGAAAATGACCTGACGTTTACGAACGCATTCAGAACGAAAGATCTGGAAGACTATGCTATGCGTATCGTATGGTTCGGAAGAAAAAGCGCGCGGGTGATGTACAGCGAAAGTGAGATCGCTCAAAAATAACAAATATAAACCGTTTTGTTCTACAAAAAAAGCACAGCGACGCGGCTGTGCTTTTTTATCTGTATTTAACCGTTCATCTGCCGTTTGCGGGCGCCGAGGTAATCTTCAAGGATCAGCACCGCGCTGACCGCGTCCACGGTTTGTTTCCGTTTTTTGCCGCGAGTATCCGTGGCATTCAGAAGTTTATGCGCGCTAACGGTAGAAAGGCGCTCATCACGCAGCGCCACCGGTACGCCGGCAGCCGCCTCAAGCACGGGAACAAAATCCATGATCGCCTGCGCGCGGAACCCCAAGGAACCGTCCATGTTTTTCGGCAGCCCCATAACGATCTGTTCCGCCTTGTATTCCTTCACCAGTGCAGCAATCTTCTGCGCAAGAACTGCATCATACCTTTCGGTGATCACAGCAACGGGTGACGCCAGCATCTCATTTTTATCGCATACGGCAACGCCCGTACGGACGTCGCCGTGATCCACACTGAGAATTACCATACCGACACCGCCGATTTAATCGCCCTCATAATCGGCGCCGGAATCGAAATTTTCACCGGAATCATCACCGTAATCCTCATCGCCTCCGCCGCCGGAATAATCGCTGTCACCACCGGAATAGCCGCCTCCGCCGCGGCATGCCGTACACGTACCGGGCAGATTATCGATTTTATACCATCCGGTAGACGTCGACCAGCAGCTGGACGAAGCAAGCAAACCGGATCTGGTGCAATAAGACCGGCGAACCGCATCGGTACCATATTCAAAATCTTTTTCGTCGAGACCGTCGTGAACACGATCCATTACACGCTTAAATACCGCCGCCGCCGGATACTGGCCGTAGATATAGGTTTTGATCTCTTTACGCACTTTGAAACCGACCCATGTTGCACACACGTAATACGGGGTGCCGCCAACGATCCACTTATCATAGTTTGACGAAGACGTACCAGTTTTTGCAAAAGTTGTAAAGCCATCTACCCCATATCCGTGTGCGGTACCGTTGGAATACGTAACGGGGCACTGCAGAAGATGATTCATAACGTCCGCAGTTCCGGGGGAAAGGACCTGCTGCCCTACCTTATCGGGTTTCAGGATCACGTTTCCGTCGGCGTCTTTTACTTCGTAATAGCAATAAGGCGTGTAATACAATCCGCCGCTGCCGAAGGTTACGTAGGCCGCGCACATATCCAAAGGCGTCATACCGTGACCCATATCGCCGATGGCAAGAGGCGCATAGTCGTTATCTGATTCGATCAAAGTGGAAACATGGAATCTGTCACGAAGGAAGGAATAACAATAGGACGTACCCATTGCCTGTACCATACGAGCGGGCACCGTATTCAGAGATGGAGCAATCGCCTGCGCAAGATTACGGAGATCGCTGATGGAACCTTCAACGCCGCCGTAGTTGGTGGGCCAGGTTGAACCGTTTCCGAGCGTGATGCCGTAGTTCGGCAGATAGCTGGACCAAACGAAGTAATTGCCTTCAATCGCGGGGGCGTAACAGGACAGCGGCTTGATGGAGGAACCGGGGTTTCTCGGATCGCCTGTTGCATAGCTCAGAACACGGTTACCGATCTTTTCTCCCAACGCGCCCGCAATACCCATGATACGGCCCTCGTAATCCATAATCACCATAGCGGACTGGATCGCCGGGTTCTCTTCGGTATCTTCTTCATCGGGGAAGGTTTCACGGTTGACGTAAACCTCATCCATGATCCTTTGAATACGGGCGTCAACGGCGGAGGTAATACTCAAACCGCCGTAATAAACCTTTCTCCACGCTTCACTTTCGGTATAGCCGTAAGTGGAACTCAAGTCGCTGATCACGGTATTAATGATATAATCCGTATACCAGCTTTGATACTCGGAAGTTGTGGAGGAAACCTCCATCGCTTCTTCATCCTTTTCTGCGCCTTCCGCGCTCTTCTTTCCTACAAATTCAACCTTTTGATTGATTGCGTCGTTATACTCTTCTTCGGAGATCATGCCCCACGCCCACATATTATAGACGCAGTCCATGGCCCGCTTGTGGTTGTTGTCGAAATTCAAAATAGGGTTATTTCTTCTGGGCGCCTGTGTAATAGAGGCAAGGATGGCGCTTTCCATAACCGTAAGATCGGAAGGTTCCTTACCGAAATAATATTCCGCGCCTGTTTTGATACCATAACACCCCTGATCCAGATAAATGGTGTTCAAATACGCCTCCATGATCTCATCTTTTGAGAAATGGCGTTCCAGGGCAAGGGCGTTTTTGATCTCGCGGTATTTACGGATCAGGGTACGTTTATTCTCACCGGTCAGGTTCTTGATCAGCTGCTGCGTTAACGTGGAACCGCCCTGCATATCGCCGCCGGATATGTCAGCAACAATAGAACGAACCGTACCTTTCCAGTCAACGCCCTGATGCTCATTAAAACGGCGGTCCTCCAGTGCGATCACTGCCTTCTGCACATAGGGAGATATCTCGTCAAGAGGCGCGATCAGGCGGTTTTCACTGCCGTGCAGACGCGTATCTTCAACAAGCTTTCCGTCTTCATCATAGGCGTAGATGATCGTGGTTTTCGCCTGCTGCGAAAGATAATTATCCAGATCCAGATAATCAATTCCGGCAACTTCCTCATCCACGGATTTCATATCGCCCCACGTGATCATTCTGAGATCTGTAAGAACGGTGAGCGCTACGCCCCCCACAGTGATCACGCAAACCAGGAAAAGAATCAGAAACACGGTAAGAATCGCCATTCCGACGCCGCTCTTCTTCTTTTTCTTTTTTTGTTTTTTCTGTTTATCGCTCATGTCGGACTCCTGCATATGAAATTTCACATTACAGTATATCATATTTTTTTTATTTTGTTTAGCATAAATATGAAAAAAATATTAAAAATATTTATGATTATTTTGTAAAGAAGTATGATGATGACAAACAATATCAAATCCTGGTTCGCCTTTTTGTGCACTTTGCTTATATGTGTGTTTATTACCGGTTTATCTGTGACGTATCAAAGGCCAAAGCCGCAGTATATTCTCGGGACGTACAACGGTTTTGCTGCAATATACAAATACGGGGAAGAACAGCCGGAACAGATCCTTGACACGAGGATCGCTTCTTTGCCCCAAAATATTGCGGAAAAACTTCGCGAAGGAATAAAAGCCGCCGCAGAATCTGATCTGCAGCGACTTATTGAAGATTATTGCAGTTAAGAGAGGGGCTCTCCTTTTGCATTGAATAACGGAAGGCGTTCAAGATACTTGATATCGGTACGCTCTGCAGCACGTCCTTCCGCAAGGATTGTTGCATTGCCCACAATCTCACCGCCGGCCTGTTTCACAAGCTCCTGTATGGCACACAGAGATTCGCCCGTAGATATTACGTCGTCAACAACAAGAATACGCTTCCCCTTCATAAGCTCCGCGTCTGCCTTGTCAAGATACAGGGTTTGCTGATGATCGGTAGTGATCGAACGCACCTCGACTTTGAAGACGTCGCTCATATAAAGCTTCACGCCTTTTCTGGCGACGATATACTTTTCGTCGCCGCGCTGACGCGCCATTTCATGAGCAAGCGGAATGCCCTTTGCTTCGGCAGAAATCAGATAATCGTAATCCGGAACGATCTTGAGAAGTTCCCCGGCGCAGGCGACCGTAAGTTCCTGATCGCCGAGGATCACAAAAGCGCCGATCATAAGTTCATCGTTCAGTTTGCACAGGGGAAGCCGGCGTTTACACCCGGCAATTGTCATTTCGTAATACATTTGAAATCCCTCCTTATTTTTTCACAACGTTAAGTTCTACCGTATATACCCCGAGATTTTCGGCTTCCACGGTTACAACAGCCTTTCCGCTCTTACCAGCAGTGCGCACCCAAAAAGCCCGGTCGCCGCCCACCAGCGCAAACGTATCGGGGCCGATCACGGACACGGGGCCTTCCACGGTCACTTTCACGGTATTGTTTGCAAAGGGCAGTTGGTTGCCGTAGCCATCCTGCGCGATCAGCGCTATGCGGGTAACGTCGTAGGTATCGTCCTCTGTCAATTCGGTGCAATCCGCCTGTACGTTAAGTGCGGTTTCCGTAACGGCGGTACGGGTAATGGATTTCACCAGCCGGCCGTCTTTATATCCGTCGTACCTGTAAGTTACCTGTTCGGCGCCCCAGTTTGCGAAATGCTTTGTAACGATATCGTATATCTGCTGAAATTTCATTCTGCCGTGCAGGAAGGCGTAAACCACTTCGGCATAATGCTGCGGCGGCATGATAAAGCCGTATTTGTTGGCGGCCACCAAAGCGTTTTTAAGGGCGGCTGCGGTTTTTTCATCCAATCCGTCTTCTGTTACCAAAGAATTACCGATAAAATCAAGCGGTGAGATCGGCGGATGCGGCAGATGGGGATACGCTTTTTTATCGGGATACGCGGTGCTTTTATATTCCCCGTTTTTGAACACTTCAACGTAATCGCAATTGGTAAAGATATAGGTCTGCCCGATGATCGCGCCGGGATATTCACCGACGTCCATTGCAGAAGAAGATTCCATCACGGGAAAATCATCCTGCTGCGATGCGTAAACCGCGGCGGCAAGCTTCGGTACGCGGAACATATCGGTTACGCCGTGGTAGCAGATGCGATCGCCGCTGCCGAAATCCTTATGTGTGTTATAATCCGCCATGCACCAGCCGGTAGCGCCGGAAATACGCTGATTACCGAAGGCTTTATTCTGCACGCGAAGGTGACGCAGCGCATGCTCTCTGCGGATCTCTTCACGGTCAAAGCTCTTTGTGGGATACATGTGCCCGTTGTGCTCGGTGACCAGATACGGGGCATTGAAACCGGTAACAACAGCCGGAGGCAGCAGTTTGATGAACCCGCCGGCATGGGAAAAATCATTATAGGTATAAACATCCTCAAGCAGATGACTGCGGGGCATATTCCGTACGCCGCCGGTCTGACGGGTGGGATCCAGCGACCGGGCGAGCGCGTTTGTCTCGGTATAGAACTCGTCGCAATCTGCGCCTTCGTTTACACGTACGCCCCAGAGCACGATGCTGGGATGGGATCGGTCGCGAATAACCATATCCCTGATATTCTGCAGGCAATTCTCACGCCACTCTCCCTCGCCGAGGTGCTGCCAGCTGGGCATTTCCGTGAATACGATCAAGCCGATCTCATCACAACGGTCGATAAAATGCGTGGAATCAGGATAATGCGCCGTACGCACAAAATTACAGCCCAATTTATATTTGAGCAGATCGGCGTCTGCTTTCTGGGCGGAGGCAGGCATGGCGTTTCCCACATAGGGATAGCTCTGATGTCGGTTGAGCCCCACCAGCTGCACATGGCGGCCGTTAAGGTAAAACCCCTTGCGGGTGAACTTCGCCTCACGAAAACCGAACCGCCGGGTGAAAACATCAGATTTATGGGAAACAGTAAGCGTATAAAGATTAGGCTCTGTAATATCCCACAGTTTTGCCCCTTTGACGTTCCAGCGCACACGCAGCGTTTTTCCGTTCACTTCCGCCTTTTTATCAAGGGAAAAACCTTTTCCGTCCGATACGTTCAGCAAAACAGTATCGTTCACCGGCGTATTGAACGTTATATCCGCCTCCATGATCTTGTATTCCCGAAGCACATTCGGCGTTTTTACAAAAACGTCCTCAATATAATTCTGTTCGGTGATCTCAAGCCATACCTCACGGTAGATGCCGCCGTAACATAGATAATCCACCATAAAACCAAAGGGCGGGATCTCGCTCCGTTCGGTGCAATCCAGCGCGACGGCGATCACGTTGTTGCTTTTATGAACAAGATCGGTAACATCAAAACAAAACGGCGTATAGCCGCCCTTATGCTCGCCTGCGGGCTTGCCGTTGACAAACACGCGCGCATAGTTTGCGGCGCCCTCAAAATGAAGAATCACCCTGCGGCCGTTTTCAAAAGCCTCTGCCGGCAGCCGGAAGGTTTTGCGGTAACAGCACACAAACTGATACATTTTTTCATTGAAATAGTTATAGGGGATCTCTTTGTTCGTATGAGGAATATCAACGCGACTGAAATCCGCGTCGCTATAGGATGGTTTCAGCATATCCTCCGTAAAGGACTCGCTGAACTTCCAATTGAAATTCAACCCTATTCTTTTTCTCAAAACAAACGCCTCCGTATATAAAAATCGTTTTACATTATAACATGAGATATAAGCGGAAGTCAATTCATTTCTGAGTTAACATCAATATTAATAATAACCATTGAAAACCTTTATTTCACTATACTTGAGCACTATGTTAAAATGATAAAAAAGGGGTGTATTTCATGTTGCGCGTTTTTCGTATAATAATATCCGTGTTCCTGAGTATAGAACTGTTGGTCAGCGGGATCTTCGCGGGAGGGCGAATCAAAAAAGCGATGCCTGAACACAAAAAAGAAGGGATAACCGCTTACGTTGATCCGCTGATCGGAACAGGAGGAATACCTTGGATGTGCGGTATGCTGAGTTCTGCAGCGTCTGTCCCCTTCGGTTGTGTTCGCGTGGGGCCGGACACGTGCGCCATCGGCGGCATTGCAAAAATCAAAACAAATACGTCAGGCTACTATTATGAACACCGGCACATGCTGGGGTTCAGCCTTGGCAGGCTTTCAGGTACAGGCGCGCGGGATTACGGAATGTTTCGCGTTACGCCTGCCATCGGGGGAACCGCAGGGAAACCCGCAGCATTGGCATATTCACATAACAATGAGATCGCCGCGCCGGGTTACTATGCGGTATATCTTCCGGGCGCCGCATGTCTATGCGAAATGACGGCGACAGATCGTACAGGTGTAATGCGTTTCACCTTTGAAACACGTAAAGATTCCTCACTTTACATTGACGCAGCATCTTGCCTCAGCGGCGGAAACGTAACAGACGTTCAGATTTCTGCAGATCAAACAAAAAACAGCGCAACCGCACAGGCAAAACTGTTCGGCACCTTTACAGGCAGATATCAGGGGCTGACAGTTTACCTTTACGCAGAATGGGACCGCGACGCAAACATTATCAAAAGCGAAAACACCGGATTAACGCTGCAATTCGGAAAGAATACAGATCCGATCACCCTGCGCATGGGGATCAGCTTTATCAGCTGTGAGAACGCAAAAAAGAACCTTGAATCCGAAACCGACGGTAAAGATTTTGAAACAGTATGTGAAGCTGCTTCGCAAGACTGGGAGCAACGGTTATCCGCAATTACAATCGACGCAAATGATGAAATTAAAACCATCTTCTATACAGCCCTGTATCATGCTATGATCATGCCTACTGATTTTACGGATTCCGACGGCAGCTACATGGGCTTTGACAAGAAAACACATAAAGCTGATGGCTTTACATATCGCACCGACATTTCTCTTTGGGACACTTGCAGGAATGTACATTCCCTTTACACGTTGATCACGCCGGAGATTCAGAGAGATTGCGCCGAAAGCTTGCTTCGGATGGCGGAGCAAAGCGGAAAACTGCCACGCTGGCCGATGGGGGCAGGAGAATCCGGTTCCATGTTCGGCAACCCCGCAGATCTGATGTTTGCAGAGAGTTATATCAAGGGGATTCCTTTTGACGCAGAATCGGCTTATGCATACATGAAAAATGCCTCCGAAAGCAATCAAACACGCGATGAAGCGGAGCTGTATCTTCAATACGGATATCTGCCGGACGACCTCACCCCAAGCTATTCCGTATCCAAAACGCTTGAATATGCGTGGGAGGACGCTGCTGTTGCATCCATGGCGAAGGCGCTTGGTTATTATGACGAAGCTGCCGTATATGAAAACAGAGCTCGTAATTACCGCAATCTTTGGGACGCCGGGACAAACTATTTCAGACCGAAAAACAGCGACGGAAGCTGGGGGAATATCATTCCCTATATGAATTCATTTTTCGACGACATTTTCGGTACGTCGATTTTTAAGGCTTATTGCGAGGGCAGCGCTCCGCAATGGCGCTGGAGCGTTCAGCAAGATCCGCAAGGTTTGATCGAACTCTTCGGCGGAAAAGAAGCGTTTGTAAAGGAATTGGAGAAGTTCATGCAGAGCGCGTCCCTTTCGCGTGCGGCGATCGATCCCGGCGCCGGATACTGGATCGGTAATCAGCACGACATCCACACCCCGTATTTGTTCAACGACGCAGGCAGAGCGGATCTGACGCAGAAATGGGTACGCTGGACATTAAAAAACCGCTTCAGCACCGATATCGACGGCCTGGACGGCAATGACGACGGCGGTACGCTGAGCAGCTGGTATGTGTTTTCCGCCCTCGGCTTTTACCCTGTTGTAGGAACGGATCGCTACTGGATCGGCTCCCCCTGCATCGATCAGGCGCAGATCCGTTTGGGCAACGGATCCATATTGACCGTAACGGCGCATAACCAGAGCGAGAAAAACGTATATGTAAAAAGTGTTGCTCTGAACGGAGAGAAGCTTGACACCCCGTTTATTACCCATGAGATGATACGAAACGGCGGAGAACTGGTGTTTGAGATGACAGACAGCGTTACATGAACAACGAAAAGGAAGAATGAAATCGTTTGCCGCGCCCGCAATCATAGAAACGCCACAGCAAAACCGCAAAATGATATGCGTATTCAGCGAGGCAAACCGAATTTATCAATCCAACCGTTTCTTTATTTCTTCCCTGACGCTTCCCAAGTCGCTGCAGGTCAGGATCGGGATGAGAGCATCGATCTCGTCGATTTCTTTATCCCACCACCTGAATCGCAGCAGCAGTCCGATCAGTTCGTCGTCAAAACGGTTCCTCAACCGTTTTGACGGGTTCCCGACAACGATCGTATAAGGATCGATGTCGCTGCCGACAACACTGTTTGCGCCGATGATCGCGCCGTCACCGATATGGACGCCGGGAAGTATGACCGCATTCTGCCCGATCCAGACATCGTTTCCGATAACGGTATCGCCCTTTAAGGGAAGATCGGCTTTTGCGGGCGGTTCCATATTCCAACCCTCCAACGTGTAAAACGGAAACGTTGTGACAGCGTTCATCTGATGATTTGCGCCGTTCATAACGAATTCTACGCCTGCCGCGATCTGACAGAATTTTCCGATAATAAGCTTATCGTCATTCCATGCATAATGGTGCGTAACATGGTTTTCAAAATCGGAATCTGCGATATAAGTGAACTCTCCGACAATGATATTCGGATTTCTGACCGTCGGTTTAACGTATATTTCTTTGTCATATCCGGCAATCGGACGTATGGCATTCGGATCCGGCGTCTTTCCGTTTCTCATATGAATAACCTCGCAGATTCTGTTTTTTTGATCTCTGTCCTTTATCAGTATAGCATGAAAATGTGTTTTTTTCAATTCTTTATCAAACAAACAGCACCAACGCGGCAAAAACGAATGATATTGCTTCTGACAGATCAACGATTACGAGGGCAGCGTAATCTCGGCCGGACATGCACCGTATCTAAAAATAACGTCATAAAATGCGGCAATATATATTTCTATCAAGTCACTCGTTTCGCTCGTTAATGAAGACGGCACCGCTGCCGCCTAATGAAGCGAAGCTGCCCTACGTAAAAATCAGCTCCGAAGGAGCGTCTTCATCAGCGGAGCGTCTTCATTCCTTCATTAGCCCCACAGGGGCGATTTCATTGAAAAAAGCACGCCAAAGAGTGCTTTTTTCTGTGTAAGAGCGTACAAACGTACACTATTCAAGGGAAGAACGTACAAACGTAACATGAAAAATGAAGACCAATTCACTAATCAATATCGTTTTCCTCTGGGTGATCCGGATCAGGCCATTGCCTTAATGGGAGCATTTCGATTCTGGTACATGGATTCTCAAATAATGCAACGAGAGTATCTTCACGCAGGTCTTCACTGCATCTAAACATAGAGGAGTACACCTCGATCACATCTTCGTCATCATATACAGAGAAGCAATCTGCAAGAGAAATAACCTCTGAACGAACGCGTTTTCCATACATATTTTCGTAGGAATCGGAGATTTGATTTTCTTGTACGTATTGTTCAGCTTTGGCATATGCCTGATCAAAAGAATCGGCTTCCAGCATGATAATGGATTCCTCGAGGAAGACTTCACCTGTCTCTACCGAATGCTTAACGACCATTTTTACGCTGTATTTCATGTTCGACCCCCTTCTCTATTTTCAACTATACTGCGGCTTACGGGTAAGATAAAGCACATAAGTATCGTTAAATATTACTTTACCTCCATTTTCCACGACCACATTCCGAAGGCCTTCAAAGAAAGCTGTCTTATATGGCTCCGGTATTACGATATGATCACAATGGGTGCCGCAGTAAGAAACATATTCATCGGAATTCATTACACGTCTCCCGTAAAAATCATGCTGCTCGAAATCTATAAAGCCATAGTTTTGTGCGTTTTTATATCTGAAGCTGCCATATGTATAAGGAATATCCGGTTTATAATACTGATCGTACAGTTTCTGAATTTTCTCGTAGAGTTCCCCGTTTGGCGTTTTATAATCTGATTTTGTAAGCATCATAGCCAGTACACCGCCGGGTTTCAGCAGTTCAAAAGACTTAGTAAAAGCGATTTTTTCAGGAATCCACTGGATGGTTGCGGCAGAATATACCAGATCAAACTTCTGTAGCTTAAAATCATGTGTGATGAAGTCATCATTCACAATTTGGAAGGTTGGGAACCGATCGTACTTTTCCTTCATTTTTGCATAGAGATGTTCCCCGAGCTCTATGGCGTGATAATCGCATCCTGTCTGCAGGATCGGATCTGTGGCCTGCCCTGTACCCGGTCCAATCTCCAAAACGCTCTTTTCAGGTCCGATTTTTGCATAGCGAATCAGATATTCAAATAATTCCTGACTGTATCTCGGCCTGTACCGATCAAACTGATCAGGAATCGTATCGAAGACTCTTCTGAATTCCATGCAAACACCTCCACCGATTCCAATGCGTCAACTTGACTCCATATTCTGTTTTGCTGTATTACCTGAAGGAATAAGCAATAGGAATCACCTCTTAAACATCATATCATATGGGACCTGAAAGAGCAACAGTGAAATCGCGACTTCCGTCGCGTTGAAATCAAAGGCTCACGCCTTTGGTGAAATCGTTCAGCTTCGCCTCACGGTGAAATGAAATCCGTCCGTCACCCCGCGAAGCGGGATTTCACCGCGAAGCGATTTCACCCACCGAAGGTAGATTTCACCCGTCCGAAAGGACGGATTTCGTTGAAAAAAGCGCTTTTGTCTGGTAGACAAAAAGCGCTTTTTTCATGGCGGAGAGCATGGGATTCGAACCCACGAACCGCTTTTGACGGTTACACGATTTCCAGTCGTGCTCCTTCGGCCAGCTCGGACAACTCTCCAAAAACATTTGATATTATAGCCGACAAGTCGGAAAAAATCAAGTGTTTTTTTTATTTTTTTGAAATATTATTAATTTTCTTTTTTGAACCATGCCAATGCTTCGTCTATTGTGGATTTTCCGATCTCATTATACGGGTTCAAAACGGTGAAAACATGCGGCAGTTTCTTCCCTTCCTTGCCGCCGAAATCTTTCAGATAACATTCAACGCCGGTGTTTTTGATACGTTCATACGCATCCACGGTCTGGTCATGCCCCAGAAAATCTCCGGCGCTTGTGATCAGGTAGGTTCTGGGCAGTTTTGCGAAGGAAACGATCTCTTTAAAATTGGCGTAGCGGAAGCATTCTTTCTCTTTGCGGTCGCTGCCCCACAGTCGCTTCATATACAGCGACATGTAACCGCCCTCGTTCATGGAGGGCACGGGAGATGTGAGCAGCAAACCGGAGAACCGCAGATCGTTCGGCACGGCGCCGAAAATCTTACGAAGGGGTTCGCTGCCGCTCAGTACAGCCGCGTATGCCGCAAGCATGCCGCCCGCAGAATCGCCGGTGAGCAGGACGTTTTCGGTATCACACGGATAATTGCCGATATGTTCGCCGATCCACTGTAGCGCTTTCATTACATCCTGCACCTGCACGTCAACGGTCACATCCGGCGCCAACGGATAGCTGACGTTAAACACCGTATATCCCTTTGACGCTAACGCGAGACAGTACAATTTGTTGAGTTCTTTATCGCCGTACATCCAGCCGCCGCCGTGGATATCGATGATCACAGGCAGACGTCCGTTATTTTCTGCAGGGAAATAAACGTCAAGCAGATGATATATGCTGCCGTCATCCACATAAGGGATATCATTCAGTTCCACAATGCCCGGAGGCGGCGTTTGCGTACTGTGGTTTTCAGCGTCGCTTTTCGACGTGTTGATCCACAACAGCTGCATCAGGCGAACAATGGGAGAACGCATGGTTTTTTTATCCGCAGAACCGGTGTAATCGTAATCCGCAGATGTCACCATGCCTCCGATCGGGATACGCGACGGATCTGCAATATCCCTCGGTTTGGTTTTCATATGTACCGTCAGCATCAGAGCCGCGGCAAGCAGCACAACACAAGCTACAACGATCAACGCAGGGATCATGGTTTTGCCTCCTCGGGTTTTTTATATTTTGCAAGGCCTGCGAACAAGCCGAACACAAACAGCGTAAGGATATAGAACGACGGAAGCGGCAGAATAAAGGGCTCCAGCATGTATTCCGCAAACATTACGCCGAATACGGTAGTGATCAGGCACTTCACATTGACGCCGATATGCTTATTCAGAAGGAAGCGGACAAACGATACCAGCAGCATCACGGTAAAAGCACAGTAGATCAGGAAGGAGACGATACCGCCGTAATCATAAATATAAAGCCAGATATTGTGCGGCGTACCGTATTCCGCCGAGTTGACGCCGCTGCCGAAATAGGTGAAGGAAAAGTGTTCAAGCACATAGCGGGAGTAACGCCAGCGGGCGCTCTCCAACCCGTAATTAAATATTCTGCCGAAAACCGTATCCGCATATTTTTCGGCAAGCTCGTGCCGCTTGAAATGAAAAATCAGAATCGCGCACAACGCCCCAGCAACACAAACGCCGCCGATGATCAGCCCGACTTTAATTCTTTTCTTTACGAAAACGATCCAGACAAGAAGAACAAACAGTATCACAAAAGGCGCAAGATACAATAAGGTTCTGGTACCGGTCCAGAAATTCACGCCTAACGCAACCGCGATAAAAAAAGCGCCGATCAGCTTTTTATACCAACGGGAAAAGAAAAGCGAATACGCCCCGTATGTGAACGGGATCACAAGGGACATGGAGATTACCGTGGCAGGCTTTTTTACGAAATCATACCAGATGGAATAATAGAAACGCACTTCAAGATCTGCCGGGGTAAAATAATAGTAATGGATAAATGTGATTGTAATGTAAATAACATACAACCACGAAACGAGCATGAAATAACCGTCGAGCAAACGGAACTTTTCTTCAAAAGACACACCGGGCTGAAAGAAGTTATACCCGATGAGAAACATCATGACCGCCTGAATATGTATATAAGATTGATAATAAAACGTTTGAGAATAATCATATTTAAAAATGATAAACACCACAGTAAAAACAACAAGCACACCTGCGGTGGCTGAAAACCGGAATCGCTCTTTCTGAATACGGTTATAGCACACAAATACGGTGAACAAAAGCACCGGCGCATAAAATACGATGCGGGGAACCTCAAAAACAAATATCACCGTAAACAGACAACTCAATAAAATATATATGTAAAAAATAACCTGATCGGTTTTTGTACGCAAATCTCAGACCACCTTATTCTGTTTTGGAATCATTTTAACATAAATAACAGACTAAATCAATAAAAACACTTGAATTCAGAAAAAAAGAAGATTATACTTTTATGAGATAATGCTAATCTTACGACGCGCATCTGCGCGCGTCGCTGAATCATAACCCGAAAGGAAGAACAACATAATGGATTCTGTAAAAATCAATGCGGGAAAGACCAGAATGGTTGCCCACAGAGGACTCAGCGGTATTGAGCTGGAAAACACAAACGCCTCTTTTATCGCGGCAGGAAACCGCAGCTATTACGGCATTGAAACCGACGTACACAAAACAGCTGACGGCCGATTTGTGGTATTTCACGACGACAACACCGGACGCATATGCAACACAGACGTGATTGTTGAGGAAACCGATTTCGCCACCCTTCGCGCGCTTCATCTGAACGACAAATACGGCGACGTTACACGCGCGGATACTCTGATCCCCACCCTGAAGGAATACATCGCCACATGCAAACGTTATGAAAAAATCGCCGTACTGGAACTGAAAAATGAGTTCACAAAAGATGAGATAAACGCGATCTGCAACGAAATCAAAGAACTGGATTACCTAGACAACGTGATATTTATTTCTTTCTGCTTTGCCAATATGACACGGCTGAGAGAGCTTTATCCCGGCCATCCAGCACAATTCCTTACAAGTCATTATCAGGAGGATCTTCCCCAGATCCTTCAGGCCCATGGTCTTGACATTGATATTGAATACAGCGAGTTGACAGAAGAAAGGATCAAAGCCTTCCACGATCATGGTGTAAAAGTGAATTGCTGGACCTGCGACGACAAAGATTTTGCCGAAGATCTGGCAAAATGGGGAATTGACTATATCTCGTCAAACATCCTTGAATAATCGAACAAACAAAGCCCCTTTTTTCAGGGGCTTTCCTTTTTTGTAAACAGAATCAGTCTTCTGTCTGCTTTGCAAGAAACTGCGCGGCAACCTGCACAAGACGGATCTCCGCATCGGTAGGCAGATCTTTTTTCTCATTCAGCATCGCGCAAACACACCCGGATACATCGCCGTTGCCGATGATCGGATAAGCGAGGCATGCCCCGCGGCTGTCGCCTTCTACCGGGGATACCGCCGCGGATTCCGTACCGGCGGCGAACCCCGCCCGATTCTCCATGATATCTTCCAATTCCTGCGAAATCCTTCTGTCGATATATTCTTTTTTCGGCATGCCGGATACGGCAAAAACATGGTCACGGTCTGTAATCAGCACCGGCATATTCAGCGCCTTATTCAAAACCTCCGCATACTGTGCGGTAAACTCCGCAAAATCACCCATTGGCGAATACTTCTTAAAAATCACTTCTCCGTCCGCCGCCGTAAAGATTTCCAGCGGGTCGCCCTCACGGATGCGCATGGTTCGACGTATCTCTTTCGGGATCACTACCCTACCGAGGTCATCGATTCTGCGTACAATTCCCGTTGCTTTCATTATGATAAAACTCCCATCTTTGATTCATACGATGTTAGTATCTGCTGATTTAATTTGTATATTCTGCGAAATAACAAAATGGTATTATATTAAAATTTTATTTTTTTAATAAAAATAAAAAAATTTTCAGAATTTACTTGTACTTTATAATTATTTATATTATAATAACCAAATGTGTGATGTTTTACGTCACGTATCATAACCGATAACGGGAAACAAATCAACAAAGAAAGGACCGGTCCGGCAGCCGATCGGGCGCGTCGGATCAAGAAAGGCGATCAGTATGGACAACAAAGACCAGACCAACGAATACCGTTCGGAGAGAAAAGAACGCTTGGCAAAAGCTGCCAAAAAGAAATCCAATAAAAAGCATGATTCTACCGACGTGATTGCCGGTATTATCAAAGCGATCGCGATTATCGCAGCAATAGCGATCGTCTGCGGCGTTGCATATGCTTACGGTGTTCCGCAGTCCTTGATTCCTGCCCTGAAGGTAGACGGCAGAACCTACTCCATGGCCGAGTATAACTATTATTACAGCAGAGCTTTTATAGAAGAAGCAAATCTCGCTTACACCTACCAATCTCAGATGGGATTCAATATCACCGGTTTTGATTACACAAAAGATCCTTCCGAGCAAACGACGAAGGATGACGACGGGAATACGATCACGTTTGATCAGAAATTCCGCAACAGTGTAAAATCCACACTTGAGAATTATAATTATTATCTGAAACTCGCAAAAGAGCAGAATGTTACGCTTTCGGAAGAAAGCAAACAGAGCATGGAGGATGAAATTCAGGAGCTTGCCACAGCAGCCGCGAATTACAGCCTTTCAACCACCAGATATATCAGCAGATCTTTCGGCAACGGCATGACTGAGAAAAAACTCCGTAAACTTCTGGAGGATCAGTATCTGGTACAGCAGATGATTGAATCCAAGCAGGATCAGCTTAAGGAAAGCGTTACCGACGATCAGATCAACGCCGCTTACGAAGAGGATCCCGGCAAATATCAAAGCGTTGATATCCGCTTGCTCGGCATAAAGATCCAGGACGATACCGCAACGGAAACGGTGAGCACGTCCGCACCGACGGAATCTTCTGCGGATGAAACCACCACAGCAGCAGAAACCACAACCACAGCGGAAACCACCACTGCGGCAGAAACCACGACCACAGCGGAAACGACAACCGCGGCTGAAGCCACTTCCGCTGAAAACACTTCGGCCGAGAGCGAATCCGGAGAAAGCACTTCAGAAGAAACCACCGCAGCCCCCTCTAAGGCTGAGCTGCTTGCAAATGAGATGCTCTCAAAGATTACGGATGAGGCTTCGTTTGTTGAACTCTGCAAGGAATACTGCGACGAAGATCAAAAAGCTAACTTTGAAGATGAATCTGCTTCTCTTGCAAAAAATCTGAATAGAGATACGATCAAATCTCAGGTAAGCGAGGAAGTGGCCGAATGGCTGTTCAGCCCCGACAGAGTTGTTGGCGACAAGCGTGTTGCCGTTGCCGGAGATTATGCATACGTAATGATGATCACTAAAACCGCATACCGTGACGAAGACCCTCTTGCAAGCGTACGTCATATCCTCATCTCTTATGATGATATTGCAAAAGAACTCAGTGAAACCGACACCGAAAGCACAACGGAAGGCTCTGTTGAAGAAGCGACCGAAGCGGAAGGCACTACGGCTGCAGAAGAAGTACCTTCTGAGGAAGCAGTAAGCACATCACAGGCAACCACAGAAGAAACAACCGCTGCACAGGAGAATGAAACCACGGCAGCCGCCGAAACAACCGCCCCGTCGAAAGAAACCGAAACGGAAGACACTGCCTCTGGTGAAGAAAATGTTGCTGAATCTGATGGGAAGTACTCAAAAGAAGTGATTCAGGCTGCAAAAGAAAAGGCGATGAGCATCTTAGAAGAATACAAGGAAGGCGAACAAACCGAGGATGCTTTTGCGGCGCTCGCCGAGCAATACAGCAGCGACAAAGCCTCTCTTGAAGAAGGCGGAACCACTTCCGGCGGACTGTATGAAGACGTACAAAAAGGCAAAATGGTTGCACCCTTTGAAAACTGGGTTTATGACGAATCCAGACAGGTGGGCGACGTTGATATCATTCAGACCTCCTACGGTTGGCATATAATGTATTTTGTATCCAAACATGACGACCCGGTTTGGAAAGAAACCATTGTTTCCTCGATTGTAGACGAGCTTCTTAAAACCGAGCAGGAAGCTGTTACAGCGGAATCCGAGAACACTGCTGAAGATACCATATTCACCAATCTCGCAGGCAATCAGGCACTGAAAATGATCAAGAAAAACTATTCCGGCGCTTCAACCACCGAAAGCTGAGAAGAAAAGAGAACGGCTCAAACGAGCCGTTCTTGTTTTTTAGTTATTCAACCAATGTCAGGCGTATCCGAGAAAACGATCTCCGGTTTTTTATATCCCTCCAATTCAAGAACGGTGATGCTGTTATCCCCTTCATGAAGGAAGGTTGCAGGCAAATAAGCGGAGCGCTGCGGTCCGATCTCCCAATAACGGGAAAGAGGCTTTTCATTGACAAAGATCATTCCCTTTCGGAATCCCGGCAGCTTGATAAACGTATCCTGCGGAACCCCTTCAATATGAAGCGTTGCATTTAAAAGCTGCGGTTTCTTTTTGAATTTCAGCTTATCGGTTTCCGTGAAGGGCACCGAATCGACATGCTCCAACCCAAGCGAAAAATGATCCCAATGGTAAAGAAACTGTTGTCCGAGCCGCACGCCCCCGATAATGCCTTTTCGGTCGGCGAGCCCCGGGCCGTAATTTACTCTACCCATGTTTTCAACAAGAATCGCAAGAACGGCGCCCTCACGGGGGATCTCGATCTGCAGTTTTTGTTTATCGTCATTTCTGTAATATTTTCCGATGTATTCGCCGTTCAGAAAAATATATGCGCGGTCGTGCACTTCAAAATACAGCGTTTCCTTCTCTTTCGGCCCCTTTACGGTTGTTTTATAGCAAATAAAGCCGTATCCCTGATCCAACGCCTCCATCGGCAGCGGCGTTACATTACGCCGCGGTTCGGCCAGCAACCCTACGTTTTCCATCAGATCGGCCGCCCTTGTGAAGACACATGTTCCGTAAGAAACCGGCTGCAGCGGTTCAGGAAGCTGAACGTCATTCACAAACCCGCGCGCAGACAGAACCTCTTTCATCTTAAAGTATTTTTCGGTCAGAGCGCCATATTCATTGATCGGGGCGTCGTCATCATAACTGTTTACGGTAGGCTGGTATGCATCGTAAAGATTTGCGCCGTTCATCCAACCGAAATTTGTTCCGCCGTGGGTCATATAAACGGATACGCTTGCGCCAAGATCAAGAATCTCCCCCAAAGTATCGGCAGCGTCTTCCGCATCGCGGGTATGATGCCGCTCATCCCAATGGTCAAACCAGCCGTTCCAGTATTCCGCACAAAACAGAGGATCTCCCTTTCGGAATTTGCGAAGCGCCTTAAAACATGCTGCGGGCTTTGATCCAAAATTGACCGCGGCAAGAAGTTCGGGTACCGATCCGCCGGAAAGCATTGTATCGTTCGGCCCATCGGAAGTAAACAGCGTACAGGAAATGCCAAGGGAAGAGAGCATATCGGAAAGCCTGCGGATATAAATACTGTCGCTGCCGTAACTTCCGTATTCATTTTCTACCTGCACCATGATCACGGGTCCGCCGCAATCGGTCTGCCGGGTAGATATGATAGGAATCAGCCTTTCAAAGTACCGCTGAACTTTTTCAAGATACAGCTCATTGGAACAGCGCAGCTCCATATCAGGGTATTTCAACAGCCACCATGGAAAGCCGCCGAATTCCCATTCGGAGCAGATATACGGACCGGGGCGCACAATTACAAACATACCCAGCTCCGAAATCAGATCAATATATGCGCCGAGATCCAGATTGCCCGAAAAATCAAAGGTTCCTTCTTTGGGTTCATGTAAATTCCATGCGGTATATGTTTCCACCGTATTGAACCCGCAGGCTTTGATTTTAAGAAGACGATCACGCCAGTATTCCCGCGGGACCCTGAAATAATGCATTGCCGCGGCAACCACGGTAAAAGGCGCATCGTTCAGATAAAAACGTTCGTTTTTAACGGTAAGTTTATTCATATTCTGCCTCCTGTTGATATACTTCAAGAATACTTTCAGCTTGAAGGATGACCATATCCTTCAGCTCCTTGGGGGATACAACTTCGATATCGGTACCGAACTGCATGATCCATGATACCAATCCTTTACTGATCGCAGCTTCGGTGCGAAGAAGGAAATGTGTATCGTCGTACTTTCTGGTATTGATCCGTTCCCCAAAACGATCAAAAATAGATTCCAGAATACTGTTGTCACATTTAAGCTCTACCATCTGCATTTCCCCGGTAAACATATTAAATGTTTTTGCGGCATAATCCGCAGCATCAAGATTGATCTTATAAGGACTCACCTGTTCTACAGGACGAACCGGCCGATCCAAGATCTCTACATTTGAGATTCGATCTACCCGAACATTCATAAGATTATCGTATTTTTCGTGATTGGCAACAAGATAATAATGATCGTTGGACCAGATCAGAGCATATGGACTCAGAGTAAAAACGCGCGTTTCTTTTCTGGCAGCGTATTTATCATCCATTTTGCGGCGGGAATAATTGAATCGCACTTTTTTGCCAGATTTGATCGCGTTATCGAGATCTTCGATTACATAATAAATGGATTCATTGGTGCTTTTCAGGCGATTATCAATATAAACCTGACGTTTCAGGATGTTTGCGTTATATTTACTGGTAAAGCCTTCTATTTTTTCAATCAGCTTTTTCGTTTTGTTTTTTGTAATAAAATCCGCAGCCTGAACCGCGTCGGACAGCAATCTGATCTCGGCAAGCTCAAAACTGCCGGAAGCAAGAAAGAAACCGTTTTTCGGCGTCCTCGTTTTTATGATATCCATACCGTAATCCATAAGGACGTCGATATCTTTATAGATGGACTTGCGCTCGCACTCCAGGCCATACTCCCTGAACAGAAGATCCGTGATATCCGCGGAATTCAGAATGTGCTGCTCATCGGAATACTTTTCAAAGATCTCTTTCAGATACAGTAGTTTCAGTTTTGTATTCTTTTTGCCGGCCATACCGTTTCCTCCGTTATTGCTTCGGTTCATTTCAGAACACATATTATTTCATATCTATTATAAAAAAATATTCTTGACAAATCAACACTAAATGTTATAATACAAATGAAATCTTCGGGGCGGGGTGAAATTCCCCACCGGCGGTCAAAGTCCGCAAGCCCTCTTCGGGTTGATTCGGTGAAATTCCGAAACCGACGGTACAGTCCGGATGGGAGAAGGTTAAAATCGTTTTTGCGATCATAAAACCGATTCTTAACGCCCTGCTTTATTGCAGGGTTCTTTTTTTAAAGGTTTCAAGTAAAATATCCGGGAGGTCATTCGGAATGACAAATGCAACAAGTAAAACAGACCTGAAAAGGCTCGTAAGTATGGCTCTGTTGTCTGCGATCGCAATCGCAGCGGATCTGCTGATACGATTACCGAATATCGGCGGCTTTCTTACTTATGAGCCCAAAGACGTAATACTGACCATAGGCGGTTTCATTTTCGGGCCGGTTGCGGGGATACTGATGTCGCTGCTCGTATGCCTGGTTGAGATGGTTACGGTAAGCTCTACAGGCTTTATCGGATTACTGATGAATTTTCTGTCGTCAGCCGTTTTTGTCGGCGTAAGCGCCTTGATCTACCAGCGTAAAAAAACGTTGAAGAATGCGATTTTCGGACTGGTTGCCGGGACGTTTTCGATGCTTATCATCATGCTTTTATGGAATTATATCATGACGCCGATCTTTACGGGGATGCCGAGAAGCGAAGTATTAAAGCTGTTTCTGCCGCTCCTGATTCCGTTCAACATGATCAAAGCGTCATTGAATTCCGTTCTGACGCTGCTTTTATACAAGGGAATCGCAACCGCACTTCGAAAAGCGCGACTGATTCCGGAGCGGGAATCGAACGACGCCGCGAACAGGAGAACAAACACGATACTGATCATCAGTATCTCAGCCGTACTGACCGTCACCCTTGTTCTTGTACTCCTGATTTTTGCAGGCGTGATCAACATGTAACACATATCATTTTAGGCCATTCGTAATTTGGGATAATACTTCTTCATTTTAAGGAGTTTCTTATTTTCTATTGACAATTATTGATTATTAATTTATAATATAAATAAAATTAAATCCTTATAAAGAGTGGCTGAGGGAACGGCCCTGTGAAGCCCGGCAACCTGTATGATCAAGGTGCCAAATCCGACGGTTCAGCCGACAGATAAGGTAATTTTCTGCCCGCTGATTGCGGGCATTTTTTTTGGAGGGACAGATATGGCAAAGCATTATTTTACTTCAGAATCCGTTACAGAAGGACATCCCGATAAAGTTTGCGATCAGATTTCCGACGCGATCCTTGACGCGATGCTTGAACAGGATCCGCTTTCAAGAGTGGCATGTGAATCGATCTGCACCACCGGTATGGCTTTGGTAATGGGTGAGATTTCAACAAAAGCAACTGTAGATATACCCGCCGTTGTAAGAAAAACGATTTGCGACATCGGGTTTGACAGCGCCGCCGCCGGATTTGACGGCAACACCTGCGCCGTGCTCTGCACGATAGACAAGCAATCCGCAGATATTGATATGGGCGTAAGCAAATCTATGGAGCAGAAAAACGGAGATGAAGACGCTTACAATCTGCATGGCGCCGGAGATCAGGGCATGATGTTCGGTTTCGCCTGTGATGAGACGCCGGAACTGATGCCGCTGCCCATCGCATTGGCGCACAAGCTTGCAAAAAAACTGGCTGACGTACGAAAAGACGGCACGCTCCCCTATCTGCGTCCCGACGGAAAGACCCAGGTAACTGTGGAATATAATGACAATAAACCCGTTAGGATCGATACGATCGTAATTTCTACCCAACATGCGGCAGACGTTTCGATTGAACAAATAAAGGAAGATCTGATCCGCTTCGTGATCACGCCAACGGTAGACGCCGCGATGATCGACGATAATACGAAATATCTTGTAAACCCCACCGGCAGATTTGTGATCGGCGGCCCTGCCGGCGACAGCGGTCTTACCGGCAGAAAAATCATTGTAGATACCTACGGCGGTTACGCTGCGCATGGCGGCGGCGCATTCTCAGGAAAAGACCCCACAAAGGTTGACCGCTCGGCCGCATACGCCGCAAGATACGTTGCTAAAAATATTGTTGCCGCAGGTCTGGCCAAGAAATGCCAGGTTGAACTCGCCTACGCCATCGGCGTTGCGCGCCCCGTATCGGTTTTGGTAGAAACATTCGGCACGGGTACGGTTGACGACGATAAGATCTCTGCCGCCGTTACAAAGGTGTTTGATCTTCGCCCCGCAGCAATCATAGAGAATCTGGATCTCAGAAAGCCCATCTACCTTCAGCTTGCGGCTTACGGACATATCGGCCGAACCGACCTGGATCTTACCTGGGAGAGAACAGATAAAACAGAAGCGCTGAAAAAAGCAATCGAACAAATATAAAATACAAAGAAGCCGGGGAGCGTCGTTCTCCGGCTTTTTGCATAAGTGTTATATACTGTGAGAGATCAGTTATTTCCGTCTTCCACAAGGACTTCGTTATGACGGAAAAGCAAAGAGATGCACCAGATACCGGCCAGTGCGACAATTGTAAAAATGATTCGGCTGATAATTGCGGATTGCCCGCCGAAGATCCTGCCGACAATGTCAAACTGAAACAGTCCGATGGAACCCCAGTTGATTGCTCCGATGATCACAAGGATCATTGCGATTCTGTCCAACATATTCTATCACTCCTTTTTCAATGATAGTATGTGTGAACAAAACAAATTTATTCAACCATAAAAAAACGATTCATAAAAAAGAGGTGCTGAGATGAACAAAACGAAACACACCGATCCCCGGCAGCAAGATAAAAACACACCGGAAACAGCTTCAAAAACAGAGAACAGCGACAAAGATCAAAAATACAAAACGTCTTTTTATATCATGACCGGTATCACACTGCTTCTTTTGTGCTTTCTGGTTGCAATACAGGTGATACCGAATCTCGGGAAAAAGGCCGAAATCTCATACAGTGAAATTGCCGTAACTTCCGAGTTGCCGGATAAAGCGGTCATAGAGGATGAAACATCCGATCTGCTTATCAATATTAACACAGCCTCAAAAACAGAACTGACCCTGCTTCCGGGGATCGGCGAAAGCAGGGCGCAGGATATCATCAATTACAGAAATGAATACGGAAGATTTACTTCCGCGGAGGATCTTCTCAAAATCAAGGGTATAGGAGAGGCTACGCTGGAAAAATTACGTCCGTATATTGTTTTTGACAACACAGATAATTAAGAACCGAAAGAGGTAAGCGCCGCTTTATACTGCGCGTCTTCATCATGTCCCAACGTTTCAAGGCCGTCCTTCTGAAAATCCGGCAGCAAAATCTCTGTATCCGGCGCGATCCCTGCAGCATCGTAACAATCGGTGAGGTAGGGATATATTTTTGCCACAGTGAGAATCAAGGCTGATCCGTCATCCAAAAGAAACTCCTGTTGTAAGCCTGCGTTACCGGCGGTAGTTTCACCAATCAGTTTTGCATTCAGAAAATCACGCAGATCTGCAGCAAGAAGTTCCGCAGCGCCATCTGTCCGGTCGTTGATAAGTACAGCTACAGGTATATTGATGCTGTCAGCATCCGCAGAATACACCTTTACGTTTTCGCCGTTGGCGTCTTTTGCCGTAGCGATCGCAAGGGATCCTTCCGTAGCAACAGGAACCATCAGGTCTATAATCTTTGCTGCCGCGTCGTAATTTGTGCTTTTATTGTTGCGCACGTCTACGATCAGCTTGCTGACGCCCGCGCTTTGGATCGCCGATATGGCGGTGGTGCAATCGGCGACCGAGGCATCGTAAAATGCGCTGATCCTGAGATACCCTACATTACCGTCAACAGAATAACGAACTGACGACGTTTGATATCCAAGGCCGAGCGTAAGCTCCACTTCCTGCCCGGCTGCCGCGCTCAGGAGTTTAACTCGAATCTCGCCGTCGGAACCGGTGCTCAGCTTTTGAAGCAGTTTATTGTAATTATTGACAGAAACTTCTTTCTGATCTACGGCAAGTATCTTATCGCCGGATCTAATCTGATTTTTCTGCGCAGAAGAACCTTCGGCAACCCGCGTTACCGTAAGAGAATTATCAGCACTGCGATATTCCGCGGCCAAACCAACACCTTCAGCCTGCCCTGAAACCGCGGCGCCATAAGCTGTATACTCTTCCGGCGTGAGATAAAAAGAGTTTTTATCTCTGAGTCCTTCAACAAAACCCTTTGCCGTAAAGATGTTTTCATCTTCGGCATTGATTTTTCCGCTGAAATTCGCCCGAACAATATCTTCGATCTCATTAAGCGTAGTAAATTGTTTTTGCTGTTGGGACATGAATATCAGTGATTTATTATATAAACGCAGATAAACGCTTACCGTCAATATGACGGTAAGCGCTGAAAATACAAGTATCAATGCGATTGCAACCGCAAGGGGAATTCTTTTTGACATCGCAAATCTCCTGCTCTGTTACGGGGAAGCATACCCCAAAGGATTCACTCTGGTTCCGTTTACACGGACTTCAAAATGGCAATGTGCGCCGGTTGCATAACCGGTAGCGCCGGCATATGCGATAGTCTGCCCCTGCGATACATATTCGCCGGTGGAAACCAGAAGCTGGCTGTTATGGCCGTAAAGCGTATATATACCGTTACCGTGATCCAAGAGAACATAGTAACCGTAACCGGACGCCATATATGCCGCGGTAAGTACCGTACCGCTTGCAGCTGCGCTGATACTGGCGCCGTATGTACCGGCCCAACGGCACGTATCGACACCGCCGTGGAACTTGGATACGCCGGTTGCAGGATCGGAACGGTATCCGTAACCTGACGAGATATAGACGTCGGAATACTGAAGAGGCCAGATAAAACCGGAAGACGACGGCGCATAGTAACCATCGGGTTCATCGCCGGATGAATTATTCTGTGCAGCTTTCGCAGCTTCTTCTTCTCTTCTTCTTTCTTCCGCTTCAGCAATAATACCATCGATCATGGAATCAAATTCTTCCATGTCTGCTTCGTACTGAGCGATCAAGGCTTTATATGCGGTGCTCTCTTTATCCAGTTCGCTCAAATAATTATTTGCCTCTTCCTGCAGCGTAAGGATCTCATCCTGTGACGATTGCAGATCCGCACGGCTGTTTTTAATGTCAGTCTCTTTCGCATCCAAGGCGTCAATCTGCACCTGGTGCTCAGCCTGCTTCGCTTCTATCTGTTCGATCAACTTATTATGCTGCGCATTGAGCTCATCAAATTCTTTGACCTTATCATTCAGATCTGTTACAATCTGATTATCATGCTCGGCAATATTGGAAGACAGTTCTATCGTAATCAAAAACGACTTAAAATCCGTACTGTTGAGAAGCAGTTCCAACTCACTGGTCTTTCCATACATGTAGATATTGCAAAGACGGTCTTTCAGCTCGTCTTTGATATCGGAAACTTCCTGCTGCAGCGCAATCTGCTGCAGTTCATTATGGTTGATATCCCCTTTGATATCTTCTATCTGCAGGTTAAGAGCATCGATCTCTGTTTGGATCTCACCTTTCTGACTTTCCAACGCAGAGATATTTTCATTCAGGAGGTTGATCTGATCCTGATAATTATCAATCTGCTCCTGCAAAGCGGCAACATAACTCTCCTGTTGTTCGATATCATCTTTCAGGGAATCCATTTTCTCCTGATTTTCAGCAATTTTGGTTTTCAGCTCTGCCTGCTTTGTTTTATAAGAATCGATTTGTTCCTGCTCTGAACTGGTAAGATTCGAGGAGGCAAATCCCCGAAGAATACCGGTTCCGAAAACAAAAAACAGGAAAACCAGGAACAGTGAAAGCGGCTTTTTTGTTCTGTTAACTATTTTCATCAACAACACTCCCTTGCTCTTTCAGATATTTACGGATGGAGAAGATACTGCCGATGCCTGAGGTGATAACACTTACCAGAATAAAACCAACAAGAAGATATAAGGCGTAATCCATGAAACTGATCAAAGTACCGCCGAATACACCGAAGATTGTGAGAAGCGCCTCGCCTGCAAAATAATATATCAAGTAAAGTACCGCAAGACCGACGATTGCCGATATCAAACCGATTGTAATACCTTCTATCAGGAAAGGCCAACGGATAAAAGAATTTGTGGCGCCAACCGCCTTCATTATGCTGATCTCAAGCCGACGGGTATACATGGAAATACGAATGGTATTTGCGATAATAAACAGTGCAACAATAAACAGAAGAATAATGATACCGATACATACATATGTAACCGCAGTGCGTATCTTTTCAAGACGGGCGGCAAGATCGCTGTTTTCACGGATACTGATTACATGATCAATACCACGAATCTGGGTGACCGTTTCTTTAAAGAACTGCATATCGGTTACTGTAACTTCATAAGCATCCGGCAAGAAGGATGCGTCAACATCTTCCATTATAGAGGCGTTCTCACCGAGGGATTCAAGCACCGTGGCATATGCCTCAGTTTTAGAAACAAATGTAACTTTTTCGATATTGCCGATATTCTCAAGATTTGTTTTAACTTCATTAAGGATTTTTTCATCTGCATCTTTTTCGACAAATACCATGATCATATTTTGCGCTTCAATACTATGTAGCAACGCGTCGATATTAAAATACAACAATACGGAACAACCGATCATGATCAAACAGGACATCAGCACTGCAATGGACGCAACACTCATCAGCCGGTTGACCAAAATGTTTTTGAGTCCCTCTTTTGTAAGGTATCGTAAATTGGTATGTTTCATAAGTAATATGCCTTTATACTGCGCCGAGAGCGGCGCCGCTCATCCTTTTCTTTCAGATTTTTGGAAGCTCTTACAGATTTTCGTCGCTGCTATCCATATCGAAACCGCCAACGCCATCGTCTGTCAAGGGCTCATTTCCGTAATTCATAAGGAATTTTTCAATCTCGGCATCTTCCGTAGGCGCATGATAATATCCGCTGGGGGTATTAGCCACCGCCTCCTGCGCCACCTCCTCAGTGCCTTCGGCAACCTCAGGATGTGCGGTATCGGATACAATATGCCCGTTTTTGATCTCGATCACACGTTTATTATAACTACGTATTAAATCCACCTCATGCGTAACCATTATAATGGTGGTACCGCGATTCAGATTGATCTGTTCGAGTAGATCCACAATATCTTTTGACATTTCCGGGTCGATATTACCGGTTGGCTCGTCCGCGATAATAACGTCGGCTTCGTTCACAAGAGCCCTGGCAAGCGCAACACGCTGCTGTTCGCCGCCGGATAGTTGATTCGGATAGCTTTTTGCTTTAGCGGAAAGACCTACAAGGCTCAACGCATACGCCACACGACGTGAAATATCCTTTTGTTTTGCGCCGATAACGTGCATTGCAAAAGCAACGTTATCATATACGGTTTTTGTTTGGATCAACCGGAAGTCCTGAAACACGATGCCAAGTTTTCTGCGATAAAAAGGAACCTTGCGGGGTTTCATCATGTTAAGGCTTTCACCGTCGAAGATAATCTCCCCCGATGTGGGGACCTCTTCACGGATGATGGTTTTCAGAAATGTACTTTTACCGGCGCCGGAGGCTCCTACAATAAAAACGAATTCGCCTTTATCAATATGCAGATTCACATCGTCCAGCGCTTTTACATCGCTGCCCTTATATATCTTTGAAACGTTAATAAAATCTATCATAAGCCTTTACGACCGGCAAAAAAAATGAAGGTCGTCCTTTCTCTGATTCGGGGTGAATTATACCCCCCTCAACTTAAATGAGCCTTAAGGGGGGGGAACGTCAGTATTTTATCGGGGAGGAATCGAGGTACTTCTTGACCATCAACGCCACCTTAAAAACGATTGCGTCGTCAAACACACGAAGATCAAGGCCAGTTAATTTACGGATCTTTTCAAGCCGGTAAACCAATGTGTTTCTGTGAACGAACAGCTTACGGGAAGTTTCGGAAACGTTCAGATTGTTTTCAAAGAACTTCTGGATCGTGAACAGCGTTTCGTGATCCAACGACTCGATCGATCCGCGCTTGAATACTTCACGAAGGAACATTTCACATAATGTGGAAGGCAGCTGATAGATCAAGCGCGCAATGCCAAGGTTTTCGTATGTGACGATCACCTT
Organism: uncultured Clostridia bacterium; assembly: GCA_946627725.1. Classification (GTDB taxonomy): domain Bacteria; phylum Bacillota; class Clostridia; order Oscillospirales; family Acutalibacteraceae; genus RUG806. Next base: position 41,553 of record CAMOVW010000004.1, read on the forward strand.
TTCCGTATCAAATACCTTGCCCACCTCCAGAGCAACCTGCGCTTCTTTGAAAGACTTTGCAAGATCTTTGATTCCTTTTACCTGCGTACCGATACCTACGACCGCATGCCCGGCAACTTCGGGTTCAAGAGAATCAATGATGCTTCTTGCAAGTTTTTTAAGATCTTTATTATCAATATTTACGGCGATATCCTTGATCACGGCAATATCGGTTTCATTGATATTTACCACAAAATCCTTATTCTTGTCCGGGAACAGGGACTGGATCATATCAAAAACAGAGATCTCAACAGGAAAAGCAAAACGAATCAGGAACACAACGCGAATGGAATCGTTATTAAAATGGAGTTCTCTTCCCTTCAGATAAATATCACCGGGAAGGATATTATCAAGCATCACATTTTTAATAAAATTGCCTCTGTCGTATTTCTCATCATAAAACTGCTTAATACTCGAAAGAGATACTGCCAATAATGATGCATATTTTTCTGCAATGGTATCGGTGCCTTCCACAAACACGACGAATTCGGGTTGGATCGGCGAACCAAAAGCTTTGTATGTATAACCGTTATGCACTACGGCGGCATTTACGGAAAGACTCTCACCGCCGAGATCCGCCAACTCTCCGACCCGGGAAAGCTCGGTGCAAGAGATCACGGCGCCGGTCTCATCCAGCACGCCGAGCGTTCTTCCTACAACGTCCTTCATCTGATGAATAACGCCCTGAAATAATCTATTGGACAAAATGATCAATCCTTTCACGTTTTACACAAAAACATATTTATACAAAATGACATAAACCATCTTTTATATTCTACTCAATTTTTAAGCAAAATGCAAGGACTTTTAGAAAAAACTTACAAATATTTATATTTTTTTTGGGCAATTGTGTTATACAGGCGAAAATAATACCCCCTGATACACTATATATTGTGCACAAAGGGGGCCATCATTTTTTTGATGATATTAAAAAGAGTTCTTCCGATGAGAGTTTTCGGCTTTCTCCGGGCTGAAGATCAGAAGGAAGACACAGCCCTCCGATCTTCGTGCGGTGCAGCGTACATACGCGATTGCCGAAATATGCAAACATACGCTTGATCTGATGATAGCGTCCTTCGGTAAGTACGATCTCATACATCGGAACAGCGGTATGTTCATCCACGGGACGCAGACGCGCCGGTTTATACTGCTCTTCGGACGTTGTTAAGCCGGAAGTAATCATTTGCAGTTCCTCCGGCAAAACGCAGCGCTGCAGCCCAACGAGATATGCTTTTTCCACATGCCGGGCGGGAGAAAGAATATCGTGCGCGAAAACGCCGTCGTCTGTAATCAGCACAAGACCGGTGGTATCACGGTCCAACCTCCCAGCGGGAAAAAGATTTTTTCGTTTCAGCGCATCGGGCAGCAAATCTATTACAGTAACGTCTCCCGGAGCTTTGGACGCAGACACGACGCCGGCTGGCTTATTTT
>CAMOVW010000005.1 GCA_946627725.1 uncultured Clostridia bacterium
GATGTGCCTTACGGCACGGGAAAGTTACACAGCCTGTGTTATTCTCCCGCGAGCGCAGCGATCATTCTCCCTGAAAAAATTGCCGCGCCAACGGAAAACCTCCGTGGGCGCGGTTTGCTGTATTTCGGAATCTGATTTTACGGTACGATCAGCACGTTATTGTAAACGTGTTCTCTTTCGTATTCCCATGAAAAGGATACGGTATATGTGCCGGAGGGCGTATTCTTCGGCAGGGTGATATGCACATGCAGCACGTATTGGTCGCCCTCTTTGATCAGATAGGGATCCCCCTCGATCTCCATTGTGTAAGAAGCGTTCATCGATGGAAACACGTCGTACCACAGCAGGTTCTCGCGGTAGTAATCTTTGGGATCGTAATCCTCGTCGTCCTCGTCGAATTCATAGTTGAGCACGTCGTCGGGGTATTTTGCAAGGCTTTCGTCTGTATTTGCCACCTTGAGATCAAAATCATACCGCTGCTTTCCCGCCAGGATCGGGCGGCGGATCTGCTCGTAGCTTGCGGTGAAATCGGCCGTATAGCCCTCCGCCGTCTGTACGCATGCCACAGGGCCGTTGTTCAGCGAGCAATTCAGCATCTCGCTGTGGTTCGGCACGTCGGGCCCCACGCGGATCTGCAGGATCACAAACAGAATGCTGAGCCAAATCACACGAAAAATTTCACGGATGGTCATAAACAGGTCTCCTTCCAAATTGATGAATTTTGCATATCGGTTGTTATGCAAATTTATAATAGCACACCCCGCGGCGGAATGCAATACGGTTTTTGGGGAATCATGGAGCAAATTGCAGTTTAGCGCGCAGTCAGGTAGGCAGACATGGGGACGGCTTCTATGTCTTCGCCCATCACATAAACGCCCGAAGTTTGCAGTCGATACGAAGACATAGAACCGTCCCCTTGTCTGACGGTTGGTGCGTATCGAGCCGCTTTTTTAAACCCATAAAAGAATATTTCTTCGCCTTCCGCAATGAGATTTGCGCGCGGATTCCAGACACGGGGACGGTTCTATGTCTTTTTATTATTCCGGCTTGCTGATCTTTGCAAACTTCAAAGACATAGAAGCCGTCCCCATGTCCGGGCGGCTTTTTTGCAAACCAACTGCTCAATGCTCAACGCTCAATGCTTCTCGCTAAATTATAATCTTGAATATCGGCTTTAAGCAGAAGCATGTCAAATTGCCAGTAAAATTAACTTGCCAATTGGTATAAGAGATAGCATGGCGGCCCACCGTCGATTACAATCAGCACGGCGCAGACGCGCAAACCTTGTTTCATCCTATTATTGCAAAATCTATGGCGGCTTCACCGCATTGTTGACGGCGGTGGCCGCCGTGCTACCACGTACTTTTTAGCCTGTTTCGTATGACTATTCGTCACAATGCTACTTTGCTGCTTAAAGCCGATATTCAGAATTATAATTTATTGTTTTTGATTGCATTTTTTCCTTATTTGTTTTACAATGAAAAGGAAAGACAAAGCAGTTCCCGCCGGGGCTGTGTTTACGGAGGAAAAAAAGTGTTGAACCGACATCATAAAGCCTTAGAGCTGGATAAAGTGCTGGATATGCTGGCCGTTTACTGCAGCGTTGCGGACGCGAAGGAGCTGGCGAAAACGCTGGAGCCGGCCGAGGCGCTCTACGGGGCGCAGGCGCTGCTGAACCAGACGAGCGCGGCCCACGCCCTGATGGCAAAGCAGGGCGCGCCAAGCTTCGGGGCGATCAAAAACGTGAAATCCTCTCTCTCCCGCGCGGCGGCGGGGGGTATGCTCAGCCTGCGCGAGCTGCTGGACGTGGCCGAGGTGCTGCGGGTGATCCGCTCCGTTTACGAGTGGCGCTTCCATAACCCGGGCACCGACAGCTGCCTTGACGTGTATTTTTCTTCGCTGATGCCCAACCGCGCGCTGGAAGAGAGCATCACCTCCGCCATTCTCAGCGAAGAAGAGGTGAGCGACCACGCAAGCCCCACGCTTGCGGATCTGCGGCGCAAAAAACGCGCCCGCGCCCAGAGCATCCGCGAAAAGCTGGAGAACATGATCCACTCCAGCCATTATCAGAAATTTCTGCAGGACGCCATCATCACCCAGCGGGGCGGCCGTTTCGTGGTGCCTGTGAAAAACGAGCACCGGGGCGACGTGCCCGGCCTTGTGCACGATACCAGCGGCAGCGGCGCCACCGTGTTTATCGAACCCATGGCGGTGGTGGAGGCCAATAACGATATCAAGGTGCTTGAGAGCAAAGAAAAAGAAGAGATCGAGCGCATCATCGCCGAGCTTTCCGCCATGGCCGGGGATTCCGGCGACGTGATCAAGCATAATTACGACAGCCTTACCGAGCTGAACCTGATCTTCGCCAAGGCGCAGCTGGGCTATAAAATGAAGGCCACCGTGCCAAAGCTGAATTCCGTGGGCAAAATCGACCTGAAGCGCGCCCGCCACCCGCTGCTGGACCCCGCCAAGGTGGTGCCGGTGGACGTGCATCTGGGCACGGAATTCGATACCCTTGTGATCACCGGCCCCAATACCGGCGGTAAAACCGTATCCATCAAAACCCTTGGGCTGCTCTCTCTGATGGCGGCCTGCGGGCTGATGGTTCCCACGGCAGACGAGAGCGAGATCTGCGTTTTCAAAAAGGTGTTCGCCGATATCGGCGACGAGCAGAGCATAGAGCAGAGCCTTTCCACCTTCTCTTCGCACATGGTGAACATCGTTTCCATTTTGGAGCAGAGCGACGAAGAGAGCCTTGTGCTGATCGATGAGCTGGGCGCGGGCACCGATCCCGTAGAGGGCGCGGCGCTTGCCACCGCCATATTGGAGCGGCTGCATCTCAACGGCGCAAAGGTGGCTGCCACCACCCACTATGCGGAGCTGAAAACCTACGCGCTGCAAACTCCCCGGGTGGAAAACGCCTGCTGCGAATTCGACGTGAACACCCTGCGCCCCACCTACCGGCTGCTGATCGGCGTGCCGGGGCGCTCCAACGCCTTTGCCATCAGCGAAAAGCTGGGGCTGGACCCCGTTCTGATCCAGCGGGCGAAGGAGTTCGTTTCCGAAGAGAGCGCCCGGTTTGAAACGGTGGTGGATTCCCTCGAGCGCAGCCGCCTTGAAATGGAGGGGCAGCGCTCCGCCGCCGAGGATACCCGGCGCGAGTACGAGGCAAAGCTGCAGGCCGCGGAGGAAAAGCTGAAAAACGCGGACGAGCTTCTGAAAAAAGAATACGAAAAGGCCCAGAGCGAGGCCCTGAAGATCACCGAAAACGCCCGCCGGCAGGCCAACGCCCTGCTGATAGAGGTGGATCGGTTCAAAAAAGAGATGAAAACCGCCACCAACGCGGCGGATCTTGCCAGCCGCGCCAAACAGAGCATGAAGCGCAGCCTTTCGGAGATCGACGCCGCCGTGAACCCGGTCACCACCAGCCTGTATGAGGACGACGATTACGTGCTGCCTCGGCCCCTCGTAGTTGGGGATACGGTTCTGATCGCAAGCCTGGGCAAAGAGGCAAAGGTGCTTTCCGCCCCCGATAAAAAGGGCAACGTGGAGGTGCTCTCCGGCACAGCCCGCATGCGGGTGAAAACCGACGGCCTGCGGCTGATCGAAAAGAAAAAGGCCGCCCCGCCGAAAACCCCCACCCTTACCCGCAATACCGGTACCGAGAGCCGCATGACCACCTCGGCGGACAGCCGCTGCGATTTAAGAGGCATGACGGTGGACGAGGCCCTGCTCACGCTGGACAGCTTTCTCGATTCCATGCTGATGGCGAATATCGGCGAATTCACCGTGATCCACGGCAAAGGCACCGGCGCCCTGCGCAAAGCCGTGGGCGACCACCTCAGGGGCAACAAGTTCGTTAAATCTTACCGCCTCGGCACCTTCGGCGAAGGGGAGAACGGGGTTACCATCGTAACGCTGAAATAGCTTTTTGGGAGGCCCCGCATGAAAAACCTTTTCGGCGACGCCCTTTTCTGTTTTTATCGTCAGTACGAAGCGTAAATATACACCGCGCAAGCGTATCCGCTGAGCAGGATCAGGGATACGAGGGCTTTTTTCCATTTTGTTTCCGTCAGCTTTGCGGCGGCCTCCGGCAGAAGGGGGTCGCCGCTTTTCAGTACGGTGAACAGCAGCATAAAGCAGGAGAACCACGTTGCCCCTGCCCAGCGGGAGGTATCGGTGGAAACCACCATGGCCGCGGCCAGCGTGAGGGGCTGCAGCAAAAACACAAGATAGGGCAGGCGCCGCCCTTTTTCTTTGCGTTTGCAGATATACACCCACAGATATCCCAACAGCCCGAACACAGGGAAGGTGGAAAGCGCGTAAAATAGATGCGACGTCGGGTTGATCCGTTCAATCGCATAGTTGATCAGGAACGATACAAATTTTGCGGGAGAGGAATAATCGATCCCCTGAAAATCCCCGTAAATATAATAGGTAAAATACTCCTTGAACACACCCCACACGCGAAGATCGTAAGCGTCGTATTTTGAACACATGTAGTCGTAGAGTTCGGAGGCGTCCATTTTTGTATGGTATTTTGAGAAGAATACAAGGTAAACGGTAAGCGCGGCGCTCCCTGCCGCGGTAAGGAAAAATACCGCCGTGCGGAGCTTTCGGCCTGTTTTGCCTGCGCAGATATGGTACAGCTCAATGGAAAGGATTGCCGTAAGATACGCAAGCGCAAACTCGTAGTGCAGTATAATACCCGTGAAGCAGATCACCGGGGCCATGATATACGCCGCCCGCGTATCTGAAATATATATATACAGGATAGCGAGCAGCAGATTATATGTGTCCAGAACGCCGAAATTGATTACGTTCGGTATGACCGTGTGCGGGGATATAGCAAAGAAGAGAAACAGAACGCACAGCAGAGGACTTTTTGAAAGCCACGCTTTTTTTATGGCGATCGCCGCGATAACGGCCTGCAGGATCAGCGAGAGCCATACCACAACGCGGGTGAGCCGCAGAATGAAAACAAAAGAGATCTTGTTTGTAAACAGTGAAATAATATGTCCTACGAGCGCGCGTGAAACAAAGCCGACGCTGTAATCTATCAGATAAAACTGCGTCATCAGGTTTGCGTGCAGCGGAAAATTCCCGAACAGATAGTTGTAACGTGAAAAGGAATACGTCAGCAGCATCAGCGCAAGAATCAAAACCGAAAGCGGAGCGGCGCTGTATTTACAGCATATAAATCTGTTGACGGCGGATAGAACCGCCCGTGAAAGGGCAAGGCCCTTTTTCAGTGCGTTTTCCGCTGCGCCGGACGCTGTGTGAAGGGCCTTGTTTGTGAATGCTTTTGCTTTTTGTGACGTTGTGATTTTTTGTTTCTTTTTTTTCATGGCGAAATAACCGGCTTACAGCATGATCTTTTTCATGGATAAAAGCGTAATGATATAACCTGCCGCAAAAACCGCGACAATAACGGTGAGCACAAGCGGTTTTTTCAGTTTTTCCGCCGCTTCGTAAAGCAGCGGTTCTTTGTTTTTGACCAGCGTGAACAGAAGAGCAAAATTTGAGAAAAACGAAGCGGCCGCCCAGCGGGATTGGTCTGTGGATATCACCATGGTAACGGCCGCAACAAAGGGCTGCAGCATAAAAACAAACAGCGTAAACCTTTTTTCTTTTTCCGACCTGCGGAACATGTATATGTACAAATACTCGATTACGGCGTAAACGGGAACAAGCGTTGCGGCGTAGCCGCACAGCGATTTTGTGTTCAGACGGTCAAACGCATAATTCAGCAAAAATCCGATAAACTCAACCGGGTTCGAATAGTTTTGCCCGTTGAAATCGCCGTAAATATAGAATGTGAAATACTCCTCAAAAAGCCCCCAGGTGTGATAATCGCTGAATTTTTCGCACATGTTCGCGTAAAGCTCGGCGGCGCTCAGTTTTATGTGGGATTTTGAAAAAAGAATCAGATAAACGGCCGACGCCGCGGATACGGCCACGCAAACGAAAAAAGAAACGGCTTTTAATCCTCTGCGGTTTTTATCCTTCAATACATAATAGAGATGCACAGAGAGTATGGCCGGGAGAAAAGCGAACACGAACTGATAATGAAGAAGGATTCCGGTAAAGCAGATAACAGGCGTCAGAAAATAAGATATCTTTTTATCGGAGATATAAAAATAAAGGATCGTAAGGATAAGATTAAACGGATCGAGGTAACCGAGGTAAATCGAATAGGAGGCCACGGTTACGGGCGAGATCACAAAACAGACGCACAGCAGGCATATAAGAGGGGATTTGTTTATATACGCTTTCTTAAAGGCGCAGGCTGCGACGCCCGCCTGCAGCACAAGCGAAACGATGATAACCCCCCGCGCGATCATCAGGATCTGATATACGGAAACGGAATCGGTAAAAAAGGAAATGATCTGCCCGATCAGCGCGCGGGATATGAATCCGGCTCTGTAGTCGATCAGATAAAAGGGGAAGGAAAAGGGGAACGCGATCGCAAAGGTTTTCGTTAAAATGTGATGGCCGAAAAGCGCGTAAGTGATCGCCATGAGCAATACAAACAGCGCCGTTGTGGGTACGGCGCTGTATTTGCATTTAAAAAAAGAAAGAAGCCTTTTGTTCGCGGCGTTCAAAGCGGCGGTAAAAAAACCGATTGCGTTCGTATCGGGTTTTGATACGGGGGCGGCGGCGCCCTGCAAACGTTTCGTTTCCGAAACGGTTATTTCTTTTGCCGACGTGGATTTTTTCTTGCTCATACATGATTCCTTTCTTCGTTAATCTTACAATATCGCCGGTTAAAAGTCAAGAAAATAATCGTTGGCGACCGGCGGCGCCATGTTGACATTGCATTTGCGTTTTTATATAATGAAACGGAAAAGAAAACACAGGGGTGTTTTATGAATCGGTACGGCCTGAAAAAATCTGAATATCTCCGCTGCGATATTTGCGCCGCGCTGCTCGGAGCGGCTTTGCTGGCGCTGTTTTTATATTGCGCGCGCCTTGGCGTGGCCTCAAACGACGAGGCTTATTATTATACCGTCCCGCAGCGCATTCTGAACGGAGACAGGCTTCTTGTTGACGAATGGGGCATGACGCAGCTTGCGTATTTCCCCGCGCTGCTGCCGTATTATTTATATACAAAAATCACCGGCGGCACGGCGGGGATCATATTGTTTATGCGGCTTGTTTTTGTTTGCGTTGATATGCTGTTTTATGCGTTTATGTATATAAAGCTTCGCCGATGGAAATGGAGCGGACTGATTTCCGCGTTTTTGTTTTGCGCCGTTGTGCCGCAAACGATTTTCGCGCTTACCTATTATACCGTTGCGGCCATGGCGTTCTCTGCGGCGGCTCTGATTCTGATCCCGGCGGATAAACCGAAAAGCGTTCCCACGCTGGCGCTGTGCGGTGTGATAACCGCGTTGGGAATACTGGAAGAGCCGCTTTTGATTATTGTATACATTATATATATTGCGGCGGTTGCGGCGGCAAGCTTAAAAAAACGGAACGCCGCACGTTGCGGACGTCATCCCGTATTTGAGTTCAGAACGCTTTTGTTTATAAGCCTCGGCGCGTTTATCGTATTTGTTGTTTTTGTTTTGTATCTGCTGCTTTCCGGAAGCCTTTCCGGTTTGCGGATCACCCTGCCGTATCTTTTTACGGGCAGGGAAATGAACCGCGGCAATTTTATCGATCCCGCAAAGCTTTCACAGCTTATAAGGTATTTCGGATACGTCCCCTTCGGTCTGATCTGCCTGTGCTTCGGGGGTTCGCTGGCGTTTTGTTTGTTACGGCGCCGCAGCGAAATCATAAGATCGGCGCTGTTCGCGCTGTCCTGCGCGGCGGTAGGCGGCGCGTATATAAACGCCCTGTTTGTTTCCGGCGCGGGAAAAATATTTTCGTTTATCGCTTTTTTTCCGGCGCCGCTGCTTGCGGCGTCTGCCGTGTGGCTGCTTCTGTGCCGGGGCAGGACGGATAAAATGCGGGAGCTTTCAATGATCGTTGTTCTCGGCGTTCTTTACAGCGTTATTGTTGACGTTTCTTCTTCCTTCGTGATCGGTACCGGAGGGATGATCGCGCAAATCGCGGGCGTTTATTGTTTTTCGGTTTTGTTTTCGGCTTCCGTACAAACGGTCAAAACAAAAAAAGAGACGCTGCGGAAAGGGGTTGCGGTTTCGGCGGTCGCCTTGTCGTCGCTGTTCCTTTGCTGCAGTATCTTATGGCATGCGGCCTTTATCTGTTTGGAAACTGTTTATAAGCCGGTGGAAAAATTCTTTTCTCTCGGCGGCGGCAGCGTGGAGCTGAACTGCAGACTTACGGACGGCCCTTATAAAAATCTGTATACTACGGAGCACATATCCGTGGTGTACGGCGATATGCTTGAAGATCTCGATCAGATCAGGCAGAATTCGCAGGGCCTGCCTATGGCTGTAATGGAGCTGAATCCGTTTTTGTATCTGTATCCGGATTTGCCCTGCGGCGCTTATTCGGCATGGTATCAGGATCCTCACGAACGCAGCGCGCTGTATTGGCGCGTATTGCCCGAACGCAGGCCCGGTTTTATCTATATCCCATATTCCGGCAATTATTTTTTCACGCCGCCGGGTTCAGCGCGCAGCCTGCCAGAGGACGTAAAAGCTGTTTTGAACGGGATATGCTCGTATACCTGCGGCAGGGGAAAGGCAGGCTTTATAATAAAAGTGGAAAGCTGGATCTGATTGACGCTTCCGGCGTGGTTCTGCCTTTCACAGCAAGTGAACGGCCGCGGATGCGGAAAACGCGCCTGCAGGTCACATGATATTGTGGATGGTATCTTTTTTCATATCAACATGTATGGATTTTTGGGCAAAAACACGTGTTTTTGTCCCTTTTTTTGTGAAAATCGCAACAAAAAATGATTTTGTTCACAAAATTGCAACAGTTCATTCACAATCACAAGAAAGCAGATAAAATTTGGATATATTGTCTATATTCAAAGTTAATATTTGTGCAAAACAGCAAAGATGCAATTGTTGACAATGCCGGAAAGTTTGAAGTATAATAATGATGATATAGTATAGCCGAAGTGCCCCCAAATGGAGGGGCTTTCGGTAATTTGCTATAAACATTGCAATTTTTTGCAAACAGAAGGAGTGTTACGTATGGGAACAAAGGCTAAGCTTTCTACGAAAGTTATTAGCATTGTCCTCTCGGCCCTGATGGCGTTCAGCTGCGTTTACGTGGCTTTACCCACTCTTGCGCCGAAAGCCTTTGCCGCCACTGCCGAGGAAAAAGCCTGGCAGGAACTGCACGACGCGTTTGAGTCTGCGTTCAACGGCGGTTACCTGAGCACCAAAGATTGGGCCGGGATCTCATCGTCGAACGGCGCCGTTACGGTGACCGACGGCACGAAAAACGGTTATGCGTACCGTATCGTTGCCGCCATCGGCGAGGTGATTGAGCTCATCGGTACGGGCAAGCACAACAGCGAGCTGATCGCAACGATCACCTCCACCCTTGCCGCCGATTACGATATGGCGCTCAACACCTATCAGGCCAACTTCCTGAACACGGTGCTCGATACCAGCGGCACTTACGGTGCTTATACCCCGGATAACATCTGGAACGGTACCTCCGCCGCCATGGCCGAGAACCTGACCGCGCAGACGATCACGATCACTGCCAACCGCGAAGAGAGCGCCGCTATCCTTTCGGATTTCGAAAGCATCAACGCGCTTGCAGAGGCGGGCTATAAGATCAGCAAATCTTATACGATCACGATCAACGCCGCGGCGCAGGCCTGCGAATCGAACAACGGCGCCGAAACCGGCGCTTACTACGCCAACAGCTCCGTGGCCGCCGCTCCGGCAACGCCCGTAGAGGCGTCCGCGAAAGCGCAGCTGCAGAAGATCAAGGCGTATCTGGACTACGTTGGTACCGACGAGTTCAAAAACCCGTTCGATGCGTGGTACAACAACGGCAACGCCGCGAATACCGCTTCTCTTTACCAGCTGACCTCCGCGCAGATCAATACGCTGCAGACCGGCTACGGCGCCGTGCGCTCCGCTGCTGAAACCTGCGACGCGGTTTACGTGGAAGAGTATATCGGCTCAAACATCTATGCCGCGCATCAGCAGTTCATAACGGCTGCCGCAAACGCGCTGCAGGTGGTTGGGTATAAAGATTACGTGGCATGGCTGGTGAACGGCGCGCCTCTGGGCGGCTCCACCCGCAACCGCGACGATTTCGATACCTCTCTGCCCGATACCATTGAAAAGGTGCTCGCGCAGGCGGAGTCGAACCGTGACGCTCTGAATTCCGCAAGCGCCTCTGCAATTGCCATCCTCGAAGGGCTCTATCCCGGTTTCGACGCGGACGGCTCTTACAACGTAGACGACAGCGCTACCTATTATATGAACTATGCGAACTACATCCGCTACCTGAGCAGCCTGCTGTATAACTACTATCTGCAGGAGATCAAGGCCGGCGCGAATGTGCTTCTGAACAACGGCGCTTCCACTACCTACTCCTTCTCTAACAAATCTTCGCAGTTCTTTAAGCTGTTGAGCAATTCCGTGGGCGCGGGTTATCAGGAGGGTACCAAATACGTGCTTACCTCCGATTCTCATATCGATCAGGATAAAACGTATTATACCCCCGACGCCACTTACAGCTACGCTGCCACCGCAGACGTGAAGGTGGACGGCGAGAAACGCTACTTCACCAACTGGGCGAAAGTGGAATCTCCCGTGGCTTCCGGCCTGGCCGGTTATTATGAGGACGTTGAGGTGTTTACCTACGCCCTTACCGAAGATACCGAGCTGAAGGACGGCACTGCCTATTATACCCTTGCGGACGGCGTTTACACCGCCGTGGAAGAGCCCGTTGCCGAAAACCTCGGCACGTACTATGTGCGCACCGGTTCTTATCACGAGTATCAGAAAACCGCCGATACCGCTGTAAGCGCTACCAAGGTGTATTACGCGCAGGGCGAGTACACCGTTGTAACCTCTCCTTCTGACGCATATATCGGCACCTATGCCGAAAGAACCGCCCAGTATTCTTATCAGCCGACTGCCGATAAGGTTCTTATGAGCGGCAAAACCTATTACACCGCCGCAGGTGAAGAGATCGAAGAGCCCACCCTCGACGATATCGCCACCTACTACGAAATGAAGTTCAAGGTTGTTGCGGCCCCCACCGCCCCGTATCTGTTTGATTACTACGAGGTGGAGGGCGCCTACTACGGCCTGAAGGGCGTAGGCAACGGCGAATACGTTTCCGCCGACTACGATTACAGCGAAACCGAGTGCCCGATCGACGATACCGATCTTGACGCTCTGTATACCTTCTTCGCCAACGCCGTTACCATGATCGGCAAAGCGCGCAGCTATGGTGTGAACATCAGCAACTACATGGATTCCACCTTCGTTAATGAGATTTCCGAGATGGCTGAAGCGCTTCGCACCGAGCAGATCAGCCGCGGCCGCATCACGGAAGCGTTCCTTGCCGATTACGAGCCTGCCGGCAGCATGATGGCCGGTTACGTAAAGGGCGGCAAGAGCATCCAGACGCTGTATAATGACCTTAAGACCATGGAAGCGCTCCGCTCCACGCTGCGCTCCCGCTACAGCTGGTTCGCCTCCGATCCCCGCGACGCCGCGATGGGCAACTTCATTACCGAGCTGTATAACGAGATCTACGACCGCGTTCAGGCGCAGTATATCGAGATCCAGAACGAGTACAGAGAGTATAACAATGTAAACGTTCGCAACTACTATCAGCTGAAGCAGAACCTGAACCGTGTGAACGATCTCACCGGAACCTACAACGGCTCCTCTGTGAAGATCCTCACCTTCATCGGCCAGAGCTATACTGCGGGCAAGATCAGCGGCACCAACGACAAGGGCTTTGCCCGCGACGCCAACCATCTTGCGCTGGTTTACTATAACAGCAGCACGTACGCATATGCGGGTACTGCGCTGAGCACCATTACCACCGGCGTTACCAACTTCAACGTGAACGGCGCCGCAGGCGCGGTTTCCGGCAATCAGTATTCCCACGCCAACATCACCCGCTATCCCATGGATGAGGACTGGGTGCATAACGTGGCTTACACCGCATACTTCACCTCCAAGAGCACTCCCACCTCCGGCAACTACAACAGCGTGCTCAGCACCGTGCAGAAGCTGGATAACTTCCTGAAGAGCAGCGACTTTGTTAAACTGCTCGGCTCTGATGAAAAGGGTAAGAATATCACCACCCTCACCGCGTTCATTCAGGATATCCTTGCGGAGAACCTGTTCTCCAATAAGATGCTGGATACCCTTCTCGGGCTCCTGTTCCCGCTGCTTACCTCGATCTTTGACGAGACTCTTCCCTCTATGCTTGCAACCAAGATTCAGGGTAAGAGGATAAGCGATTTCGCGACCGATACGGGTAGCTTCTATGTAAACGGCGGTATTCTTTGGTTCTATTTCAACGGCTACACCACCGCGTGGAGCGAAAACGCGGACGGCGGCGTTACCGGAACCTATACCGGCGGTTCTCCCTCAAACTATCTCACAAACAATTTTGTTGACGTAACCTCCAAGGCTGCGGGTATCTATATTTATCCTTCAACCCTCGGCAGCTATTTCCAGAATATTACTACATCTGCCGGGCTCACCGCAGCGCAGGTAAATCTTGTAAAGGCCATCGGCCAGAAGATCAGCGCTGTTGGCAACACCACCATGCAGTGGAACAATTATCACGGGCGCAACGCCTGGGATAAGTTCAAAGACGCGGACGGCGAATTTGTCTTCAACGGCGGCAACGGCTTTGATTGGGGCGTGGACGCGCAAACCTCCTTCGACGGCAAATATAATCAGTTCAAGGCGATGCTGGGCGCTATGCTCGGTTCCGCTATCGGTATTCTGCGCGCGCTGTTCGGTGATCAGACGTTCTCGCTGAACATGAACGGCAGCTATAACGAAGGAAAGAACCTTCTGTACGGCCATGTTGAGGATCTTGACGTCGGATATGATTTGGGAATCTTAGGCACGCCCAAATCTACCGGTAACTGGCTTGACGTAGGTAACATTCAAGCAAGCCTTTCCATCCCCGGCCTGAACCTGTATAAGGTTGTATGGATCCCGCTGATGGAAGCGCTCGGTATGAACATGGGCGCCGACGGCGTATTTACCTGGTCCGTGCCCAACGTATCCGGCAACTTTACAGGCCCCGCGCTCGCCGGATATCTGATCGATCCCGTTTATCAATTGGTTCTCGCGATCAGTAATAAGCCCGTTGAGTCGGTATGCAAGCTGCTTCCCAACCTTGCGTATCACCTTCTGAACAACAGCATCCAGAACCTGTTGAGCATCAACATCAATATCAACCTCGTTCTCAGCGATCTTTCCATTAAAGACGCCGGCGGCGGTATTGCAGCCTATGCGGCAAGCTGGGATTGGGTAAAGAGAATCATCCTCAACGCAGCGAAGGACGCGCTGAATTTCAACATCCCCGTGGCCCTCGGCGACATGCTGAATCTTGAAGACCTTCTCGGCTTCAGCCTCAGAGATCTCAATACGGTACTTGCCGGCGTGCTCGGCATGATCAAGGAAGACAGCGACGCCGTTTACGAAGTGCAGATCGGCACAGACGCCGACGGCAATCCCATTATGGAAAAGCGCTGCCGCTATCTGCCCGGTATCGGCACCGGTAAGCTTGCCACGATGTTCAAGAGCGGCGGCTTTGTAACCAACGCTTCCACCAACGGCGCCCGTCCCAACGGCGTTACCAGAACCTATGTGAAAGCGGATGTGGAATATGTGTTCTACGCCATCTTCAACTACGTGTTCCGCGCCGCGCAGACCAAGGGCGGTCTGGCTGATATCTTTGCGCTGATCGAAGCCCTTGCAGGCTCCAACGTGGGCGAGAATATCCCTGCCATCGTTTACTCTCTGGTAGAGGGCATCGAGAGCGCGGACCTTGCGTTCGCCGCTCTGATCGAGCTGCTCAACGAACCGGAGTATTCGGTATCCGGCTACAACTGGTATAAGAAGTCCGCCTCTAACCAGCCCACCATCAACTGGTCTACCACCACCTTCACATATCTCAATTACTCCAACAAGTGGACCAGTGAAAAAGCTAAATACATTTATAATAACGTAGACAACATCGTAAACGCCGTTGTGAACATGATCACCCCTGAAAGCCTTGAGGACTTCGGCGGCGACGTGAACGTATGGCTCGATAAGACCATCAACTCCATGTTCAACAACGAAGGCATCATGAATGTGGTTGAGATCGTTACCACCATCGCCAACGCCATGAAGGGCATGAACGGCCTTGTGAAGCTGCTGCGTCAGCAGCTCACCAGCTCCGTTGCCTCCGACCCCGAGGTGAACATCTACGCATGGTATAACGTATTCGGCTATATTTACGACGATTACCGCAACGTTGAGCTGGAGCAGAACCAGTTCCTCGCTTACAACCAGATCGCAAAGCAGGTTTACGTTTATGAGGCCGTGGCCAAGGATAAGGAAGTTGAAAACTTTGTGGCTTCCCTGAAGGCCGGCACGCAGGCGCAGACCAACAAGTCTGCTTCCGATTATCTGCCCTACACGTGGAAGATCGTTTCCGCGTATCCCGTTGCGCCCGGCGAAAGCATCCCGTGGACCATCAACGGTCAGGTGATGAGCCGCTCCAATATCGTTCCTTATAACAAGAACGCCACCAACGACGCTTACCAGGTATACGAGAACCTGTTCTCTAACGTCCGCTGGACCGAAGCCACCGATCCCAGCGGCGGCGAAGACCCGTATTACACCTGGGAAATCAAGCTGACTGCCGATACCATCAGCCACCTGAAGGTGAACGGCACCACGCTGACCAGAAACGGCAATACCTATATTGACGACGGCGTATCCTACACCGTTGGCAGCTGGTATCCGCTGGTAGACGGCGGCAAGATTGACGATCCCACCTCCGAGAACGCCCGCGCTGTATTCAGCGCCGTGTTCAGCGAACTGATCGGGCCGTTCTCCACGCTGTTCGGCTTCATCCTGTACGGCAAGGATCTGAACCTCTTCGGCGGCAACCTTACCATTCAGGGCTACAACGGCTATAACCACGCTCTGATCCCGTTCCTTGAGGCGCTGGGCATCTACGATCTGAAGACCGAAGCCCAGATGAATGCCTATCTGAACAGCAACGGTACCCGCGCCGCTTTCGATTACCTTGTGAACAAGCTGTTTGAGGGTATGGATGAGCTGCTTACCGACGACCGCGTTTACGACGCCGACGGCAACGTGGTTTCCGGCAAGGGCGCGTTCCAGAAGCTGGTAGACGTACTGCCGCACCTGTTCTACTTCCTGCAGAGCGACGGTCTTACCACCGTGATCAAGAACTCCCTGATGTTTGTATGGCAGCTGCTCGATACACTGCGTCCCATTGCGAACATCAATCTTGACGATATCATCCACGCGGCGCTCTGCCGCATCCTCGGCTACGTTTACAAGGCCGAAGGCAGATACGCGCACAATAACCTTACCACCGCGCTGCTCGAAATGATCGGCATCGACGAGGCCAAGTATACGGCTGCCGCCGCCACCCGCGACGCCGCCAAGGTATCTGCCATCTTCGATTTCTCGCTGCAGCACATGACGCTGCAGGGCGTATATCGCCTTGTGACTGGCCTTACGGGCCTGAACATCTATCCTCTTACCTATGCGCTTGAGGGTATGGTTGAGGTTGCTATTGCCAACGATCTTCTGAAAGAACTGACATACAGCGCCACCCAGAATGAAGAGTGGAGATATACGAGCTATCTTGTACCCAATACCTCCAATACCTACAGAACTTATACGCTGAACTTCCCGGGTCAGGATACCATCACCGTTACCCTTGAAGCGCTGCTGGATATCCTCAAGTACGAGGGCAATGCGGCCGCGCTCGACGAGCTGATGGGCACTGTTAACGATTATCTGCCCGGTTCCATGAACCTGCTCACCGGCGAAGGCCTCGGCGGTCTGATCCAGGCCATCGTCAAGATCCTGGACGACCAGCCCTACGGTATCGAAGTTGAAAGACCCAACTGGGACTACATCTTTGAGAACCAGCGCGTGATCTATGCCGACGGCAACGAGCGCGCATGGGCCGACATCATCACCACCAACGAGAAGCAGCCCGATTCCGCTTCCCGCTGGGCTGCCCTCACCGCGATCACCAACGTAAACAACTACGATTTCAGCCGCTATCACGCGCAGACCCTGTATAACCTGCAGTATCTCACCAGCTGGACCGAGGATACCGCCGAAGCCACCTATGAGGTGCTCTCCAGCGTACTCGATTACGTTGTATCCCTGATCGACCTTTCCGATATGTTTGAGGAAGGCACCGACGTATCCACCTTCAGCGCCGTTGTGGACGCCCTTCTGAGCCAGAAGGTATTCACGCCGGATCTGATGATAAGCCTGCTGGATATGCTTGCCAACGTATACACCTACCTGCCGGACGATCTGCTTGACGTTATCAATCACCTGCTCACCGATAACGCCGCGGAAGGCGCTACCGTAGATATGTTCGCATGGCGCGACGCCGGTTACATCATTCAGGATTATCCGTGGAATGAGGACGGAACGCAGGATACCACCGCCGATAAGGTATGGCAGGCCAACCGTAACTACGATTGGTTTGTGGAAGGCAACGCCAAGTACATCAACAGCGAAAGCACCTTTATCGACGCCATCGGCGAACTGCTTAAACCTGCAGGCACCCTGTTCGCGCTGATCTTCCTGAACGAAGACTACGATCTGCTGGAGTCCATGAACACAAACTCCGCAAACAATTACGACAGCGTTGTGATCAACGCCACCGCCGCGTACGCCACCGCTCTTGTGCCGATCTTTGAGGCGCTGGGTGTGGATCTTACGAATTATCAGCCCTCTAAGTATGATAACGGCGACGGCACCTATAACGGCAGCCTGTTCATCACCGACCTTGTTGAGATCATCGATACCCTGTTCAAGGATATCATCTACGGTCCCAACGGCCAGGGCGGCCCCGTGATGTGGATCATCGAAAACCTGCCCAATATCATCTACTTCATCAACGCCGACGGCCTTAAGGCCTCCATCAATAACGTGTTCGGCTCCATCAACGGCGTGCTTGACGCCATCGAGACCGTTGTGAAGCTGCCCGTCGACTTCCACAACCTGCTTGATTCCGGTTTGGATCTTACCGATATTACCATGGAAGGTATCTTCGGCATGATCTACTCCCTTACCAAGAGCTATGCGGACGACGGCACCGTGATCCCCGGCCTCTACATGAGCCCGAGCCTGCTCAGCTACATCCAGAGCATTTACATCGGTAAGATCGAGGCCTTCACCTCCGCAAACGGCTATCAGAGCTTCCGTATGACCTACAGCCATACGGGCGACGAGAGAGCGGAAGAAGAGCACGATATGATCACTATTCTGCTCGCCACCCTGCTTGAGTACGCTACCGATTCCGGCACGTTCTACGATAACGTAGACAGCCACGGCAACGAGATCGCATACAACAACGCCGAAGCCCTCGATCGGCTCCTGTTCAAGGATTCCGATATGGAAGGCCTGATCGGTCAGGTAATCCACGCCCTCAGAAATCCCGAGGCGCTGGTAGTTACCGACATGGATTGGAATTACTTCAACCACGACGTGACCCTTACCACCGATACGGCGGCGGAACCCGTAACCGTACCTTACTATGCGTTCCAGTATCTGAACTGGACCACCGAATGGACCTACACCAAGGCCGAAACCGCTTCGGATGAATTTGAAAACCTGATTTTCCAGGTGCTCAAGATGCTCGTTCCTTCCAATGAGGACGATATCGAAGAAGGCTCTCTGATGGAAAAGGTGAAGAACGCCGATGATATGGGCGATATCCTCTCCATCGACTTCATCTTCTCCGGCGATCTGCTGAATACGGTTCTCGACTTTGTAGCCAACCTGCTCTACGGTGAAGACAGCAAGCTGAACGAAGATATGATCAAGCTGATCGGCTACGTTCTCGGCGGCGATCTCACCCAGTGGAACGGCACCGCTTACGCTTTCGATACCGTTGAAGCGAACGCCGACGGCACATGGACCCTGCCCGCAGGCGCCCAGCCCGAAACCATCGCCGATATCGCTGGCAACCAGATCTACTACCTGGCAAATCAGGTAGTGGAAGTGCCCGAAGTGAAAGATAAGGACGGCAACGTTGTAACGCCCGCCACCACCAAGACGGTTGAGAAGCTGTATCTGGTACGTGAAGGCAACTCCAAAGACTTTATTGCCGCTCTTGTTAAGATCCTTGAACCCGCCAAGGGCATCCTTGCATGGCTGCTCTTCGGTGAGGACTACACCTTCTTCAACCCGCACGACAGCCGCGACGAATACCTGCTGTCCATCCCGGGCTCCAACGGTTATAAGGACGGCCTCGCCCTGCTGCTGGAAGCCTTCGGCGCAGACAGCAACATGAAGTATGCCGAAGCTTATATCGGCCATACCGATCAGTTCATCTATGACCTTGCAAGCTCCATCGCGGAAAAGGCCAACGCCATCTGCAACGACCCCGTTAACGAAGTTGTGGGCCTGATCCCCGAACTGATCTACTTCATCAACGCAGGCGGCCTTGCCAAGACCGTAACCGGTTTGCTTTCCGGCCCGCTCGGTCTGGTGAACCAGGTGAGCGCGCTCGCGCCCGCGATCCAGAGCATGCTCGACCTGCCCGAGACCGCTACAAGCGCTGTGGATGAAGAAAGCCAGTATGCGCTGATCGAACTCACGGTAGACAGCCTTCTGAAGAGCATCTTCGCCGATCAGGGCTATACCGTACCGGTGAAAGCCGACGGCACCACCGATATCGACTTCAAGCTTACCGGCATCAACCTTGCTTACGTATTCAATATCCTTGAAGTGATCACCGGCATGGAGATCACCGACGTGATCGGCAACCGCCTTGATCTGTTCGCCATCGGCCAGATCCACGCCTACGATTCCAAGTCCGGTTCCATCGGCGAGCCCGCGCTTGCCTATAAGATGGGCTTCAACGCCAACTCCGCACAGGGCGGCAACGACGCATTCGCCGACTTTATCACCATCCTGCTCTCCGCAGTGGTAGATATCGTTGAATATAAGGATGCTTCCGATAATTACGCCAACGTAACCGCGCTTGCCAAGCTGCTGGGCATTGAACAGTACGAAAGCCTCATTACTGCGGTGGTTAAGCTTCTGAAGGGCGCTCTGAATACCGAGATCCTGCCCATCGACTGGTTCTACTTCGACGGTGATCTGTCCAGATACGTTGTGGACGACGAAACCGGCAAACTGAAGCTGAGAGATCCGCAGCCCGAAATCACCGAGGGCTCTCTGAACGATATCCCCGAAGCCACCATCAACTATCTGACCTATGCTTCCGACTGGACGAAGAGCACCAGCGAATATATCGTTGACCACTTCAGCGAGATCGTGGACGGCGTACTCGGCATGTTCGTGAAGGACGAAGAGACCGGCGCTTCCAAGACCCTTACCGATATCATCAACGATAACTTCTCCCTTGAAAACGACGTATTCACCTACGAGAACTACGCTGCTGTTGTAGAAGGCGTCTCCGGCATTGCCGAGCAGATCCCGGACGTAGTGAACACGCTGCTCAACATTGCCCTTGAGATGGATCTCTCCTCTCTCGGCAGCCTTGCAACCCTTACCGAGGATCAGTATAACGCCCTGGACGGCGAAGGCAAGAAGAACGCGTTTGTTTCCGCGATCATCGCCATCGCCACGCCGC
Organism: uncultured Clostridia bacterium; assembly: GCA_946627725.1. GTDB lineage: Bacteria > Bacillota > Clostridia > Oscillospirales > Acutalibacteraceae > RUG806. Next base: position 19,753 of record CAMOVW010000005.1, read on the forward strand.
TGCGCCCGATCCTTGAGTGGTTCCTGTTCAACCAGAACCTTGAATACTTCGATAAGAAGACGGATTCCGGCATCGAGACCCTGATCTCCCTCGGCGGCGCCAGCGGCTATAACGACGCTCTCGTTCCGCTGCTTGAGGCCATCGGTGTGGATTGCCCGAGCTATACCGTATCCGACGGCGATACCGCTGCCCAGAGAAACGTGAAGTTCGGCAACTTCCTGTCCATCCTTATTGAAAAAGTGCTTATGCGTGTGGAAGAGATCCTTCAGGATCCGGCGGACGCGATCATCAACCTGCTGCCCAACCTGATCTATTTCGTAAACACCAACGCGCTTGCTACCATCATCAACAATCTGCTTGCGCCCATCATCGGCCTTGTGAACGAAGCCGCTCCCGTGCTCGTATCCCTTACCGCCGATATCGATCCCGATGCGCCCGACGCTGATCAGGACGATATGATGGTGAAGCTTGCCAAGGCGCTGAAGGAATATAACGTCACCGCCGAAAGCACGCTGGATATGGCCGACGTGATCGGCATCATACTGGCGCTCTTCAAGGATGAAAACAGCGCCGAAGAAGATACCGGCCTGGTAGATTACGTACTGCAGAACATCAACTTCACCAAGCTTGATCTTGTAGCCATCCTTCAGCTTGTGGAAGGCATCCTTGCCGGCGGTTACATCGGCGATAAGGCTGTCAACCTCAAGATCCTTGACGTGGTAGGCGCCGATAAGATCGATAACTTCTATCTCAACGGCATCGAATACTTCAAGTCCGCCAACGGCAAGCCCGCGTTCCGTATGCCCGGCTCCGCCGATATGATCACCGTGATCGTGAACTTCGTGCTTGAAGTGCTCCTGTATCAGGACGGCGACTTCTCCAACGCCGCCGAGATCGATAAGCTGATCAACGACGAAGAAGATCCCGCAAACCTTGTTCAGAAGGTTGTGGACCTGATCTACGGCATCCGTGAGATCCAGGAAGTGGATCCCGCCGCGCTTGATTGGAATTATTGGGATCACGAGCAGACGCTGGGCGATGGCATCACCGTTCCGAGCCATAAGTTCGTATACCTTGATTACTCCAACCAGTGGAGCTTCGAGAAAGCCGTTTACATCGATAACGGCCTTGAGGATATCGTGAAGCAGATCCTCACCCTTGCGGGCGTGGAAGACGGCGATATCAGCAAGCTGATCGGCCAGTATGTGAACCTTGCGGATTATCTGAACGCCGAAACGCTGCAGACGATCCTTGACGCCATCAACGGCCTGTTCAACAGCGGCGATATCACGCTGCCCAAGGCCCTCACCGATCTGATCGGCCTGGTGCTCAACGTAGACCTCTCGAAGTGGGACGGCAGCTACGACTTCGTAGCCGACGGCACCGCCACCGCCGAAGCCAACGGCCTTGGTTACTACACCGAAACCGTGGACGGCAAAGAGATCAGACATTACATTATAAATACGGATAACGACGATTACTCCGACTTCTCCTCCGGTCTCCAGATCATCCTTGAACCCGCGCAGGGTCTGCTTGGCTGGCTGCTGCTGGGCAACACCTTCGGCTTCTTCGTACCCAGCGAGAACGGCAACGTGGACGACGACGGCAACCGCCTGCACAACGAGCTCATCCGCGTGCCCGGCTCCAACGGTTACGATTCCGGCCTTGTGCTTCTGCTGGAAGCCCTCGGCTGCGAAGGCCTGAAGCCCTACACCGCTTATGAGACCGCCGCCGGTTCCGGCACTTACGACTGCGCCGCTCTGATCAAAGACGTGATCGATTCCGTACTTGCCAGAGTGAACGTGATCCTTGCCAACCCGATCGAAGAGATCCTTGCGCTGATCCCCGAGATCATCTACTTCATCAACATCAACGGCCTTGGCGCTGTGGTTCAGAACTTCGCAAGCGTACTGCTTGCCATCGTGAACGAAGTGCTTGAGAGCGGCCTGCTCGACAGCATGGTAGAAGGCGACCTTGCCAAGTATCTCACCGAGAACGGCGACGGCACCAACGCGGAAGGCGAACCCTACAACGGCACCTACAAGGTAGACCTTGACGCCATCATGACCGACCTGCTCAAGGAGCTGCTCGGCGATAAGGCGCCCGCAGACTTCACCTTCTCCTTCGACGACGTTGACCTGCAGTTCGTGATCGATATGGTTGAGATCTTCACCGGCCTTGAGATCGACGACGTGGTGGGCTACACCATGGATAAGTTCATCATCGGCGTGGTAGAGAGCTACGACTCCGCTTCCACCACCTATGAAGATACTTACAAGCTTCGCTTCAACACCGCCGAGCTGGATGAAAACGGCAATGCCGACCACACTCTGATCGGCCAGACCCGCGCCGACATGATCACCATCCTGATCAGCCTTGTGCTCGATCTGCTCGATAACACCGATAACGTAAACGCTCTGGTTGCCCTGATCGGCAACGAAGACATCACTGCCGATACCATCAACGCCATCGTTGCACTGCTTAAGGGCGGCAACCTGGATGAGATGATCGATATCGACTGGTTCTACTTCGATCCCGACCACTCCATCTACAAGGCGGACGGCATTACCGAAAAGGATCCGAAGCCCGTTATCGACTATTCCACCACCATCGCAACGCCCGCGCGTACGATCAACTACATTGAGTACTACACCGATTGGACCAAGGAAGACGCCGATTACCTTGTAAACAACATCGACGCCATCATCTCCGAAGTGCTCGGTATGGTGCCCGGCATCGACGCCGATAACGTTGCGGAACTGATCGCCGGTTACTTCACCGTGGATCAGATCTACACCAAGGATCTGTTTGTTACCATCCTCGACGCGATCCAGGGCCTGATCGATAACTACGGCGAGACCCTTGTGAACGCCATCGGCCTGATCATCGGCGGCGACTTCTCGGTATACGCCAACATCGATACCGACGCCCTCGTCGTCAACGATAAGGAGACCTTTGTAGATACCCTTGTAACCGTACTCGAACCCATCTATGAGCTTCTCAACTGGTTCCTGTTCGGCGAAGACATGAAGTACTTCTACGATAACGAGTTCTACCGCAACGGCGGCGGTGAGACCACCGAGGCCCTGTACGACGATGCGAGAGACCTTATCAACCTCACCGGCGCGGAAGGCTACAAGTACGGTCTTGTACCGCTGCTCGAAGCCCTCGGCGTAGAGCTGCCCGCATTCCCCGCCTCCGGTAAGCTGGTTGCAGGCGAAGACTTCATGAAGGAACTTCTTACCGCGGTATTCACCAGAGTGGAAGATATCCTTGCGGATCCCGTTCATGAGATCGTGGCCCTGCTGCCCGAACTGCTTTACTTCATCAACGCAGGCGGCCTTACCGCTTCCCTGTACAACCTGCTGAACGCTGTTGTGGGTCTGCTGCCGCAGATCAGCGAAGTGATCGCGGCGCTGGGCGTTGAAGTGAAAATCAACGATAAGGTTTACACCGAAATCAATATCGACGACATCGTTAACGATCTGCTTGCAAACTACCTGCCCGAGGGTTCCAACGTTACCGTGAACCTGAAGCACGTAACGCTGCTTACCATTGCCGAGATCGTGGAAGCCTTCACCGGCATGGAGATCACCGATATCGTAACCAAGGAGAACATCCGCTACTTCTACTTCGGCAAGCTCGTATCCTACCCGTCCGGCTCCGGCAAGACCGGCTTCAAGATGGTTTACTCCGACGCTGAAGGCGAAGCCGAGATGATCACCCTGCTTCTCAACTTCATCATCGAAGTGATCCTGTACAAGAACGAAGAGACCGGCGCGGATAACGTGGCCGCCCTCGAAAAACTGCTTGGCCTTGACGACAGCAACAAGGATCTTGTTGACACCATCGTTAAGCTGATCACCGGAGATAAAGACATTTACACCTATAAGTATAACGAGATGAAGTGGAACTACTTCGACGAGACCGTTACGATCAAGACCGAAGATCCCGAAACCGGCGTTATCACCGTGAACACGGCCCTTACCGTGCCCACCAGCCAGTTCATCTATCTCGAATACGAAAACGATTGGACCCTGCCCAGAGCGGACGGCATCGACAAGAACCTTGCCAGCCTGATCGACGGCATCCTGCCGCTGGTTATGGAAGACGCCACCTCCCTGAGCGACCTGCTCAACGGTTATTATGAAGACTTCGCGATGGATACCATCTTCACCGCGGATAATCTGAACACCATCCTTGAACTGCTCCAGACTTACCTCTACGGTGAGGACGCTGTGATCGGCCAGCATCTGGCTGAGTTCGCGGGCCTTGTACTGGGCGCCGACATCACCGGCTGGAACTTCACCTACTCCTTCGCCGATTACGACGAATCCACCACCTATATTACGGACGGCACCGGCCTGAGATACAATGCGGATTCCGGCATCAAGGTTTACGCCATTGAGAATGAAGAAGACTTCATCAACGGTCTTACCCTGCTGCTGCAGCCCGCAGGCAAGCTGCTCGGCTGGCTGCTCCTCGGCGAGAGCTACAACTTCTTCGCTGTGGATCAGGATGCCACCCAGACCAAGACCCTGATCAACATCCCCGGCTCCGACGGTTACGGCAACGCGCTTGCGCTTCTGCTGGAAGCTCTCGGCGTGAAGGGCCTGAAGAAGAGCGCCGCTTATAACGGCGACGGCGTGGCCCTGCTGAAGGATATCCTTACCGGCCTTGTGAACCGCATCGATGAGATCATCGCCGATCCGGTGAACGAAGTTCTGGATCTGATCCCCGAGCTGATCTACTTCATCAACGCCAACGGCCTGAGCGTGATCGTGAACAACTTCGCCGGTCTGCTGCTCAACGTAGTGAACGCTGTGGTTGAAAAGCTGGATCTCTCCTCGCTCAACAGCGATATCCTGGATGACATGATCGTGGACGGCAAGCTGGATCCCGTGAAGTATCTGGAAGGCTACGTGACCGACCTGCTGAACAAATACGCCTACGAGCCCGTTACCTTCACGCTGGACGGCGTGAACACCGGCTGGGCTGTGGAAGTGATCGAAGCCCTCACCGATCTTCAGATCATGGAAGTGCTCGGCACCGATTATCCGATCAGCAAGTTCGTACTCGGTACGCCCACGAAGTATGATACCGTATCCAACTTCGACGTTGCTTACAAGATCGCCTTCCCGGAGACCGATAAGTACAACTATCGCTGCGATCTGATCACCATCGTTCTCAGCTTCGCCATCGAGCTGCTCGAGAACGCCCACAACCAGGTAGTGATCGAAGACGAATTCAAACTCACCGCGGGCATCATCAGCGACGTGCTTGCCCTTGTGAAAGAACGCGCCATCCAGATCACACCCGATTACGAGTGGTTCTACTTCGATTCCGCCGCCACCTTCAACGGCACGGATATCACCGTAACCACACCCGAACGCACCATCAACTATCTGACCTACGCCAGCAACTGGAGCGAAGACTTCGCCGATTATCTTGACGACCACCTGAACGGCATCATTGCTTCCGTTCTCAAGATGGCCGGCCAGGGCGATACCTCGGTGGCAAAGATCATCGAAGGCGTCTTCTCCATGAAGAGCGTATACACGGCTGATAACCTCAACACCATCGTGAACGCCATCAAGGATCTGGTAGGCCAGCTCGATCAGCTGATCACCGACGCGGTAGGCGAAGAAGCCGATAACAACGTGATCGCCGATGCGCTCGACCTGATTCTGGATATCGATATCCACGCATGGGATAACATGACCTTTGATGAAGCGCTTGTTTCCGATAAGGAAGGCTTCTCCAAGGCGCTGGCCCAAATCGTGGCCCCGCTGAGCGACGTACTCAACTGGCTGTTCTTCGGCAGCAGCATCCGTCTGTTCAACAGAAGACATACCGATACCGGCGTGGTAGACGACATCCTTGTGATCAACGGCTACGACGGCTACAACGAAGGCCTTGTACCGCTGCTTGAGGCTCTGGGCGTAGACCTTACCGACGCAAAGAACACCGCCACCATCGAAGAGAAGGTTGAAAAGATCCTGCTTGCGGCCTTCACCAGAGTGGAAGAGATCCTTGCGAATCCTGTGGACGAAGTGCTTGCGCTTCTGCCCGAACTGTTCTACTTCATCAACGCGAACGGCCTTGCCGCTTCCGTGAACCACCTGCTCGGCGCGCCGCTCAGCCTTGTGGACGGCATCAACGCCCTGCTGAAAGACCTGAGCATCGAACTGAACATCGCCGGCAATGCCTACGATGAGATCGATATCGACGGTCTGCTCAACAGCCTTCTGAACAACGCGCTTGCCGATAAGCTCAACGGTAAAGAGCTGGTGATCAACACCAAGAAGCTTGACCTTGTTGAGATCGTTAAGATCGTTGAACTGTTCACCGGCCTTGAACTGGTAGACGTGGTTACCGAAACCAAGCTCGATAACTTCTATCTCGGCCAGATCTATTCTTACGAATCCGCCAACGGCAAGACCCTGTTCAAGATGGGTTACTCCGAGGATGCACAGAAAGATCGTGCGGATATGATCACCGTTCTGGTCAACTTCCTTGCCGAAGCCGCCCTGTATGAGGATAACGACGCTGTGATCGAAGACCTTGCCGGACTTGACGAAGGTACCATCGAAGAGATCATCAACGCGCTTGAAACCCTCGGCGGCAAAGACTACGAATACGACTGGAACTACTTCGAGGGCACGTATGAAGAAGCCTTCGACCGTTACGCAACGCCGGATACCCCGTTCAACAACTACCTCACCTATAAGAGCGACTGGACCAAGACCCTGGCCAACGACCTCTATAACAACCTTGATACCATCATCAACTCCGTTCTCGCTATGACGGGCAACGAGTCCTCCACGCTCGGCGAGCTGATCAACAAGAGCTTCACGCTCTACAAGGGCGAGTATCTGAACAAGATCCTTGAACTGGTTCAGAAGCTGTACGACGTACTGGACGAGACGCTTCTCGGCGCCATCGACGCGTTCCTTGACATTGACCTCACCTACTGGAAGAGCCTGCACTTCGACGAGACCAAGACCTACACCTCTTCTGAGTTTGCGGCTGCCGTAGTGGAGATCGTTAAGCCCATCTACAGCGTGATCGACTGGCTGTTCTTCGGCAAGGATATCACCCTGTTTGTGGATAACGCCACCGGTACCGAGAACCTGATCGTGATCCAGAGTGTGGATGCTTACACCACCGGCCTTGTACCCGTACTGGAAGCCCTCGGCGTAGAGCTGCCTGCCTACGACGGCACGCAGAAGTGCTCCACCAAGGTAGACGTGAACGGCGTTCAGATGGACTTCTTCGCCGCGATCGTTAACGCGATCCTGCGCCGCGTGGATACCATCCTGGCAGATCCGATCAACGAAGCGTTTGAGCTTCTTCCCGAACTGCTGTACTTCATCAATGCAAACGGTCTGTCCACCGCCGTATATAATATGGTTGGCGGCGTGATCGACGCTGTGAACAAGGTCATCGAGCTCGGCTTCCTTGATCTGGGCAGCGAAAACATTGAGCAGTACGTACTCGATAACTTCAACATCGACCTGAATAAGCTCGATCTGGTAGGCCTCTTCAATATCGTTGAAAACCTGGATGCGGTTCACGGCCTGAAGCTGAACGACGTATTCACCGGCGACTTCAATGAAGACGGCGTTGAAGAGAACATTCTCGAATACTTCTACATCGGCGATTACGCGAACGCGTACATCTCCTCCGCTGAAAACTACAAGGGCTACAAGCTGAGCCTTGACGAAGAGAACAAGGGCGACCTGCTCACCATGCTTCTCAGCGTAGTGCTTGAAGTGATCCTGTACGACGCCAACGAAGGCCCGATCACCGAGATCATCAAGGGCTTCAGAGAAGACTTCACGCAGGAGAACTTCCACACCCTGAAGCTGCTGCTCACCACCGGCATCCAGACCAACCCCGAGATGCTGAATATCAACTGGGTATACTTCTGGAACTACAGTGAGGAAGAGCTGCAGGCCAAGATCACCGAGGCCCTGAGCAACGAAACCACCAACTGGCCGGCGGAACCGGTTGAAAGAACCCAGAACGCTCTGAAGTATTCCAACAACTGGAACACCGACGTAAGAGATTACCTCAACCAGAACATCGATGAGATCGTTGATCTCGCGATCGCCAAGTTCACCGACGCCAACAGCCTGAGCGATCTGCTTGCCAACAAGCTCGACCTGTGGAGCAGCAAGGATGTGAATCCGGACAGCATCGACCTTGCGAACCTGCTGCTCGGTTACATCAAGAACGCGCTCGGCAAGATCGACGGCGTGCTTGTGGATACCGTAGGCTCCCTGCTCGGCGCAGGCCAGCTTACCGCTCTGAAGAATGCCCAAGCCGTAGGCCTTGAGAGCAAAGAAGACTTTGTGGACTTCATGGTTGAAACCCTCAGCCCGCTCTCACCCGTACTTGACTTCGTACTGTTCGGCGGCGAATACAAGTTCTTCACGCACCTCAGCGACGGCGAGCCCTGGACCATCATCCTGAAGGGCGGCGAAGGCTACAAGTATGGCCTTGCTCCGATCCTTGCGGCCCTCGGCGTGGATACCGATATCTCTGCCGAAACCGCCGACGTGGCGCTCAGAGACGTATTCACCAACCTTGTAAACCGCATCGATGATATCCTTTACGGCGGCGACACCATCAACGAAGCTCTGAAGCTGATCCTGAACGTGATCTACTTCATCAACGCGGATGGCCTGAGCATAAGCGTAACGAACCTGCTTGCCCCGATCGATGAACTCCTGAAAGAAGTGAACGACGAGCTTCACATCAAGGATGAACTCACTATCAACAGCCTGATCAAGAACGTTGATCTTGCGAACCTGAACTTCGACTTCATCTTCGATCTCGTTGAGAATAAGACCAACATCGATATCGGCACCCCGATCGGCGATTACCTCAAGAACTTCTACTTCGGCGCTACCGAGTACTTCACCTCTTACGATGAGCTCGGCAACTTCCGTATGGTATACTCCGAGAAGGAGAACCGCATCGACTTCATCACCGTAGTTGTTACCCTGCTGCTCGACGTGATCGTATACGCCGATAACCGCGACGCCTTCATCAGCCTGCTCGGCAGCGCTGCGAACATGGAAGAACAGAAGGCGGCTGCAAGCTTCGACGCACTTGTGGCTCTGCTCACCAACAACGAGATGAGCATCCCGATGGCGAAGTACGAATGGAACTTCCTGAAGTACGCCGATACCGGCACGGTGATCTCCGCTGCGAACGGTCTTACCGGCAACAGCATCTTCGGCACCGGCATCTACGGCCCGCTGTACACCAGAGAGATGGGCGCTTACATCTCCAAGTTCCTGCCGCTGTTCATTGATACGTATCTCGTGCTTCTGGGCGTAGATAACGGCAATGGCGGTACCTACAAGAGCCTTGAAGAGATCCTGAAGAAGCTCATCGGCAACAACATCTACACCAATAAGATCCTGCAGCAGCTTGCCGGCGCGATCACAGGCGCGGTTGCAAACCTGAAAGAGACCATCGGCGATCAGCTGTTCAACCACATCGTTAACGTTCTCAACGCCTCTCTCGGCGTGGACCTGAACGACCTGCTTTACGGCAGGGTTGCCACCATCACCGAAGGCAACCAGCAGCAGTTCATCAAGGCGATCTGCGATCTGCTTGCGCCTGTTGCCCCGCTGCTCAGATGGCTGCTTTCCAGCGACACCGATATCGCTCTGTTCAACCACGATACGGTTGTGAACTCCGGCGATAACTACGCTGCCGGCGATGATTACCTTGTGATCCACGGCGCTGACGGTTATCAGAACGCCATCATCCCGATCCTTGAAGCCCTGTGCGTAGGCACCAACGGCAACATCAAGACCCAGGCCGAGTTCGACGCCATCACCGATAACAGCCAGATGATCTCCACGATCATCACGCCGATCTTCGAGCGTCTGAACAACATCCTGAATGACCCGATCAACGAGATCCTGAAGGAACTGCCCGCAGTGGTTTACTTCCTGAACTCCTATGGCCTTGATACCGCTGTGAAGAACCTGCTGAACCCGGTATACAGCCTGCTTTACACCATCGAGCCTCTGATTGCGGACGTTGACGCGCTGCACAACAGCAAGGGCGAAATCGACCTGCTGGCCATGGCCAACATCGATCTCTCCGAACTCACCGCCAACAGCCTGATCCAGATGGTGATCGATATGGTAAGCGATCAGATCTCCGGCTTCGATCTTACCGATATGATCGGCGACGCCGTAATAGAACTGAGCATCGGTACCGTAGACAGCTTCACCTCCAAGCGCATCCTGCCCGAGGAACAGATCGGCACCGCTTATAAGAGCGACGCCAGCAAGACCAGACAGGTAAGCGGCGGCAACGCGATCGACTACACCATGAACTACAGCAAGGACGGCGCCGGCGGCGACAAGGTTGACTATGTAACCATCCTGCTGCGTCTGCTGCTCAAGTTCATCTCCATCCCGCAGAACGTAACCGCTCTTGAAGCGCTGCTCAAGACCAAGCTCAACGGCGACGGCTACAAGTTCGTATGCTCGCTGCTCGAGAACTTCTCGCAGATGGCTGCTTCCGAAGGCGGCATGGATAAGATCATGTACACCGTTTACTACATCTTCTATGCTGCTCTGAACGCCGGCGTAGCCACCAACAACGGCCTTGCCAAATTCAACGGCGACTACACGTTCCTGAACCAGCTGTTCGCTACCAGCAACGTTGGCTTCCTGCGTCAGCTTGAGATCTCCCTGGGCGACCTGCTCAACAAGTACACGCCCGACGTGGTCAACGACCACGAAGTGATCCCGAACGGCCAGATCAGCTTCTGGCAGAAGATCCTGAACTTCTTCAAGAAGATCGGCGACTTCTTCAGAAACCTGTTCAACTTCGGCTGATCACCGCGCAAATAAACCCATCCCCCGAAGCCTCCCCGGCTTCGGGGGTTTTATAATGGTATTGGTAACAAAATAATTAAAAATTGATTACAATTTCATTAACTCCGTTTATTTTCTCATATATATATGATACTATATAGCCGATTTGAGAAAGGATGGAAACGGTGTATGGAATTGGATAAATGGATCAGCCTTGCCGTTGGGTTCGCCGCCGTGTTTGCGGGGTCGGCGATTTACAATAAAGCGAGCAAAAAGATAAACGGCAGGCGGATCACGGATTTTCAGAGCTTTTTATTCGGTACGGGCTTTACCTATTTGTTTATGACGGTTTACGTGGTCGTCACGTTTTTCTTCGATTACTATATCAAGGGGTCGGCGCTGCAGGGGTATCACCGCACGCCGGTAAACAACACCCTGTTTTTTGCGATCTTCGGCAAGGGGCTTGCCGGGGAGGCGCAGTATCCCATCATGGATCTGGATCTGAAAATCCTTTGCTGCATGATCGGGTGCGCGTTGGGCGGCGGCGCTCTGGTCCTTTACCGCGCGCTGCGCAACCGGAAGCAGCACACCCCCGAATACGGCCTGCTGTACGGCTGGACCTTCCCGAAAACCACCTTTAAGGCGTACTTCAAAAATGAACTGCGCGATATGAAAGCGCAGCTGCACCCCATAGAGTACCTCTGCTGGTGGGCGCTACGGCTGGTGATGATATACGTTCTGATCAAAAGATACGTTACGCAGGGGTATGATACCGTTGTGATGCAGCTTGCGGTGAATCTGGTGGCTACGTTTGTGATCCCGCTGGTGCGCATCCTGTTTTTCGGAAAGCTTTTCTTCGGCAAGATCAATCTGCGGGTGCAGAGCTATATCGATATCTTTGTATGCTTCGGCTCTCTGATCGGGCAGGGGTTCGGCCTGAACGGCGAGATCCGCGAATATGATAAGATATTGCATCTGGTTTCGGGCGGCGTGGCGGTATTCATCGCCTTCTGCCTGATCGAGGGCACCCGCAACGGGAAAACGCTGCCGAAGTTTACAAAAAGCGTGGCTTCCATGGGTTTTTCATGCACGGTGATCGTGGTATGGGAGATTTTTGAGTTCTTTACGGATTTTCTGATGCCGGATTCCTACAACCAGAACTTTTATTACGATCCGCCCGCGGATATGTTCTTCTTCAAGCTGTTCGGCTTCGGCGCTGAGAACCCGGGCCAGCTTGCCGTGCTCGATACCGATATGGATATGCTGATCGCCTTTTTCGGCTGTATCGTTTGCGGCGGCGCGCTTCTGGCGTATCTTACCGTAAAAGAAAAGACCGGGCAGAAAAATCCGGCAGAACGGCGCAGCATGTTGAAAGCCTTCAGCCTGAATTAAGCGCGGATTCGTATCATTCATAAAAAAATTTTATTATCCTCTTGCATTCTCTTTCAAAAAGTTATATAATAATATCAGCGAAACAGCGCCATAAATTGCAGAATAGCGCTGTTTCACTGATTTTCTTGGCGGGTCTATGTATATAGACTTTTTTAAGGGGGATAATTCACTTTGGGCGGAGATTTGCATTGCCATACTCGATTAACGGACGGCAGTATGGGAATTGAAGATATTATCGCGCTCGCGAAAAACAGGGGGCTTGAAACCATCGCCATCACCGACCGCGACTGTCAGGCCGGTACGGTAAGAGCGAAGATCATAGGGGAGAGAAACGGCATACGGGTCGTGCCCGGCGTAGAGCTTTCGTCGCTTGACGCCGAAACGGGGGAGGTTGTTTACATCCTCTGCTATTTGCCCGATTACGCCGACCGGCTGGAAGGGCTATGCCACAGAAACGCGGCGGCCACCAAACGCGCCGCGCAGAAAATGATGATCAAAACCGCAAAGCGGTTTCCGATCACGGCGGACGTGATCAAGCGCTGCGCGTCCGGTTCCACAAATCTTTACATACCGCACATCATGCACGCGCTGATGGAATGCGGCGAAACGGACGGCATCTATTCCGATTTGTACCGGGAGCTGTTCTGTTCCGAAAGCGAAACGAATATCATTGAAACGCCCGCATACGCCCACACGGCGGAGGTGCTTACCGCGATCAAAGACGCCGGCGGCATCTCGGTGCTGGCGCGTCCCGCCGTGTATGCCGATCCGCTTGCGCTGCTGGACCGCCTTGTGGATATGGGGATCAATGGCGTAGAGGTGTGGCACCCGTCGGCGGATAAAGAACACACCGATATCTATTACGCCTATGCGAAAAAGAAAAAGCTGCTGATGGTGGGCGGTTCCGATTTCCGCGGGATGTATACGCCCCAGCCGCTTTCACTCGGTTCTTATCTCACGCCCAAAACCCAGCTTGCGGAACTGCTCGGCTACAAAGCAAAGCTCAAGCGCCTTGCAAAGCGTGAGGCCGCCCTTGCGGAAAAAGAGGCCGCAGAGGCGATCAGCGAATAAATTAGTTGGATCATTCCGTGATCTCAGGGGGGATCGGTATGCCGGAACTGTATGACGACAGCGATATGAAAATTGTGGGCGCGCCGCAGAAAAGTGCGGAGGACGTCGATTTTCAGGGGTTTCTTGCGGAATCCTCACGCCAGCATTTCAACGGGAATATCGCCAAGGCGAAAACGCTGGGGGCGAACATCGTAAGCTCTTTTTCTTACCGCGCCGCACCGGCGGAGCTGGTGGATTTCGTAATGGAAAACGGCGTGCTGCCCACCGAGGACGTGCTTCTGCAGACCCGGTTCCTTTCCGTGTTCTCGGCGGAGATCAGCCTTGAACGGTATCTGCCCTCGCCGCTGCTGGCGGAGATCGCGAAAAGCGCCATGTACGACGTGCTCATGCAGTTCTCGCCCGATTTTTACAACAGCCTTGCGCGCTCCGGCGCATTCTCGTTTTATTACATGCATGCCGGCAATGGCGACGTTGCCGACGCCGAGGTGGGCCGGCAGTTTGCCGTACTCTGCGGAAAGGGAGGCGACCCCGTTTATGCCGCTCTGGGCGAAAAGCTGCACCGTATGAACACCTCGGTTTACAGAAAAGCGATCCGGGGATTCGTATTTGTGTAAATCTAAAATTTAATAAAAAAATACTTGACAAGTATTCCCTGCCTGTGGTATAGTTATTGTACCTCTTTGCAGGGTTTATTTTTTTGCCCTGTTTTGCGTGTAAATTTTATATGTACGCAGTAAAATGAGGGAGGCAACATTAAAAAACGGAGGTGCCGAAATGAGAGTGAAAGTCACCCTTGCATGCACGGAATGCAAGCAGCGCAACTACAACACCATGAAAAACAAAAAGAACACACCCGACAGACTTGAAATGAACAAGTACTGCAGATTCTGCAGAAAGCACACTCTTCACAGAGAGACCAAGTAAGAGGGCTTAAAAAACAGAGTCCTCATTGAAAGGATGGAGCGTATGGCAGATACCGAAAAAGATGCGGTAAAGGCTGCAAAAGAAGCCGAAAAAGCCGCCAAAAAGGCAAAGCAGGAAAGAATTAAACAGAGCAAGCCGAAAAAAGAAGGTAACGTCGCGTCCAGAGCCGGTAAGAGTGTGAAAAAGTTCTGGAAGGATTTTACCGGAACCGTGAAAAAGGTCGTTTGGCCCGGCAGGACCCAGGTGCTCAAATCCAGCGCAGTGGTGCTTGCTTCCATTATTGTGGTGGGCCTTGTGATCTACGGCTTCGATCAGGGCCTTACCGCGCTGTTCAACGGCGGTAAAACGCTGGCCGGCAATCTCGGCGAACAGGTAGCCGTTACCGAAGAAGTTACCGATGCGGCAAACCCCGAGATCACCACGGCGGAAGAACCTTCTTCCGAAGATGTTCCCGAAACCGAATCGGCTGCCGAAGCCGATACCGCCGCGCAGGATACCGAATCCACTACGGCAGGCTGATAATTCTAAGCTTTTTTGCAAACGCGGAGGTCAGTTATGATTGAAGATTATAAATGGTATGTTGTTCACACCTATTCCGGTTACGAGAACAAGGTAGCCGAGAATATCAGAAAAGTTGTTGAAAACAGAGGTCTTCAGGAACAGATCGCTGAGGTTTGCGTCCCCATCGAAACCGTTACCGAGATCAAAGACGATAAAAAGCGCGAGGTTGAGCGCAAGATCTTCCCCGGGTACGTGCTGGTAAAGCTGGCTGTTTCGTATAACGAAAAGGCCGAAGAGCAGCGCATGACGGACGAGATCTGGTACATCATCCGCAATACCCGCGGCGTTACCGGCTTTGTGGGCCCGGACGGCCGCCCCGTGCCCCTTACGCAGGAAGAGGTTTACCGCCTCGGCGTAGAAAAGCACAGCGTAAGCCTGAGCTACGAGGTGGGCGATCTGGTCACCATCATCTACGGTTCTTTCGACGGGTTCTCGGGTATCGTTGATAAGATCGACGCTGAAAACGATACCGTTCGCGTGATCATCTCCATGATGGGCAGAGACACGCCTTTGGAGCTGGGGCTCGATCAGGTAGAGCCCGCAGTCGATTAGTTTTTGGTAATTAGGCCCCTTGCGGCCTGTTATGGCGCTTTATGCGCCGTGGGAGGGAATAAATCTTTCTGTTCCCGCCACTACCACATTTTTTTGGAGGTGCAGTTATGGCACAAAAAGTAGTAGGCTTAATCAAGCTTCAGATCCCCGCAGGAAAGGCAACCCCTTCTCCCCCTGTAGGTCCCGCACTCGGTCAGCACGGCGTTAACATTATGGCTTTCACCAAGGAATTCAACGAGAGAACCAAAAACGATATGGGTCTCGTGATCCCCGTGGTGATCACCGTTTACGCAGACCGTTCCTTCTCCTTCATCACCAAAACGCCTCCCGCGGCCGTTCTCATCAAAAAGGCCTGCAACATCGAAAAGGGTTCCGGCGTTCCGAACAAGACGAAGGTAGCTACCATCACCACCGAGCAGGTAAGAAAGATCGCCGAGCAGAAAATGCCCGATCTGAACGCCGGCAGCGTGGAAGCCGCCATGCGCATGGTAGCCGGTACTGCCCGCAGCATGGGCATCACCGTAACAGACTGAGCGGGGGAGGTATTATACAATGAAACACGGTAAAAAGTATGTAGACAGCGCAAAGCAGGTAGACCGCTCCAAGCTGTACGATTCCACCGAGGCGCTGAAGCTCGTTTGCGAAACCGCCAAGGCCAAATTCGATGAGACCGTAGAACTCCACGTTCGTTTGGGCGTAGACTCCCGCCACGCGGATCAGCAGGTTCGCGGCGCTGTGGTGCTTCCCAACGGTACCGGTAAAAAGGTACGCGTTTGCGTGTTCGCCAAGGGCGCTGAGGCCGACGCCGCCACCGCCGCCGGCGCAGAGATCGTTGGCGCCGAAGATCTGGTAGCCCGCATTCAGGGCGAAGGCTTTATGGATTTCGACGTGTGCATCGCCGCTCCCAACATGATGGGTCTGGTTGGCCGTCTCGGTAAGATCCTTGGCCCCAGAGGCTTAATGCCCTCTCCCAAGGCCGGTACCGTTACCCCCGACGTGGCGAGAGCCGTGAACGAGGCCAAGGCCGGTAAGATCGAGTACCGTCTCGATAAAACCAACATCATCCACTGCCCCATCGGCAAGGCTTCCTTCGGCGCAGATAAGCTGTATGAGAACTATGCCGCTCTGATCGACGCCATCATCAAGGCAAAGCCCGCCGCCGCCAAGGGCCAGTATATCCGCTCCTGCGCCGTGGCTTCCACCATGGGCATCGGCATCAAGATCAACCCCAACAAGGTGCTTGCTACCGCCGAATAAGCGAATAAAAAAAATATCTTGACAAACGCCGTTTGTTATGATATCATACCGTTGCTGTTCTTAAGACAGCAGGTGCATTTTGCATAAGGATCTGATCCGCCTGCCGAGGAATGGAGCTGAAAATCACGTATTTTTATGCCCTTTTGCCTCAGCATGGCGAAAGGGCTTTTTGCATGAAAATAGAAAAGGCAGGTGAAACAGTTTGCCAAGTGCTAAGGTTTTAGAAGAAAAGAAAGCAAAGGTTGCCGCTCTTAAGGAACGTATCGATTCCGCAGTTGCCGGTGTGGTCGTAGATTACAAGGGCACCACCGTGGAAGACGATACCAAGCTTCGTAAAGAGCTCCGTGAGGCGGGCGTTCACTACACCGTAGCGAAGAACACCCTGATCCGTCTCGCTATCGACGGTACCGCGCTTTCCGCAATGGACGATATGCTGAACGGCACCACCGCCATTGCAACCAGCAGTGAAGATTACGTTGCCGCCGCGAAGATCCTCTCCAAGTTCGCAGAAACGCATGAGAACTTCAACGTGAAAACCGGCTTCATTGACGGCGAGGTTATCTCCCTCGACAAGATCGATGAGCTTGCGAAGCTTCCCAGCAAGGAGCAGCTCCTTACCAACGTTGCTTACGTATTCGCAGCGCCCATGGCCTCCTTCGCGAGAGCCATTCAGGCCATCATCGATAAAGAAAACGGCGGCGAAGCAGCCGCAGAGGCTCCCGCAGAGGAAGCCGCAGCCGAATAATTCGGTATCAATCATTAAAAATGAAATTAACATTGGAGGATTAAAAAATGGCATCCGAGAAAATTACCGCGATTGTTGATGAAGTTGCTGCTCTCTCCGTTCTTGAGCTTGCAGAACTTGTAAAAGAAGTAGAAGAAAGATTCGGCGTTTCCGCCGCTGCCGCTGTTGTAGCCGCAGGCCCCGCTGCCGAAGCAGGCCCCGCCGCTGAAGAGAAGACCGAGTTTGACGTTGTTCTCAAGAGCGCAGGCGCAGGCAAGCTGAACGTTATCAAGGTTGTTCGCACCATCACCGGCCTTGGCCTGAAAGAAGCCAAAGAGGCCGTTGATAACGCTCCCACCACCATCAAAGAGGCTGCTTCCAAGGAAGAGGCTGAGGACATCAAGGCCAAGCTCGAAGAAGCCGGCGCTGAGGTTGAACTCAAGTAAGTTTTTCTCAACAAACAAAAAAGTCCCTTGCGGTTGCAGGGGATTTTTTACTGTAAGAAAACGGAGGATACATTATGAATTGCAGATACTGCGGGCAGCCCATGCCGGGCGGCGCGGAGCGCTGCCCCGCCTGCGGCGCGCTCGATCCTTATTTTACGGCGGGTACGCCCGCGCAGCAGCCCGGCGACGCCCCTGTGCAGAATCAGGCGGCCGCGCCAAACACCGACGCCCCGGCGCAGGGCCAGTACACAGCGCCCACGCAGGGCCAATATACACCTCCCACGCAGGGCCAGTATACACCTCCCGCGCAGGGGCAGTATACACCTCCCGCGCAGGGGCAGTATGCCGCCCCCGCATCGCCGCAGAATACGGAATTTGCCGCGCAGGTACAGAAGGCGCAGCGCAAAAACAAAGGCTCCGCCATCGGCTTTACCATTGGCAGAATCGTTGCGGGGCTGGTTGTGATCGCCCTGCTGGCGGGCGGATTCAACCTGTTTCATAAGCATGCGTCTTTCCTCTCTGAGGGGGAAACCGTGAATCTGGACGACCTTCTCGCAAAGGGCGAGGATTACCCGGTAGGGGAGTTTGTGCACGTGGACGCGCCCTTTGTGCTGGACGTTTTCGCCAAGGAAGAAAACACCATGAACGGCGTTACCTCCTCTGAGGATTATTATTATATGATCGTGCTGAACAGCAACGCCGCCATCGCCGTGAAGGCGGGTTCCGTGGACGATATCGCCGTGCTTGACAAGGGCACCGACGATTCGATCGCTTACCTGAACGAAGAAATCGAGATGTTTGACGATATCCCGCTGGATGGGAAGCTTGTAAAGATGACCGACAGTAAGATCCGCCAGTATTTTGACGAGGCCGCGGTGGAATACGGCTTCAGGGACGCCGACAGTAAAATCAAAACGGAATACTACGTGATCGATATGACCGCCGCCCGCGCGGAAAACGTGCTGCTGTTTATTATAGCGCCCGTGGCTGTGATCGTGGTGGTGATCGTGGTGATCTCCATCGTGCGAAAGAAGAAGAAAAAGGCCGCTGCGGTTCCGCCTGTGCCCGGCAATACAACAGTGTAAAGAGGTGCCCGCGTGACAGGAAAAGACGCTGCAATGCGTATGATAGAGATCCCAACATCATCGCAGATCGAAGATTGCATCAAACAATTCAACGAAGAACAGGCGACGGCGGAGAAAGCCATATCCACCGCCTTTCGCGCGTTGAACAATTCCGACCCTGAAAACATATTGATCAAGGTTATTCTGCTGAACGATCTGTACAGCGCCGGTTTGAACAGCAACGCGCCCGGTGCTGAAACCCTGTTGAAGAAGAGGGAAACCGGAAAAAAGCTGATGCCCGGCGTGATGCTTGCCGCAGAGAAGATCTGCGCTTACGAGCGGGAATGCAGATTTGACGGCTGCGCCTCCAAAGCCGACGCGGCGAAGCTGATTGCCGATTTCGTTGTTTTTGACGCGCCCTACAGTAAGCCGTATTCTTTTATTACAAAATACTGCTCTTTTCGTTTGCCCGAACTGCAGCTCCCCATTGCGGATAATTACGTGCGGGCGCTGCTTCTGCTGCTGAATGAAAAGCTGCAAAAAGAAAACGGGATAGGCTTTAACGAACCGTTCAAAAACGCGGATCTGAATGATTACAGCCGGTTTTGCGGCGTTGTGGAAAACTTTACCGCCCGATATGCGCCGGATCGGGCGGCTAAGGACGTGGATAAATTCCTTTGGCAGTACGCAAAAAATCTGAAAAACCGGAAAGAGAACGGAATGGATATCAGAACGCTGATCTCCTGAGGTTTGCTTGTCAAACAAATAAACAATAAAACACCCCGGAAGAAGGAGAGAACCCTCTTCCAGGGGTGATTTTGTGAGGATAATTATTATTTATCGCGCACTTTGCGCGATAAACGCCGTTCGCCGTTCGCTGTTCGCTGTTCGCAAGAATCTCAGTCTCCGCGATAAGGTTCAGTGACGCAACGGTAGGGCGGCATTTTATGCCGCGTTAATTATTGTGTCTGCGGGTTCAGC
>CAMOVW010000006.1 GCA_946627725.1 uncultured Clostridia bacterium
GAAGCCCACATTTTTGAATGGCTGATCTGCGTAACGGTTTCCTTCACAGTTCCTATGAGCTTCGGATCTTTGCAGCGCTTCGTCCAGAGGATTTCTTTTTTCACGGTCGGCATCGCGACGAGGTGCATATGATAGTGATAAACGGGATGACCGAGCTCATCCGTCGCGGCCTTATTGATTTCATCCGCGTGCATCACGGCGGTGACGATATTTCGTTCTCCGTACTTGCTGCAGGCATACCGATACGCTTCTTTGTAGAACCTTTTTGCGTATTCATAACCGCCGTTCGTTTCAAAATACATGGTGTTGACGTCGAACACGATCTCGTCAAAAAGCACCGCGTCGGCTTTCAATCCTCTGCGTGAAATCTCTCCGGATTCTTCCATTGAGAGAAGAATATCCATATATGATTTGTCGCCGGGATCTTTGAAATGCACGTTCATCGGGATGCGTTCCGGGTCCACGTTAACGTTCCCGTAGTCGTTGTTCTTCCGCTCGTTATGCCGTTCGATCACCCCGATTTTTGACGCAGTGTACGTCTTTACTCTGGCGCAGCTCATATTGTTTTCGTTAGCCATTGGCGTTCCCTCCTTTCCTTCAGAATCTCGCAGAGCGCGTTACACAAGATTCTGTCGAATCTGTGTAACCCACTATGACACTTTCGGATTCTCCGCAAAGTGCCGTGGGCAAGGGGCAAAGCCCCCTTGACCCCCGTGCGGCGCGCTCAGAACGGCAGGTCGTCGTCAAACAGATCTTCCTGCCTTTCCTCGCTTTCCGCATCGCCCGTCGGCAAAGTCCAATACCAGAGAAAGCCGTCTTTTTCGGATGAAACGCCGGCGTTTTTCTTGGCCTTTTTGACGGTCGATTTCTTGAAGCCGGCGGCTTCAAGCCTCGCTTCGCAATCGGTCGCGGGCAGCCTTCCGTCCTTCAGCATTTCCTTTATAAAGGACGTTGCCGCATACGTTTTTTCGCTCGGTCTACCCTGTTTCGGAACGAAAGCGGCGAGCGCCTGCTCCGCCGTCAGCTCGATCTCATCGAGAAAATCGATCCCGTTTTCGTTTACCGCAAAGAGGATCGCAGAGCCCGTCGGCGCGAGATTGGACTTCACCTGGACCATCACTCTTTCGTTCGGATCGGCTTCGTTTTTCGTTCGCGCGATCGCTAAAATGCTTCTCGCCGCGCCCGCGATATCGATGGAACCGGAGGTACGGTAAAGCGGTGAGGTCTCTTTCATTTTGTTCATGTGCGCGATGATGACGATGGCGCAGCCGGTATCCCTCGCGACGGAAATCAGGTGGTTGAATTCCGCGCGCGTTTCGTTCGCGGCGTTCAGAGAACAGCCGTCGCCGATATACGAGCTGAGCGGATCGAGAATGAGAAGCCCCGCGCAGTATCGTTCGATCGCTTCCCGGATACGGTTGTCGCCGAAAGTCAGGTTCTTTTTGTTTTCGCTGATAAAGATCAGTCGTTCACGGTCGCCGTCGGAAGCGATGAACCGGGGCACGACGGTATCGTCCGCATCGTCCTCGGTCGTTTGGTAAATCACCGTCATCGGCTCGTGCGCGTCACTTTCATCCGTAAACGGAAGCGGTTTTCCCTGCGATAAAAGCGCGGAAAGCGACAGCATCAGCTTGCTTTTTCCGTCGCCGGGATCGCCCTGCAAAAGCGTTACCTTGCCGAAGGGGATATACGGATACCAGAGCCATCGGACCTCCTTCGGCGTGATCTCGCTCGCCCGGACGACCTCAAGTTCAACGTCGATCGGCGGTTCGTTTGGCGCGTAAGTCATTTTGATTTTCACTCCTTTTTGAAATATATTTCGGGCAATTGAGGATCGCGGCGCGGAAGCTCTGTTTGCATTTACGCATGCAATGCAAACAAATTTCGTTATATGATCTCCGTCCGCGATCGTTCAGAAAGAACGCCCAATCCTTTCTGAACAACGTGGGTAATTTCAGCATCGAATCACCTCCCTTCGTTTTTTCGGCTGCTGCCGACAGCCGGAGATTGGCATAAAAAAAGAACCTGTTCTTTTTACGGAACGGGTCCTTATGTAAAACGGTATTCGGTTTTTTCGGCAACCTCTTCCACGGGTGCGCCGACTTAACAACTTCTTGAATACTTGCCGGGGAAGAGAACGTGTTTTCCTCTCCCTCCACTATATCTATATCCGAAATTTTGATTTTCGCCGATAATCGCGTGACAAATGATTTGGGATGCCTGTGACAAAATCATTTTCGCACATTCGACATCGTTCCGCTCTTTTGATATGATGAAAACGCAAAAAAAGAAGCGGAGGTTTTATCATGCGAGAGAAAAGAATCAAAATCAGTTTTACGGATTTCGAGTGCAACCTGCTGATCAACGGTATCAACGAATGGAGGAACATGCTGCTTGAAATAGACTATCCGACCGAAGACGTTGACGCGCTACTGCTCAAGCTCATAAAAAAGGCGGAGGGTAAATGATATGAAGAAATATATCATCGACGAACGAACCGGCTGGGAGTATGAACTGATCGGCGAGCAGTATTATCCCACCGGCAGGGCGATGCGAAACGGCGTGATGACGCCGAGCGAACTACCCGAGGATAACGGGCCGGGAGAAGAAAGGCCGATCGGCGTATGGGGGCAGCGGCATTTGCGCTACATCCGGCAATACAAGAAATCGTTATATCTCGATTTGTTCATGTCCGGAACGCTGAACGCCTACCTTGCCGATATCAACGTTCAGGCAGAGAATTCCTTCTCCCGGCTGGTAAAAGAAATGGCTGCGCGAGAGGGCGTGACCGAAAAACTCAAAGCCGACGATCAAATGGCTTGGGTACAGCGGATGAATAACATACGAAACCGAGCAACGGAACTGATAAATCAAGAATTGATTGTTATTTGATGCGTTTTATGTTAGAATAGGAATCGTTTGTTGACACTATAGATCGCGAGGTGATGGCGGGTTGACCGAATCGGAGTTATACAAAACGCTGGGGGCGCTGACGAAAAACAAAGAGGAATGGAAAGCGAACGTCCCGTACGTCTCGTCGCTTCTTTCTTCTGATTCCGTTAAGATACGGGCAAAGGCGCTGTGGCTGCTGGGCGAAATGGGCCTATGCCATCCCGACGCCGTGCGGGACAGCGTTTCAATGATTGCGGATTTCCTGGATTCCGAAGAACCGCTGCTGCGGGAGCGGGCCCTTAACGCCTTGGGCAGGATCGGGCGCGGCAACTTCGATTTGATCGAGCCGTATTGGGCGGGGTTGTTCCGGTTTGCCGATGATAAAGAAGCAAGCGTCAGATTAAGCTTTATCTGGGCGTCGGAGAATATCGCCATCGACACGCCGGACCCGTACCGGGACTATATGCCGATATATGTCGGGTTGCTGCGGGATCCCGACGACAAGGTGCGTATGGAATCGCCGGAGATCTTCCGCGTTCTCGGAAAGCGCCGCCCGGAATTCGTGCTGCCCTATATCGATACGCTGCAACAAATCGCGGGGACCGATGATAATCGGGTGGTAAGGATCCACTGCGCCGGGGCGATCAAAGCGACGGAAAGAACGTGAAAAACAGCGGGACGGTCAGACGTACTGTCTTAAACATCTGATAAAAGTAAGCCGGCGGGGGTCCTCCGCCGGTTGCTTTTTATCATTTGATTTAACACTTTATAAACTGATTCCGTTGACGGTCGTAGAAATAACCGATCGCGGACAGCTTCGCTTCCAGCGCGGCGCGGTCCTCGTTGAGATCTTCGCAAAGCGCGTCGAGATCTGCGTAATAATCCCGCAGTTTCGTATTCACCACGCTCATCAGCAAAAGCGGGTCTTTGGGCAGAATCATGGCATCACGCTCCGTTCTTCACGTTACTTAAACATACTTCCGTTAAAAAAGCAATACTACGAGTCCGGCTACTACGGCGGCTCCCGCGATCCAGATCAGCGTCAGGATCCCGCGCTTTTTCAGTATTTGCGGCCATGTCTGAACGAACGGGATGCCCTCCGTGCCGGGGATGATCCAGAATTTGCTGTGCCCGACCCACAGGCGGTCGATCACGACGCCGTCGTACCAGTTCATGACTTCAAGGAACAGCAGCGCCTGCCAATAGGCCGTTCCGAACGTGCTTGCGCCGTTCCAGAGCCCGATGATCAGCACCAGCACGGCCAGCAGAACAAGGAGGAACGGGATCATGAACCGTTTTCTTTTTTTCGCAACCGTTTCCCGGTCCGTCAGACCAAGCTCAAACACTTTTTCCTGCACCGGCTTCGGGTAAAAAAACAGGCCGTTCAGCGCGTTGTTCCCCACGCCTAACTTTACCATAAGCGTAAACAGCCCGCAAAACAGGATCAGTTGTAAAACGATCATTTCCGGTTTTTCCTCCGTTCCTGCTTATATTCTCCACTTCATAGAGGCAGATTGCAGAGAGAGCATCCGGGCGAAAAGCCCGTTTTCGTTTTGCAGGAGTTCTGCGGGCGAGCCTTCTTCTGCGACCTTGCCGTCCTTCAACACCACGATCTTATCCGCCGCCTCCACGGTGCGCATCCGGTGCGCGATAACGAGGACCGTTTTACCGGCGAGCAGACGCGAAAGCGCGCCCTGCACCTTTGTTTCGTTTTCCACGTCAAGCGAAGCGGTCGCCTCATCAAGAAGTACGATCGGCGCGTCCTTTAAGAGCGCGCGGGCAATGGAGATGCGCTGACGCTCGCCGCCGGAGAGCTTTGTGCCGTTTTCTCCGATCGCCGTTTGATACCCGTCCGGAAGCTTTTCAACGAATTCGTCGCAATTCGCCGCCTTTGCCGCCGCGAGGACTTCCTCGTCGGTCGCGCCGTGTCTGCCGAGACGGATGTTCTCCATAACGGTATCGTCAAACAGCACGACGTCCTGAAATACCATGGAATAATCGGTAAGAAGCACTTCCGGATCAACGGTCGATATGTCCACGCCACCGACTTTTATCTTTCCGCCGTTTATATCCCACAACCGCGCCGCAAGACGTGCGCAGGTGCTCTTTCCGGAGCCGGAGGGACCTACGAGCGCCGTGACTTCGCCCTCTTTGGCGGTGAAACTGACGCCGCGGAGCACCTCGTGATCGTCGTAGGCGAAGCTGACGTTTTCAAACGTGATGTCGTGTCCGTCGGGTTTGAACGTTTCCGCGCCTTCCGCCGTCGGCGTGTCGTAGATTTCATTGAGACGGCTTGCGGAAACCTGAGAAACGAACATCTCAGCGATCAGTGCGAGCGACTGGTCGAACGGAGCGTAGATACGGGTGATGACCATGAGGAACATGAACATCAGCATAAAGTCGATCTTTCCGGACAGGATGAGCGCCGCGCCGGTGAGGATCGTCGTCGCTACGCCGAGACGCATGATGACCGAAGCGCCGTTGACGAACAGACCGATCGTCAGCTCTCCGCTTCTCATTGTTTTCTCAACACGGTCGATCTTCTTGTTCAGGCGGTCAAGATACTCTTTTTCGCGGTTGGTCGCTCTGATCTCGCGGATGTTCTCAAGCGATTCCTGAATATTGTCGGATACCGCCACAGCTTCGGATTTCAGTTTTACGGAAGCGCGCTTCTGCAGCTTCCTGCTTCCGAAAAGCAGGATGAACGCGACAGGAACGCCCCACAGGCAGGCGA
Organism: uncultured Clostridia bacterium; assembly: GCA_946627725.1. GTDB lineage: Bacteria > Bacillota > Clostridia > Oscillospirales > Acutalibacteraceae > RUG806. Next base: position 5,627 of record CAMOVW010000006.1, read on the forward strand.
TCGCCATGCGCCAGTCGTAGATAAGCAGCACGACCGCGATGATCGCCGTTGAAATATACGCGCCGTAAAGGTAACCGAGGCAGTGAGACCATACATGCTCCAAACGGTTGACGTCGCCCATGACGGTCTCGGTCAGATCCGCGAGATCGCGTTTTCCGAAATATCCGAGCGGAAGTCTGCGCAGCCGTTCCGCAAGCGTGATGCGCGTGTCTTTTATCTCTCTGTAAACAAGTCCGTAGGTATTATGATACTGCTGCAGGTGCGTAATAAACGACAAAACGACGAACGCGGCGACAAGCCCGATAAAGAGCCATGCGTTCGGCAGAGCGTCGCCGCCCGTCAGCGTGTTCATATACTTCTGCATCAGAAAATACAGGATGCCCATGCCCGCCATCATAAGTAAATTGACGACCACGGTCCAGACGGCGCCGACTCTCGTGTTTCTTAAGCCCTTATCGGTCAGCGCGTATTTCTTTTTCAGTTTTTCCCCCATCATTTCAAACGCCCTCCTTTACCGACGCGATCTTCCATTGGACTGCCTGATTGTATTCTTTCCACATGCGCTCGTACAGCCCGCCGGCGCATGATAATTCGTCGTGCGTGCCTGTTTCAACGATATGTCCCTGATCGAGCACCACGATTTTGTCCGCGCCGACGACGGTGGAGAGTCTGTGCGCGATCATAATGACCGTACGGCCTCGCGTCAGCGTTTTCAGCGCTTTCTGGATCAGCGCCTCGTTTTCGGGATCGGCAAACGCCGTTGCCTCATCGAGCACGATGATCGGCGCGTCCTTCAAAATCGCGCGGGCGAGCGCCACGCGCTGCTGTTCGCCGCCCGACAGATACGTTCCTTCCGAGCCGATCAGAGTGTCTATCCCGTTCGGGAGTTTTTCTATAATATCGTCGCACTGCGCGGCGTGAAGTGCCGAAAGGACTTCTTCTCTTGAAGCGTCCGGACGCGCGGCGCGGACGTTTTCGAGTATCGAGGTCTTGAACAGGCGGGTATTCTGGAACACGAACGCGACCTTATCCATCAGAACGTGCGGATCGATATCCTTCACGTTGACGCCGCCGACAAGGATCTGCCCGGATGAAACGTCCCAGAAACGCGGAATCAGACTTGCCGCCGTCGTCTTTCCTCCTCCCGACGGACCGACAAGCGCGACCGTCTGACCGGGCAGGACCTTGAACGAAACATGATCGAGCGCCGGAAGTTCAGCGCCGTCATAAGTAAACGTAACGTCTTTGAACTCCACGCCGTTGTCCTTCGGCGTCTGCGGATCATCCGTTATTTCAAGCGTCGGCGCGTTCATGACTGTATTGATACGGGCAAGCGCGTTTTTGGCGAGGATCGTACCGGCTGACGCGAACATGATCCGGGCGAGCGCCGTGGAAACGATCGCCGAGAATACCGCGTAGAAAGCGAAGTTGGTGATGAATCCGGCGAAATTTCCGGCAGAAAGCGCCGACGGGGCGATCAGAAGCACCGCGGGCACGAGGAAGATGAACACGCCTTCCGTAGCGGTTAGGTTGACCGACTGAGGAACGCGGCAAACGCCTCTGGTGTATCTTTCCGCTTTGGCGCTGTAATCCTCTATCGCCGCTTTGAACGCCTTAAAGGAATACACGGTCTGCTGAAAGACCTTGACGACGGGGATGCCGCGCACGTATTCCGTGCCGGCTTTGCTCATAGCGTCCTGCGCCTGCTGATATTCCATCATCAGCTTCGCGTTTTTACCTCCCATCATCGAAAACATTGCAAGAACCGATATCACGGCGGCAAGCAGGCAGGCGAGCCCCATGCGCCAGTCGAATACGAACATTAAAACGATCATGGCGATGAACATCGCCGCCGTTCCGACGATGTCTGCGAGATTGTGTGCGAGCAGCGTTTCCGTCTCTCCCGCGCCGCCGTCAAGACGGTTGCGAAGCAGCCCCGACGCGTTGTTGTCAAAAAAGCCGAGCGGCGTTTTCATCAGGTGAGCGACGCCCTGTTTGCGAATATTCGCGGCGGTGCGGAACGCCGAAAGATGCGTGCACATCAGCGCGGCGAAATATACGATGATACCGCCGAAGGAAAAGCCGAACGCCATCCAGCCGTATTTTGCGATCTGGGTGGCCTCGGTCCAGTCCGGAGCGACGCTGATCAGATCCCTTGCCGCCAGCCAGATACAGAAGTAGGGAATCATCCCCATGACCATTGCGACAGCTGAAAGGAACATCCCAAAAAACGTCAGAACCTTATACTTCCCGGCGTAGCCTATCAGCACAGAGACTTCGTTTGGTTGCTTTGTTTTTTTCTCTTTCATTTTTTCATCCGCCTTTCTCTTAATATCAATCGGCCACGATCAGCCGTTCGATGCTTGTTCCGTTAGCCCATTGCGAGCAGTAAACGGCAGTACACTTTTTGTATTTTGCAAAAGTCTTTTTTGCCGCCGCTTCGTCACCGTAGACCTTCCAGAAGCCCACGCACTTGCAGTTTGCCGCGCCGAGTGCAATAAAGCCGCAAACGTCCTCCGGCGGGTACCCGAGGAACAATCCCACTTCATGCGGGAAACCTGCGTTGCTGCAAAGTCTTTGCCGCAGGTTTGTCACGCAACGCGCCGGACATTCCGGGGAATAGCCATGATCTTCCAGAACCTTTCGCGCTGACGGTTTCTGCAGATCATCCGCCAGTTTTTTCGGGCGGTACAAATACAGCAGCGCCCGGTTTTCCCGGCAGCGCAGCGGAATGATAAGCAAGCCCTTTGATGCGAACTGACGATTGAACGCGCGCAGTTCATCCCGAAGTTCCTTTTCGTCCGTATAAGCGACAGAAAACAGGTTTCCCGTTTTCATTCCTGCCAACGTCGGTGAACAGTGACGGATCAATACTTCTTCTGACATTTTGTTACCCCCTTGATGTTAGCGTTTGCTAACTTGTGAGTAAAAAAATAAAATTTGCTTAACAGTCAAATATAGAAAACTACCTGACAGCGCGATCTGCTCTGCGTTCTCCTTTTGCGTAAGCGATTACCGATGATCCGCGATAAAGCCATAGAACTGTTCGTGCAGTCGGCGCATTTCATCCGGCGCTTTCATAGAATGCCGGTACATAAACGTATCGCCGAAGCTGCTTTTGAATACGCCGCCGAGAACCGCCCCGATCAGGGATACGGGCAAAAATCGAAACAGATTCATTTTTGCGGGAGACAGCTTAAACCCCATGCGTGAAACATCACGGAAATTCTTTTTGATCTGTGAAGCGGTTTGCTTCATCAATACATGGTCTTCTCCCGCGTTTGCAGGATCCGCCGCCTCATAATACGCGTCGGCAATCGGGACCACCATCGCCAGATGGCAAATCTGCCAGACGTGCATATCGTTTACGATCTGACACGGTATGCCCGCTTTTCTGAAAACGGCAGCCAGCGTTTTTTCTCTTCCGTCTGTTTTACCTATCGTGGTCAGTTGGATGAGCCGCGGCGTCAGGGCGGCGTTGAGCAGATCGCCCTCAAAACCGCCGCCGGCGCCGGGAAACGCCGGCAGGACGCGTCCTTTCCCGCAGACCGCTTCCCATTTATCGTAAGTGTCAAGAGAGTTTACCATCGTTACGATCGTAGAGCTGATATTCTCTCTCAGCTCCGAAAGCGCCGTCAGCAATTGGTTCTCACGCACGGTAAGGAAGATAAAGTCATATCTGTCCGTCGGCTCCAGCCGGGATATCACGGTCACGGGAGCCGTTTTTATCTGCTTGTTTTCCATATAACGCAAGCCTTGGGTCTGCAGGCATTCCAACCGTTTTCCCCTTGCGTACACCGTCACGTCGTTTCCCGCTTCGGCAAGCAGCGCGCCGTACAGACTGCCGATAACACCGGCCCCATATACCAGAACCTTCATTTTCTGTTGCCTCCGTATAACATGGCTTTCTGTATAAAAAACCAACGTATTCATGAATCTTCACATCTTTTTCACCAAGAGAAGACATTCCCGAAATCCAGTGCGGCGTGAATCAGGATCGGCGTCCACAATGTGCCGGTCTTTTCCTTTAAAAACTGAAACACACAGCCGCCTGCCATCAGTCCCAGAAAACTTCCTGTAAAGAAGTGAAGCGCATAGTCAGCCGTAATCTCTTTCCAGTCAGCATAAGCAAAGAAGTGCATCGCTGCAAAGAGACAGTTCGGCCACAGATAGCGAAGCCAGATGTTTTCCTCCTTCAGCAGCCGGCCACAGATACCTCGCGCGACAAATTCTTCAGTGAAGGCGATAAAGACCGTATAGTACAGCAGGCCGTACAGAACGGATCCTGCGTTCTTTTTGACGATCAGAGCAGCGGCTGTCTCGCAGAGCAGCACGCCAATCAAGATAAAAACGATCATCCATTGTTGTTTCCCGAAAACCGTGAAAGCCAATTCCTGCGCAAAGCGATTTTTGAATACAGCCAAACCAATCACAATCAGGAGGATCGGCACGGCAGCCAAGATCAGTTGCTGAGAGATGGCCGTTGGAAAAGCTGCCGCCCCATTTTTTGACGGAATCATCGTACCGGTTTCTTGCCAGTGGTAAATCAACCGAGAAGCCCATATAATGTCGGCAAGGCAAATGAGCAGGATCAGCAGGAGCCTGCCCGCCAATGACGGCCATTTTCTTATGTTCTTTTTTTGAGTCATAACAGACCTTTTATACGATACGTGTATCTATGTCTCCTCGCGCCGTTATATTTTTCCTTTCGTTGCCAGCACGGTAATCCAGGGCTTCGACGGATGGTGATCTGTTTTGACCTCAGAAAACCCCGCGACCATCAGTGCCGACGTGAGCTGTTCTGCCGTATAGCACTTCATACCGTCGATGATTTTTTCAAATTTCAGGGAGGTTTCGTCCGTACCGTCGGATTCGTTGCAGATCAGGAACGTGCCGCCGGGTTTCAGCACCCTGCACACCTCGGCAAAGCAGGTTTCCAGCCCCGGCCAGAAATATACCGTTTCAAACGCCGTGGCAAGATCAAAGGCGGCGCCGTCGAACGGAAGCGAAGCCACGTTTTCCCGCTGCACGGTACACCGGCCTTCGGAGATCTCTTTTTTGTTGGTCGCTTTCGTCTTTTTCACGGACGTTTCCGAATAATCCAGCGCCGTGAGCTTCGCTTTTGAATAGCGTTCCAAAAGCGCCGCAGCGTTTCTGCCGCCGCCGCAGCCGAGCTCGACGATAGCGGCGGGCGCGATCCCTTCCAGGTGCGACATGCCCCAGTCCGCCAGTTTCGCATGGCCGCCGTTCATGCCGTCCACCATCATTTTTCCGAGAAAGCCCTCGGGTTTTCTTGTTTGATTTACGTAATTTTTGAAGAGTCCCATTATTTCCTCACTTTCTGCCCACGAGCAGCGCGGAGCCGGATAATTCCATCCACACAGATTCAAACTTTGACATGAATTTGCCGTTCGTGGTGTCGATCAGTTCAACCCGCTCGTAGCCCATATCCTTCAGCTTTCGCACGAACGCCTCCATATCGCCGTATCTGGATTTTGAGAAGATATCGTGCAGGGCGAAGATCCCGCCCTTTTTCAGTGTGCGCAGCGTTTCAAGCAGATACGCCTGCCGGTCGCCGGGGATGTTGTGGTACACGTAGTTGCTTACCACCGCGTCAAAGCTCTCGTCCGGGAAATCCAGCTTTGTTGCGTCGCCGCGCCCGAATGAGACGTTTTTCACGCCCTCCGCCCCGGCGTTGTTTTCGCACAGGGGCTTATTGAAGGAGGCGTATTCCTTGCCCCAGCGGTCCACGCCGATAAATGACGCGTTCGGGTTACGTTTGGCGCAGGCAATGGTCAGCGCGCCGCTGCCGCAGCCCACGTCCAGCCCTACGCCGCCGTCCGGCAGATCCACGTATTCCGCGATGCCTTCGATGATCTGGCGCGACATCTGCCGTTTGCCGTTGTAGGAGAACGCGCGGTACAGCAGGAGCATCCACAGAGATACGCAAACGCCCACGACCGTCCCGATCAGGAATACGATGAACAGCACGGTTTTCAGCGCGCCGGAAACGATTCCCGTGCAACCGAAAACGATGAACAGGAGCCCGAATACGGCGGTCGCGATCGCGGCGGTCAGTACCATGCCCTTCGGCATCCAGTTTTTATAATCCGGTTTCATCTCGTCTTCACCTTCCCAAGCAGATAATTTCTCGCGTTTTGTTCCGTGTCGTCGTCTTCCTCGTAACCGTCGTACGGCGCGGAGGGGTCGACGTATTTCTTCGTAAAGGGTTTGCAAAGCTCCGTGCGGTGCAGGAACGCGAAATCAAGATCGTCCGTCCAGCCGGTATGCCCGGTGATGATCTTGAGAGGCATGTTCCTTGCGCGAAGGTCCCGTTCCAGTTTTTCCAGCGACTTCACCGCCAGCTTGTTGTCCTCGGCCAGCGTTGCGATAAAGCTGTAGCCGCCGTCCGCGCCGAACCAGATCGTATCGCCGGTGAACAGGTATTCGTCGTCGATCAGGTAGACCATGTGGCCCCAGGTGTGGCCTGGAACCAACAGACACTCGATTTTGATATCGCCGATATGGAATATCTGCCCGTCTTTCAGCAAAACCTTCTTGTTGTTTGTTTTTACCATCGGCAGTTTGTAAAGCCCGTGGATGACCTTTCTTCGCGTTTCGCCGGTCAGGTAGCGGTTTTCGATCTCGCCGATATAGACCGTCGCGTCTTTGAAAAGCTGTTCGCTGTCCGTTTCCAGCGCGCCGACGTGATCCGTATCCTGATGCGTGATGAGGATATGTTTGACGGAAGCGGGGTCGATATCGAGCCACGTCATCTTTTCCTGCAGCCGCGCGTAGTTATATCCCGCGTCGATCATAATTGTGGTTCCGTTTTTCGTGTAGAAAAAGATGTTCGCCACCCATTCCCGCACGCATGCGACGCGCCCGTCGATCCGTCCCGTATTAAGGGGTTTGAAAATAGCCCTGCCGCGGAACAGCGCGCCCATGGATTTTTTCTGGTTTTCCGAATCTTTTCTTGCCATTCGCGTTTTTCTCCCGTTTTTTACTTGTATCCTTTGCCTTGTGTGAAGACCGGCGGCCAGTATGCCATAGGCTGCGCGTTGATCTTCAGCTTGAAATCGCAGTAGTCCCCGTCCTCAAAACAGGTGTGCTCCCGGAACAGCGGCACGCCGAACGCGCCGAACATCACGTAGTCCAGATTGCACAGGTATGGCATATATGCCTCGTAGCCGTGCGCCTTTGCGAAGTTCGAGAGGGGGCAGATCAGGTTATGATAACTGAAATCATAGCCTTCTTCCGGCGGAATCATGGTTTTCGTCTCAAAGCTGCCGGGATTTTTTGCCGCGTTCGCCGCGTTTTGCGCGTCTTTTTTCAGATATTTTTTGTTGAGAGAGTTGACGTTGGTAAAGGACTTGTGTGCGATCGTTTTTACGAGTTTCGGCATACCGTTGAACTTGCGTTCATAAGCCAGCACCATCAGATAACCGATCTCTTCCATTCCGACGCCGTATTGCTTCAAAATCTCGCCCATGGAAACAAAGCAGTAAGCACCGGTCAGGTTACCCGTGCCACTCACGTCGTCTCCGCCGATATACGGGAAGTTCTCCAGCATATTCTTTTCATAGTGATCCCAGATCTCCCCAAACACATCGGAAAACGGCTTATTGCTGCATTTCTCCAATTCAGCAGAAATCGGTTTCAATAATCCGTTCATTGCCTTTCTCAGCTTTGGAGCTTTATTCGCATAATACTCGTGCATCTTGTTATCCCTCTTTCTTCACTCTGTCTCCTACGACCCAGTAGTCGAAGACTCCGTCGCCATTTGCAATGGTATCCCTTTGTATTTCATTCCACATCTACCTTCCGTAAGTCAATCTGGTTTTGTCCCAAGATGGCATTTTGCTGTACAGCCTGTCGAAATGCGGCATCCGGAAATCCTGCTTTTCAGCACGCAGCTTTTGAAAAGCTCTGTCCAGATCCTCCATTTCCCGTGGGGCGTGACGGCAGTGCTCTGTGGTACAGAGTGCGCCGATTTTTGTCCGGGACATCCAGTAAATAACCAGCTTCACAAGTTGATTGGAAATGCCCGGCTCCAGACTTTTTTCATCCCCGGCCGGGCGGACCGGATAGCCTAGCCCCATCAGCAGATGATAGGCGTCGCCCGCCGCGTTCAGCAGCAGCTTTCTTTCTTCTTTTGTGGATCTCTTCAGATCGCACCCTGTTTTGTAGCACAGATAGACGACCGGCAGAACAAAAGCCGCGTGATATTTCAACCAAGCGTCCATATTGTCACACCAGGAAACCGACATCCTGCTGCCGGCAAAAAGTTGTTTCAGCAATGCCTTTTCTTCAGCAGTCGCCTCTTTATGCGCTTTTCCGACGGTCAGTTTGCCGTCTCCCGCATGCACAGTGGTTAGTTTCCCGTTCTCGCGTGTCCCGGCTGTGGAGCCAAAGCCGAACAGCACTTCTTTCGGAGAGGTGGTTGTCTGGAGAATGTGGTTCTCCATTTCGGGAACGGACAGGTTGTTGCCCACCAGCACGACGATCGGGCTGTCAACTGCAGCCAAATCATCCAGGATCTTTTCCATCTGGCGGTACTGCGTCACGGCAAACACGATGTCATAACGCTGTCCGTCCGGCTTTTCCAGTACGTGGGGATGATCCACCGTGTCTTTCTTCTGAAGGTAATGCCGGATGCGCAGGCCGTCCTTCTCCAATGTTTCTTTCCACGCTCCACGGGCGATTACAGTGACGTCATTTCCGCTTTTTAAGAGCGCATGCACGAGCTGCCCGCCGATCACACCGGCCCCATATACCAGAACCTTCATGTCATACAGTCCCTCCGATAAAGCGTTCGATCTCCTCTACGTATTCCTTCGTATGCGCAGCCATATAACCGCAATGCTTGTATCCGGAACGTATTACGAGTTCTGCTCCCGGCATATACACCGGGATCGTTTTTCGCGAATATCTCAGATCAAAATCTTTTTTCCCAAAATCCAGATGAAGCTTGCGCTGTTCTTCTTCAGTCAGCTTCCGCAGATCATAATGACAGCAGGCACGGCAGATCGCATCGATATCTTCCGGTGTAATGCGCTCAAAATTCTTTGCCATGAGCGTCGCATAGTCTATCCCATACATGTTGATGAGCATCGAAGAGGGTCTGCCCTTCAGTTTCGCGGACTTTTTCTTTCTCGAACGAAACATCTTGCTGACAAACCACTCTGCAAAACCGGCGCTTTCCGTAAGCGCTACACCGTCCAGCCATGCATGGCAGACCGTAAACGCAGAGTCAAGAAAAAGCCTGTAAGCTACCGCCGCCCCTAATGATGCCCCATAGACCAATTCAATAGCTGTGCATCCCGTCTCAAGCAAAAAGTCCTTCAGAGTCTGATATTCCTCATCTGCACTGAGATACGCGCCTGCCTTCCCATGACCGCCCTGATCAGGGGAAATGATATGGTAGGAGCCGTGAAAAAACGGGCTCAATTGACCGTACAGATCCGATCCGTATATCATCATCGGCGCAAGCAGGATGATCGTCGGATCATTCCTGTTGCCATATTCGTTGATAAACATAGGGCCTCCATTCCTCTTATATGTCTTTTTCAGTTCATCTGTTGCCATTCTGCATCCAAACTCTCAAGCAATAAATCAGCATTCCAGCTCACAATCCCCGATCTTATGAAAACAATGTACAGATCCAGGCGGCAAGTGCAGATGCAGCTGGGAATATGACCAGCAGTTTCAGCAGCTGGCTCTTGATGTTAAAGCCATATTTTCTGCCCTCAAACACGGGTTCCACCTCCGGGAAGTAGTGCTGGAAGAATTTGAACTTCATCAGCAAAAAGTAATCGAAGCAGACCATGTCATAGAGCTTGTAAACGGTGAAGATGAGCACGAACCGCAGGAAGAACTGCCAGAAGGTAAACCCGCTTCTGAATCCATCCCAAATCGAGATCACACCGACTCCCAGAATCATGAGAATGCTGAACCCCAAAAGCGCCCAGCCGATCGTCCTTGCGCCATAAAACAGTTCCTCAGTCCTCGGTTGAATGACCTTCTGCGCTTCCTTTGGCGCTGAAGAAAAGAACTTCTTGTTCTGAATAAACGCCACAGCCGAAATCAGCATCAGCGTAATTGCCGCGCAAAACACGATTGCCAGAAAAATGGTTAAAAGCATGAAATCTGTCCTCCGATCCGTATATCAGGTATTATTTCTTTCTTTGATTCACTTTGCGATTTCTCCCGCCTTGACCATCTCTTTCAGCAGGATCAGCCCGAGCATCAGCACAAGCGCATGTCCGAAGGATTCCGTCCCGTGATCCAGCTGGTTGATCGGCCAGGGCAACAGGGTGAACAGATTTCCGATAACGCCCGGCATCATAATCGGATTGCAGAGCGTCGCAAGGATCCTTGCCCCGGTGCTTTTTAACGGGATGATCTTCTTCCAGACCATGGTAATCATGATGACAGCCAGACCGAGATCACAGACGACGTACGCCGTCAGCATACCCGGTGCGTTGGCATAAAACACACGGTTCGCGATGTCAGCCGCAGTCTGAATCTCTCCGTAAGCTTCAAAAACATATTTGAAGATCAGCGCGTTTGTCATGAACATCGCGTGGACCCATGCCCACGCCACGGTCCCCATGATATATGCTGCACGAAACAGTTTGACCCAAATTTGGTTTTTCGGTTCCGTCACATGGATCTTCAAAAGTCCGTACATTCGATGGAATCCCATGTAGTACAGTATCGTCCCAATGAAACCGCAGAGAATGCTCGCCCACATGCGCCATTCCGCCATATCCAGATAAGCGACCTTCGTAAACAGTCCGATGGTTTCCGTCGTCTGCCCCTTCCCGGTCGCCGCAAACAGGAAATCGCCGATCACATAGAGCAGGCATCCGACGATACCCGCGATTAGGAGTTTTTTGGTCTTTCTTGCTGTCTCCATCTCGTCCTTCTCCTCTCAAATACTTTCGCTGCGCTCCCAGCCGTCTCCGGCATCGGTTTTATATTTATGAATCTTCATATCATTTTCACCAATAAGTCTTTAGCAGCTACCGGCAAAAGAATGGTCGAAATTATCTGATGATAAGGCACATGATTCCGGACAGCGCAGCCGATATAACCGCCATTCCGGCCGTACCCATGATCCATTTTCTCTTTTTATCTGAGGACGAGATATAGGGCTTCAAATCTTCGGTCCCCGGAATGTCCCATGCCTTTGTGTGTTCAACCCAATACCCATCGATCAGAAAGCGGTCTATGAGATTCATGATCGACAGGATGACGAACATGTGACAGAAGCCCTGAATGAATCCTCTCGCACCGTTGATCACATAAACACATACCAGAACGTAAATCAGATACCCGGGTACGCAGAGCCCTTTGAATACAAGGCCCCTCTTCCGAATCTTGCCGGAGGAAGTCAACCCAAGTTCAACTGTGCGCTTTTGAACTGCATCGCTGTACAGATGGACCATCCCGACCGCCCCACGGCGAATGCCGATCGCACAAATGAGATATAACAGAACTCCCAGTCCCAGTCCTTCAAGCAACAGCTTTACCGCCATACTTACTCCTCCTTACGCCTGCTGACCAGGAATCCGCCTTCATCGGTAACAGTCGTGTATTCTGAAGCGATCGGGTTCTTGCTCCCCACCACTAAGTAATCGCAGACAGCACTGTTCCCGCAGGTGCCGCAGCGGATCAATTGCCCGTGGATCTCGGCAATGCCGAAAAAATCGCTGTTGCAAAGAAGCGGCAGCACGTGCATAAGGCCGTGCTTTTTTGCAAACTCCGCATTGGGACACTGCGTAAAGCTGTACCTTGCGGCATGATGCGCCTTGTCATAAGGTTCGTCCACGTTGATAAAGCCGTCCGGATATCTGACAGCGTCTTTTCTGTCACGATCGCCGCTTTTGCGGAAGACCTTGTCGATCAGCCACATATCGGCAGAACGGTTCAGATCGAACACCTTGCCAAGCTTCGTAAACGATCCCATAAACATCTGCTGTATGAACTCCTGCAGCTCCCGTACGGGGGGCTGATCGGGTAGGGCCGGGTACAGTGCGAATACCAGAAGTCCGCCGTAGATCGCTCTCGCGTGGCCGTTTTTCTTACCGCCGTAATCGGGAAGATCCTTCAAATATGCCTTATAGTGCTCTTCGGTCTTCTTCCAGATGGACGCTGCCTGCTCCTCTCCGTACCGCCCTTTCAGCCAAGCACGCACCGGTTTTCCATAAGGGAGCTGATCGATCGTCAAATGAACTGCCATCTTTTTCCTCCGGCATCAAATAATCTACCTGTTACACCGGTGTCGCCATAAACTCATCGATGGCCTTCAGTACAGGGGCGGCATATTTTTCTCCGCCGAACAGCCACTGCTCGTGCTGCATATTAAATTCGCGGATCTCCGGATCGCGGAAATACTTTTTGTATCGCTTCAGATATTTTTCGCCCATCTTGTTCGCGTAGATAAAATGTGCCTTTGTATGCTCCACATGGATATCTTCCTTAAGATGGGTAAGAATATCCGTGTAATACTCGTTCTTGATGGACTCGGACGAGAATTTCTCAAAACACGCCATGAACCTGTCCGCTGTTTCGTCGTCCATCTCAAAAAATCCTTTCAATTTCTCTCTGGTTTTCGCTTTCTTCTTGTCGCTTTTTGTAAAGCCGGTCAGCAGCGGCACCACAAGCTTCGACTGCAGCCACGCGCTGAAACGACCGCTCTGGTCAAGGTCCGGGCTGCCGAAGATGCCGTGATCCAGATGGACGTTCTGCCGTTGGATCAATTGCCCGACGAAGCTCGAACCGAGCGAGGAACCGAGCGCGCCGTCTATCTTGCCGCCGAAGTTCTCTTTTATATATCTTTCGATCTTCTTCGTCACGGTGAGCATATCGGGGAAAATGCTGCCGCTGCCGTCGAAGCCGTCGTAGTTCACGCAGACCAAATGATATTTTTCCGCCAAAGCGTCCAGAACGGAGCCGAAGTTCGTCTGATAATCACAGGCCGTTCCAGGCAGCAGAAACAATACCTTGCCGGTCATTTGTCCCATTTCGTCGAATTGCATCACGCCATCCTCCTTATGCCTTTTTACCTGTGAAACAGCCGATGCCCTCCACCGCCGTTACGCTCACGTCCTTATACATCCCCTGCAAACGCCGTCTGAGGGAGTCCTCCGTTTCAAACGGCTGGGTGAAAAAGCCCTTGGGAACGTACAGATGATTGACAAACCAGTCCGTCCGTCTGCAGCAGCCTGCGATATAAAAGCAGCCGCAGAAGGTCCCGCCTTTTTTCAGAACGCGGTTGGTTTCTCTGTAAGCAGCCTCCTTATCCGGGAACGCGTGAAAGCCGTTGAGCGACAGAACGATATCGAAGCTTTCGTCGGGGAACGGCAGCGCGCCCACGTCGCCCTGCAGGAAGGTGATGTTCTTTATTCCGGCGCGGTCCGCCTTCTGCTTTGCCGCATTCATCATATCCGCGGAATAGTCAAGGCAGGTGATCTGCGCCTCCGGCAGATCTTTATAGATAGGCATGGTGAGCACGCCGGTGCCGACCGGCACCTCCAGCAGTTTACCTGTGAAATCCATCGGCACGCCGGAGAGCGCCTGCTCGATATAGCGGAGGTTCTTTTCCGCGTCCATGTTCCACACCGCGCGGCAGATCGCTTTCCCCGGCAAGGTGGAATAGGTCATCATGCCGTCGTAAAACGAGGCGTTGCCGCCGGTGAGCTTATAAGCGTTTCGGATCTGTTCTTTTCTCGTCATACGTTTACCCCGCGAATGTGATCTTCACGATTTTCATTTTCACCAAACTGTCGCAGAAGCGGAGCATCAGCTTGTGGAACAGCCCCACGTCGTTGTAGATATCCCGGTAGCCGCGCATGTAGCTCTTTGCCGTGACCGAGGCAAAGCTGCCGCTCCAACCGGTCAGCTCTTTTTCGTCTTCAAGGGAGAAAAACGCGCTCACGTCCGTGATGCCCGCCTCCTTCAGCCAGGTTTTTCGCATCATCTTCGCGCCGCGGGCATTGCAGGAATCGAACGCCAGCACCGCGCCGGGAAAGCAATCCGCCATTGTCGCGAACAGCCGTCTGACCGCTTCTGTTTTGAAATAATAGAACACGCCGGAGGCGAAAAACACTGCGCCGTTTGAAGCGTCGATCCGGTCGATCCAAGCGTAGTCGTTGAGATCACAGGCAATATTTTCTTCCCGTTCTCCGGCGGGCAGCAGTTCGTCACGGATTTTTATCACGTCCGGCATGTCGATATTGTACCCGCGGCAGAGCCCGTTGTCGCACTTGCGGAAGGTATCGTCCAGCCCGCAGCCCAGATTCACTACGGCGGCTTTCGGGTGATCCTTCAGATACGCTTCCGCTTCCTGCCGCAGGTCGTACTGCCGCTGCGCCACCTCCAGCGCGCCGAACAGTCCCGCCGCGGATTCCATCTTTTTCCGCTTTTCGGCAAAATCGTAATCCAGCGAATCGCAGATCCGCTTTGCTTCGGGGTCGGAAAACAGCGCCGGGAAATGCTCCGAGCAGACAAGCCGCCCGAACAGTGGGATCACCAGCGTTTCCTGTACGGTATTCTTCTCAATGTGATATTTCATGTTGTTTTCTCCTTTTGTTTATCCCAGCGCCACATCCAGCGCCATCATCACGCTGAAGCCGATGGCAAAGGCGATCACGCCGATATTGGAGTGTTCCCCGGCGCTCATCTCCGGGATCAGCTCCTCCACCACCACGTACAGCATCGCGCCCGCGGCAAAAGAGAGCAGATACGGCATGGCCGGGACTACCAGCCCCGCGATCAGCACGGTCAGCGCGCCGAACACCGGCTCCACCGCGCCGGAGAGCACGCCCAGCGCGAACGCTTTCGGTTTGCGCTTTCCCTCCGCGAACAGCGGCATGGAAATGATCGCGCCCTCCGGGAAATTCTGGATGGCAATGCCCAGCGCCAACGCCAGCGCGCCGCCCGTCGTGATGCTGGCGGAACCGGAGAGGAGCCCCGCGTAAACGACGCCAACCGCCATCCCCTCCGGGATATTGTGCAGCGTGACGGCCAGCACCATCATGGCGGTGCGGTTCAAGCGGCTTTTCGGGCCTTCCGCCTGATCGATGCTTCTATGCAGATGCGGGATGATATGATCCAGAAGCAGCAGGAACAGTACGCCCAGCCAAAAGCCAATGAACGCCGGAAGAAAGGCGAGCCTTTCCTTGTCGGCAGACTGTTCGATGGCGGGCACGATCAGGCTCCAGACGGAGGCCGCCACCATCACGCCCGCCGCGAAACCGGTGAGCGCACGCTGCACGGACATTTTCAGATCTTTTCGCAGAAAGAACACGCAGGCCGCGCCCGCCGCTGTGCCGATGAACGGGATCAGCAGCCCCAATACGACCGTTTTCATTTTCTGCCGAACAGCCCTTTCTTTTCATACGGCGCGCTTTCCACGCCAAGGCAGGTATATCCCGTCTCGTCAATGGCAGTCTTTAAGTCTGCTGCGTTTACGGGTTCTTCCGTCAGAAAGGACGCTTCTTTTTTCGTATGGGAGGCGGTCACTTTTTTCGCCTTCGGGACCGCTTTTCTTATCGCGTCGCAAATATGCGCCTCGCACATGCCGCACATCATGCCGTCGATCTGTAACGTCGTTTTAACCATATCTTTTTCCTTCTTTCTTTTTGTAGCCGCAGTCGCAGTACGGGCCGCCGGAGGCCAGCGTGTATTCCCGCACGAAATCGCAGGCGCCGCCCACCTCGGCCATCGTGTAATCGAGTCGGCACATCGCCGGAACATATTTGAACAGTCCCAGTTCCTTCATCAGCGTACAGATGCCGCATTTTGAAAATCGCGCCTCATACCCGCTGCCGTCTTTGTAGGGCAGAAATTCCATGTTCCAGGAATACGGATTCCGGTCGGCGGCGTTCAGCGCGGCGGTTTTCTTCATTCCCGCCACGTCCTTTTCGCTGAATTTGCGTTTATCGCTCATCCGGAAAAACCAGCGTGTCGGCGCGTTCATCATGGCCTTTTCGTAAAAGACCGTCAACTTTTCCACCGCCGGTTTTTCTTTCATGGAGAGCAGGAAAGAGGCGAGCATGGCGCAGCTTATTATGTTCATTTTGAAGCGGTCGCCTTTTTCAAATTCCGGAAGCTTTTGAATAATCTCTTTGTATTTCGGCTTCGCCGCGGCTGTAATCCTTACTGCCTCATTCTCATTGAAGCAGAGAACCGAAACCAGATGGTTTTGGAACGATCTTTTGTAAAGCGCCCACATGCCCATGGGCATACCGATATATTTCATATTTATCACGCGCCTTTTATCAGCCGGACCATCAGCTCCCAGCCGTCTTTTGCTTCCCTGCAGACCGGAAAAACGGGATAGCAGTGGAACATTCCTTCGCCCACGATCATTTCGTAATCGACGCCGTATTCACACATGGCTTTTTCAAAGGACGGGGCGCAGGCGTAAAGCGTCTCGTCGCTGCCGTAAATGAAGGTGGTTTTCGGGCAGTTTGTGAAGTCGCCCTTCTGCAGCCAGATCATATATTTCGGAACGCTTTTGTCACCGTGCCGCATGATCTCCACCGCGGTTTTCATATACTGCGCCGGAATCGCGACGTCCTTTTTGTCCAGCTCCAACATTCTCTGCCATTCTTCGTCCGTATCCACGCAGGTGCCGGGCGAGATCGCCAGTATATATCCCGGCATGGGCGTGTCCGCGTGCCCGTCGTTGATATACGGAACCATGCCGAGCGCCAGATTGCCGCCGGAAGAGGTGCCGAGCACCGAGATGTTTTCCGATGCGTAATCCCGCAGCATCACCCGGTAGGTCTCGTGGATCATTTCATAAGCCTTTGTCAAAGGATAATCGGTACACAACGGATAGTACGGGACGAATACGTCAACGCCGGTTTCTTTTGCGAACCGCAGCGCTTTCTTGATGGAACCGGATCTTGGCGCCGATATCATCCCGCCGCCGATCAGGAAGAGGTTGGCCTTATTTGCTTTTTTCTTGTGAATCAGCTTCAGCACAGGGCAGCCCATG
This sequence comes from uncultured Clostridia bacterium, assembly GCA_946627725.1. Lineage (GTDB taxonomy): Bacteria > Bacillota > Clostridia > Oscillospirales > Acutalibacteraceae > RUG806. Next base: position 22,641 of record CAMOVW010000006.1, read on the forward strand.
ATTTCAATGCGACTGATATCAAAAGCCTCGTCCTTCAGGTTCGGGATCCGGTTCTTGGCATTCTGCTTTCGCCGGTTTTCCAGGAGCTCTTCTGTACTCATGCCGGTCCACATTTTCTTAATGTTTGCGGCTTTTACCAGCCGTTTCAGAATTTCGTATTTCAGTGTCATTTCATCATGTCCCCCTTCTTCCTGCTGACCAGAAAGCCCTGTTCGTCCGGTACCGTTTCATACTCCCCGGCGATCGGATTCCTGTTTCCCACAACAAGGTAGTCGCATTGATTGCTGTTGCCGCAGGTGCCGCAGCGGATCAGCGTCCCGTGTATCTCTCCGATCCCGAAGAAGTCGCTGTTGCACAGGAGCGGAAGCACATGGAGAAGCCCGTGCTTTTTGGCGAATTCCGCGTTGGGGCACTGTGTGAAGCTATAGCTTGCCGCATGGTGTTCTTTATCATACGGTGCGTCGACGTTGATAAACCCGTCAGGGTACCGGAGGATATCCTTGCGGTCTCTGTTCCCGGACTTCCGGAACACGTTGTCGATCAGCCGCATGTTGGACGGGCGGTTCAGGTCAAAGATCTTTCCGAACTTTGTAAAGGGGCCCATAAACAGGTTCTGCACAAAGTCCTGCAGTTCGGATATCGGCGGCCGGTCCGGCAGCGCGGGATAGAGCGCGAAGATCAGCAGACCGCCGTAGATCGCCTTGGCGTGCCCGTTTCTGCTTCCGCCGTAGTCAGGCAGATCCAAAAGATAGTTCCGGTAGTTCTCCTGCGTCTGCGCCCAGATCCTGTCTGCCTCGGCTTCCCCGTAGCGGTCTTTCAGCCAGTTTCGGACCGGTTCCCCGTAAGGGAGCTGTTCGATCGTCATGTGGCGGTTTTTCATTTTGCCTGTTTTCATTTCGGGTCCTCCGCTTTGTCTCCCACGACCCAATAATCACAGATCGGTTCCCCTTTTGCGATCGTGTGTTTCCTATGTAATTTCCCGTGCTGCAGCCGAAACATGACCTCGTCCGTGGCGCAGAGCGCTGGCATCAGCTCCGCGATGCCTTCGCGTTCACAGAACTCGCAGATCGGGCAGCGGGTGAAATAATAGAAGCTGCCTTCTTTGTGGCGGGACTCGTCAAAGCTCACGTTCCAGTTGACCGGATAGTCTTTCCCGTGTCTGGCAAACCAGGCTTCGTATTTCCGCATCTCCCGTTCCCATTTTTTCGGAGTCCTGTTCAGATCTGTCATGCCGAAAAACGTGCGGAGCATCCCGGATTCCAGCACGTCGGTCATCACCATCGCCATCCCGTCCGGCGTGATCTGCCTGCCGCTACCCAGCCAGACCGCGGTGAAAACATAGGCAAAGTATGCATTCATCGCCATGGGGTTGCCGGGCCCCAGATCGTCGGCACGGGAAAGAAGCCGTCTGTATTCGTTTTTTCCGTTTTTGACAACTTTTTCTGCCAACTCTCTATCAAATCGCCTTGCTATGCTCTTTTTTATCAATGGCGCAAACAGCATCCAATAAATTCCTTTGTATTTCATAAGCGCGTTTTCTCTTTTTTGAAATCAGAAATCTTCTTACATAAAAATATTACTCTTCAAAATCAGTTTTGGATACTCACATTGAAACACATCAGCCAGTCTCCGACCCCACACAGAAACAAACCCGCAAAACCGAAAAGAAAAGCCTCTTTCCATCTTCTATATTCATTCATTCGATTCATCTCCGATTGCTCTGCATAACTCCGAAGCCAGCAGTCCGGGCTTCAGTGCCGCAAGGCCACCGTGCCCGATCTCTTCAAAAACACGGAACACGGTTTTCGGTAAATGGTTTTTGATGTACAGAATATCCCATTTCCGGGCTTTTTCTTCCGTTCTCGCGTACCAGTATTCCAAATGCCTGCAATCCGTATTGATTTCTTTCGGCATATCGTAATTGTTGCAGGATTCAAAGGTCCGCCATATAGTCTTCGCGCTGACGAACTTCAACACCTTTTCAATGTACCTGAGATCTTCTTCCGAATATTCGTCGGAGGTGAACGCCTTTTCCAGCAGCCGGATCCCGCCGAGCTTTCCCATGGAAACCATCAGGAAATCGCGGACCGCGATCAGCCGCGTTGCGATCCACGGCAGCTGATACGGCGTAATGCCGCCGTCTATCACGGCGCTTCGCGGTTTGATCCGGTTATCTGCAAGGAGCTTTGTCACGATCGCGCCGCCCATGGAGCAGCCATAAACGCAGGCAATCTCTGTGTGTCCGTTTTTAATCAGCCGATCCGCCAGCTCCGATGCGATCTTCTCCACGCCGGTGAAATCCCCCGGCATCTCTTCATCGTATCCGGGCAGCGCCGGGATGATCAGATGATACCGGTCCTCCAGCAGCGGGATCACATACTCGAAATAATCCCACATGACAAGGGCGGGGTGGATCAGCACAACCACCGGTTTATTCTCATTTCCGAATTCATGGATCGTCATCCGGACGCCTTCTTTCGCCTTTCTAAGATAGTTTTATTGTGCCTTAACGAATCAAACCCCATTCTGCGAACTTCTCAAAGCCGCCGACGCCCCTTATGTATTCTTTTGCAATCGCTGTGATCTCATCGTAAGGGACGCCGTTGATACAGTCGTCGCCGATGGCGCAGCACAGCTCGACCGGCTTCCCGGTTTCCTGCGCCTTGAGCCACGCGTAAATATTGACGCTGACGTCTGCTTTGGACAGATCCTTTCCATGGAGACCGCCGCCCGTTACGCTGTCGCCCATATCCGAGCCGAGCTTCCGGTTGGTCGCGCCGCTGTCCACGTCCGACCCGCCGGTCCAATCTCCCAACGGATTGACCTCGGCGTCGGCATAGTATCTGCGAAGGAACACGCTGTCGGCGTTGCTTTGGCAGATGATCAGACGGTTGCCGTCAAGGATGTATTTCCCGTCGCTTTTGTAGGCGTCGTAGATCTGCCGCGCCAGAGCGGTCAGCTTCTTTTGTTCTTCCGTTACCGGCATGCCTTTAAAAATACCGTTATCGCCGCAATGAACGCTTTCGTTCTGGTTTTCCGCAAGATGGACGTCCTGCGGAACTTCCGCGTAATCTACCGCAAGTTCGCCCGCAATGCGGGAGACAGCCGCGGTGACCTGGTTCCTCGGCAGACGCACGGAGGTTTCCGCAATAATGTGACAGTTGCCGTGTCCGAGCAAAACCTCTACCGCGATTTTCGGGCTTTCTTCCAAGGCGTATGCCAGATCCACCAACGCGCCGGCGATACGGTCTGCCACTTTATCCGGATGCGCGGGATTTACTTTCTCAAACATATCATTTTCCTTTCTGTTTTCTCTTCTCCGTTTTTTCTACTTTTCATTTCTTCTGACGCACTCGGTATATATCAGGGCAATCCGCGCCGCCATTTCCTTGCTGAAAGTGACCTTCCAGCCGTTCACTTCCAGAAATTGCAGATATTCCTGCGCGGACCACTGATGTTCAAAACGGACCCCTGCAACGCGCAGGATGCCGGACCAGATACGGCTCACCGTCGTTCCCTTGTGTTCCACGAAATTCGGCGCGATCAGAACGCCGTCGGGCCGCAGCACGCGGTCGATTTCCCGCAGCGCCCGTTCCGGTTCCGGAATGATATGCAAGGCGTTGGAAATGATCACCGCGTCAAAGGAATCGTCTTCATAGGGAAGCGCCGTGGCGTCCGCCACCTCAAACCGCAGCTTTGTCGGGTATACGCCTTTTTTCGCTTGAGCGATCATCCCTTCGGAATAGTCCGTTGCAATGATCGTTTTGGAAGCGGAGGCCACGTGCTTCGCCAATAACCCGGGGCCCGTAGCGATCTCTAGCACGTCCTTGTTCCGGATCGTCTCAGGGATCCTGTCGTACATAAACTGGTATATCTTTTTATCTGACCGCATGGCCCGCTCATAGATCGGCGCATACAGATCCCACATCTTTTTTGTCATAGACGTCACCTTTTTGTTTGAACGAAAAAAAACATACGGCGCGCAGGATCGTTTTCCCGGCACCGTATGCGTTTGTTGGGTATTTGAAGCGAAACTTCCTGCCGGGCGGAACAGCTTACTTCTTCTGATGACAGGTCCCGCTCATCGCGCAGTGCGCGCAGTTCCCGCCGCAGGACGAAACGCCCTTTTTCTTATCCTTCCGGAGCTTCACGACGATAATCACAACGATTGCGATCAGGAACAGCGTGATCAGCACCGTGCCGATGTTCGCCGTCAGCCAGCTCAGCATAAAACCGCTTCCTTTCGTATTCTCAGATCTTCTTCGTCAGCTTTGTGGCTTCCTTGTATTTACGGAAGAACAGCATATATACCATGCACGCTATAATCGCCAGCGCGCAGATGAAGCCGATCACGTTGAACCTGCCGGTGAACGCGCCGCCGATCTGGTTGATGCACAGAGAAACCGCGTAAGCGAAGCCGCACTGGTATGCTATTGCGAACCAAGTCCATTTTGCGTTGTTCATCTCGCGCTTGATGGCGCCGATGGCCGCAAAGCAGGGCGCGCACAGCAGATTGAACACCAGGAAGGAGAAGCCGGTAATGCCGGTGAACGCCTGATGCAGCGCCTGCCAGGCGGTGAGCTCGCCGCCGCCGTAGAGGATGCCCATGGTGCCCACGATGTTCTCCTTGGCCACCAGACCGGTGATGGAGGCAACCGCCGCCTGCCACGTGCCCCAGCCGAGCGGGGCGAAGATCCAGGCGATCACAGAGCCGATGCGGGCCAGGATAGAGAGATCCAGCTCATCCTCCGCCAGCATACGGAAACCGTCTGCGGTGAAGCCGAAGTAAGAGGTGAACCACACGAGGATGGTGGAGAGCAGAATGATGGTACCTGCCTTTTTAATGAAGCTCCAGCCGCGCTCCCACATAGAACGGAGCACGTTGCCGAGCGTGGGCCAGTGATAGGCGGGCAGCTCCATCACGAAGGGGGCCGGGTCGCCCGCGAACATCTTCGTCTTCTTCAGCATGATACCGGAAACCACGATGGCCGCCATGCCGATGAAATAGGCGGAAGTGGAGATCCACGCGCTGCCGCCGAAGATCGCGCCCGCGATCATGGCGATAAAGGGCACCTTGGCGCCGCAGGGAATGAAGGTGGTGGTCATGATGGTCATGCGCCGGTCGCGTTCGTTTTCGATGGTACGGCTGGCCATGATGCCGGGCACACCGCAGCCCACGCCGATGAGCATGGGTATAAAGGATTTGCCCGAAAGGCCGAACTTGCGGAAGATGCGGTCCAGCACAAAGGCGATACGCGCCATGTAGCCGCATGCTTCGAGGAAGGCGAGCATCAGGAAGAGCACCAGCATCTGGGGCACGAAGCCCAGCACCGCGCCGACGCCCGCCACGATACCGTCAAGGATCAGGCCCTGCAGCCATTCGGCGGCGCCCGCTTTTTCGAGCAAATTGCCCACAAGCACCGGCACGCCGGGTACCCACACGCCGTAGTCGGCGGGATCGGGCGCTTCAAAGCCTTTTTCGGTGAAGTAGTCTTTCGCCTCCACGAAGGTCATGCCCACGGTCTCTTCCTCGTCGGCGTCCTGCGGGATAGCGTCGTAATAGGCGGTCAGGGTGCTGATCTCCAGCGTCTCCTCATCCTCCACGTCCACCGTGGCGGTTTTTTCCGTGGGAACAAAGGCGTCAAGCTCCGCTTTTGCGGCCTCTTCGTCAAAATCCTCCGCCTCGGGGTCTAATTCCGTAAACGCCTGTACCGCGTTCAGGGCGTTGGTATACTCGTCGTTTACTTCCTCATACGCCTTGGTGCCGATGCCCAGCAGGTGATACCCGTCGCCGAAAAGCCCGTCGTTGGCCCAGTCGGTCGCGGGCGCGCCAACGGCCACCATGGCGATCCAATAGACGAGGAACATCACGGCGGCAAAAATGGGAAGGCCCAGCCAGCGGTTGGTGACCACCCTGTCGATTTTATCGGAGGTGGTCAGGCTGCCTTTGTTCTTCTTTTTATAGCAGGATTTTATGATCTGGGCGATGTACACGTAGCGCTCGTTTGTGATGATGCTTTCGGCGTCGTCGTCCAGCTCGGTTTCCGCCGCGGCGATATCCTTTTCAATGTGCGAGAGCGTATCGGCGGGGATATTCAGCTGTTCCAGCACCTTGTCGTCCCGCTCGAACACCTTGATCGCGTACCAGCGCTGCTGCTCCTCGGGCATGTTATGGACGACCGCTTCTTCAATGTGCGCCAGCGCGTGCTCCACGGGACCGGAGAACGTGTGCATCGGAACGGTCTTCGCGTTGTTAGCGGCTTCAATGGCAGCTTCAGCCGCTTCCGTAACGCCGGTTCCCTTCAACGCGGAGATCTCCACGACCTTGCATCCGAGCTGTTTGCCGAGCTGTGCCGTGTCGATCCTGTCGCCGTTCTTTTTCACCACGTCCATCATATTGATGGCCAGCACCACGGGGATGCCCAGCTCCGTAAGCTGCGTGGTCAGGTAAAGGTTACGCTCGAGGTTCGTGCCGTCGATGATGTTCAGAATGGCGTCGGGGCGTTCGCTGATCAGATAGTTTCTGGCAACCACTTCCTCCAGCGTATAGGGGGAAAGGGAGTAGATGCCGGGAAGGTCGGTGATCGTTACGTCGTCGTGTTTTTTCAGTTTGCCTTCCTTTTTCTCCACGGTCACGCCCGGCCAGTTGCCAACAAATTGGTTGGAGCCGGTGAGCGCGTTGAACAGCGTGGTTTTGCCGCTGTTCGGGTTGCCCGCTAAAGCGATTCGTATATTCATGATTGTATATTCCTTTCTGCCGATGCCGGCTTTGAATGATTCGCGTACGCTAACCGATGTCTGAAAAAATATCGGGGATCTGTTCCCCTTGCCGTTTTATTCGATCTCGATCATTTCCGCATCCGCTTTGCGGATCGAAAGCTCATAGCCACGCACCGTAACCTCCACCGGGTCGCCGAGCGGCGCCACTTTGCGGATATACACCGGGGTGTGCTTGGTGATCCCCATGTCCATGATGCGGCGTTTCACCGCGCCTTCGCCGTGGAGCTTCACCACTGTGACTGTTTCGCCGATGTTCGCGTCTCTGAGTGTTTTCACTGTTGTTTCCTCCTATGTATAAAAGTTTTATACCATAATTTTACGGGCAAGCGCTTTGTCCACGGCTACGCGGCTCTCCTTGACCTTTACGATCAGGTTGCCCGCCAACGTACTTACGATACAGACCTCGCCGCCCACATTGAAGCCCAGCGTTTCCAGATGCTGTTTGACCTCCGGACTGCCGCCGATTTTCTTGATGATCTGCGGCTGACCGACGTCGGCCATGCTGAGAGGTATCATATTATTTCCCCCTGTTTATATTATTAGCATAAGCTAACTAATGTCTTAAAAGAAATGGTTAGTGAATCCTAACCGACAAATCGAAGAAAAGTGGTTAGTAATTCCTAACCACCCCATATTATAGTTAGCTTCCGCTAATTTGTCAAGATGTTTTTCAAACTTTTTTTGCTTGATTTTCATTCTTGCATATGGTATGCTATTGCTAACTGAAGAACCGGGAGGTGTTTTTATGGCGTTGCATGAATCCGGAGAGATGTATCTGGAAACAATCTATATTCTTACGCAACGGTCCGATTCCGTCCGCAGCATTGACGTCGGCGAGTATATGGGGTATTCAAAACCGTCCGTCAGCCGGGCCGTCGGTCTGTTGAAAAAAGACGGCTACATTGTTATAGATGAAAAAGGATATATCAACCTGACCGAAACGGGCAGACAGAAAGCAGAACAGATCTATGAACGCCATCTGATCCTTACTTCGTTGTTTCAGAATCTCGGCGTGGACGAGGAGACAGCCTCCGAGGACGCCTGCCGGATTGAGCACTATCTCAGCGATAAGACCTTCAATGCGATTAAGGCGCATATGAACAAATACAAATCCTGATACTTGTTTTCGCTGCCCAAACAGAGGAACGTATAATTAAATTATGACCGGTTTTCTGCAAGGTTGTTCTTTGATTATGCGGACCAATATTTGAGCCGGGCACAGCAGGAAGTTGCCCCTAAATCGACCTTCTTTCTCTTGTTGCAGTATGAAATGATAAATCGTAACAAATCATTTAACACAAGAATAATAGAAGACCCCAAAGAATAGCTTTTTTGTCCCGTTGCGAACTACTCGCGACGGGATTTTTCATGTTAAGGTATTGACAAAACAAATGTTCTATGTTATTCTGATAATAGAATATGTTATTCTGTTAATGAACAATAAAGGAGGCAACACCGATGGCAAGGCCGAAGAATTATGAAAGAATGGAAGCCATTCTGGAGTATTTAACGGAGTATATGACGGAACATCAGATCCAGCCGACCGTGGCGCAGATCGCGGAGCGTTTTCAATTTTCCACCAGTATCGTGCACCGGTATCTGAAGGATCTTGCACGGGAGCAAAAGCTCGGTTATGAAAACGGCGTCATAACGCTAAAGGTTGGAAACCGCATCCAGTACAATTCCACCAAGTGCCTTGCGTTGGATAATATCGGTTCCTGCGGCCCCGGCACGGTGGAAGAACAGCACGTGATCGCGTTCAACATGCTGTCCCCCTTTTATTTTCCGGAGAAGAATCTCGTATCGATCACAGCTGCCGGCGATTCCATGGAGAACGCGGGGATCTCTTCCGGCGATACGCTGTTTATTGAAATCGGTGCCGAACCCGCGAAAGGTGATATCGTCGCCGCGCTTGACGACGAGGGCGAAACGCAGATCAAACGGCTGCGTGGTTATCGAAAGAACGGACAGCCGATTCTTGCTTATGAGAACGATGCCTGCTATCCCGGAAAGGTCGTTAAAAAGAACATCGTCCGCATTCAGGGCGTCGTTCGGCATATTCTGAAGCATTGCTGAACGGAGGAAAACCGGTGGTAAAAGCTTATGACTATATCGTTGCGGATTACGCCGGAAACAAGGTTAAGGTCAACGGTGAAGAGTACAAGGTCGGCGCATGCTGCGTCGATCTTCTGAACTCTTTTAACGGGCCGGAAGAGGAAAAAGCGTTTGAAGAGCTTTCCTTGAGAATCCGTGAAGAATCCGCCGTACTTGAATCTGACGTTATTCCGCAGGAAGCCCTGGACGCTCTCGGCGCGGATATCGTTTCTCTTCTTCGGCTCGTAAAAAACGTGCATCCGTTTACGGCGTTTGCGGCGGATACGCAGCTTGATGCGGTCAGGGGCGCTTTTTCTGCCGATGATGCAATCAGATTTCGCAGACTCTACAACGAATGCTGCGTGACCGCATCCTATACAGGCATGTCCCCGTATGAGGTCCTTCGCGAAAATCGCCCGGATCTCGACGCCAAGCTCTTTTTCGACATGGCGGCGAACAGTCTCAAGTTGTTTAAAAATCTGACCGTGTTATACGGCGAATTATATCTGGATTTTATATATTCAAAACGAAAGATCGGCGCGCTGGCGGATCAGTTCTGCGCGCTTCCCAAGGCGGACGCGGAGCACATGATGCCGATCGCGTTTGAAACGCTGCCGAAAGTCGCGACGCAAACGAAGACGCAGTTCGTAAAGGCGGATTTCTCCGGCAGGAACAAATCCCAACTGGCGAACAGGTTATATTTCAGCCGATATATCGATTTTATCTTTTACGATTTTTATCATGGGCTCGGTTTCGGGCACTATCCGCGTAAATGCGAGATCTGCGGCAAGTTTTATCTGAAGACGGACAGCCGCCCGCAGCGGTACTGCAGCGGCTTATCCGGGATCACAGGCAGAAACCACAGGGTGCTGACCTGCAGGGCGGTCGGCAAACGCCGCGGAGAAAAGGAGCGCGCAGTAAACGATTCTATCCTGATCGTATATAAAAGAGTTCGCGACGGTATCCGGCAGGACGAACACAGAGGTAATATTTCAGCTGAGCTCTCTAAATTTGCAAAAATAGAGGCCCAAAATTGTAAGGAAAAAGCAATTCACGATACTGCTTACGCAAACGGCGCGTACGTTACGGATATGAACAAAGACAGATTTTACGCCGCCGCACCGTCGGGCGGTTTCGGTTCGGCATAGCAACGGGAGGTTGAATCGTTGTACGAGGTTTACGAAAAAGATTACGACGAAAGCGAATTTGAATACGATTACGACGGCGAGGCCCCGGACGAGGAAGACGATTACTTTGCCGAAACAGAAAACGGAGACGATGATGAGGACGACCGCCCGAAAAGGAAAAAGGAGAAGGACGAAGAGGTCCGCGTAGACCCCTACCGTTTTTTGCGCAAGGCCTGTCCGGTTGAAAAGGCAACGATCCCCGGTTGCAATATGAACGATACGATGCAGCGGCATATTGAAAACTATCTCGCTGATGGAAAAGAAATGTCGCTGAATTATTTTTTTTCGGTCAGCGAACCGTTGATCAATCTGGCAGTGTCGGCCTTTGAGGTCCGTTATCACGTCAAGGGCTGCTTTGAGGATCTGAAAAGCGCATATCTGAATGGGATAATGAAGGCGCTGCAGAAGTACGACGTCAAAAAAGAAAAGGTGTTTTTTGATTACGCGAAGCATTACGGCAAAACCGAAATGCATGAGTTCGTGCGGACCAGCTATTGCAGGCATTCGGTCCCGTCGAAATATCAATACAAAAAGCTGCGGGACGTGATGCGGTTCTATCGTGAATACGGAAGCAGATCCGACGACGAGGCCATTGAAAAGATCGCACAGGCGGCGGAGGTCTCTCCGGAAGAGGCGCGCCGATACTTACTTGCCGGGGACCGAAACACCCGTTTCGTGGATTATTACTACATGGGGCCCGATCCGGACGCGGAGGACGAGGATCTCACCTGTGAGGATCTTGTCGGCGATTATTCGCTGAACCCCGAAACGGTTTTCTTTGAGACGATGCGCGCGGACGCCGTGATGGAAGCGTATGATTCTCTTACCTACCGGGAGAAGGAAATGGTCGCGATGGACCTCTCTTTCTGCTCCGAGTGCCTGCAGCCGGAAATGATTATAAATAAAAAGGGAGAACGCGAACCAAAGCCCCTGCACGCAAATTCCTACGTCAGCATTGCGGAGGCGTTTGAAATGGAGGATGGCAACTGGGCGAAGCACATCATCGACGGCGCGTACGACAAAATGCGCAAGCAGCTGTTGGCGTCCGAATACTTTACGGATTAATCCTTTTTTCAAGTCTGTTATCGTTTGGTTTGACTTCGTTGGAGATTTTTGTTATACTGATAATGTAACAAAAAAAGGCCCCTGCCTATCTGATATTTCCATAATACCAAACAAACAGGGGCTTGTTGAATGTATTGATTACAGCTTTTTCATTAAGTCCCGATACGGCGTGTCGGTATTCACAAACGCATCATACGTAAACGCCGCGCCGAGGCGGAAGCCGACGATGAAGCTGTCCAGCTCCGAGATCGTATCCAGCTCGCCCTGTGCGTCCATGATTCTTTCAAGCACGCCGCGCTGTTCATCGGGTAAAGCGTTTTCTATCCCCGGCCAGTGATCCGTGATAAAGGTTCTCAGCTTATCTGCGCGGCTGCCGGGTTTCACCGTCCGCGCCTGTGGATCGACGTTGCCGAAGAACAGATTTTCAAGGAAGCTCATTTTCGGAACCTCCCTTCGGCATACGGATCGGAAGCTTCGCCTTCAGCTTCAAACGGTAAAGCTTATAGTGCTTGCTCATCACATAATCGATCACGCAGGTTTTCGGAATCATGTAACCGTGGTCGATCACGAAGTGCCGTACCACGTTTTCGCGCATCAGCTTTCGGGCGGTGTTATCGCCGATCCCGCCGAGCATCTTGCAGAATTGCGGAAGCGTTACCACGTCGGGATACTCCGCAAAAAGGGCTTCGTACTGTGTTCTTGTCATATGCAAAACCTTCTTTTTTATTGATTTATCGATGGCAGAAGGTTTATTGAAGATATGATTTGTAAAACATTTTGAAAAATGTGGCATTGATTTGTCACCGGTTTGACACCAAAGGGTTCGCTGCTTTTCCAAGGGGTTGCCACCAGCCCGAATCACCGGACACACAAGACTTTTCCGCGCTTCATCATCGGATTTATCATGTTGCGCCGTTCGGAACCGGTGTCCGCTGTGTTCCGTCAGCTTCCGTCAGATGCGCTTCACATTCCGCGTTTCGAGCAAAACTTAAAATCTCGTTCAAGCAATTGAGTACCGGTTCGATCCCGGTCACCAGCACCACATCGGTACGCAGGCTATGATACAATAGCTTGCGTACCGTTTAATTTTTCCTGTGCTGAAAAGCCTTGCTACAAGGGCAAAGCGAGACAGGTGGGTTCATTTCTGAATTCCAGCTGTCTCGCTTTTTAAATTTATGCCCGAAAAATTGATAGAGTGAACATTCACTCATTTGAACCCACCCCTATACTTTTTAATTATTCATATGGGCGTGTTCTTTTTCAATTAATGTTTATCTTACTTCCTTAGTCAAGCCATTGACTGTCAAGCCACGCTATTCTTCCGTTAATGAAATTGGTCAAGCTATCAACATTAGATTGGAACGTTTTTCTCTCGCAGAAACCGCTCGGTCCTTGCCAAATATAATGTCCCAAAGTCCTGAAACGTTGATAATTAAGCTGCGCAGATACTCTTATCTCATCCGCTTTTTCTTGTAAATCATTGTTTGCAAAATCAGAAATAGCATCACGCTTTTCAGCCCATCTGTCCTTAACTTTTTGATTAAACGCAGGATCCTGGAACAAACGCACATACCAACCTGCCTTAACGTGGAAGTTCTCAGTTTTTGCTAATTCTCCCATGTAATTGCCGTAAGCTATGTCATTATCCCAAACCGGCGCCATATGCAGCAATTTATCTTTCGGATTATAATACATATACGTTGAAAGGTCAAAGACACCGTCATGATTCTTAGAAAGCTCCTCCATTATATACCAATCAACAAAAGAATCAACGTCTATGTATGACGCATAACCGGTTTCTTCATCTGCAAAGTTATCGGAATAAATAACGTCTTCTACGCTTTGAATATACGACGCTATATATTTTACTATATCCAAATTACCGTCATTAGGATTATCCAGATCCGGGTCTTTCAAACTGAAAATAATATTTCTTGACGTTGTAAAATTATATGGCTCATTTTTAAACCTGTTCAATTCCACAATAAATCCACCGTCATCATATTGAATCACGCCGTCTTTATTTGTATCTTTCAATTCTCCTGAAAGAATATCAGAAATATCCGGTATATCAATTCTTTTGCTGCCTATTTTTATTGTAGTTGCAATGTTATAGTTGCCATGATACTGACCGTTAAGTATTAGATCTACACAGACAAATTCTGTTTTCCACATATTATCACGCGCAAATACAGTTCTTTCAAGTTCCGAAGCAAACCAGTTCCGTAGCAAAGATTTATCTCTGATATTTGCCATAAGCGCCCAAGTCTTATTCTTACCCATTCCGAGAACTTTGGCGGAGTTTTCGAACTTTAATGTATATGGCTTTTTTGCAGTAGGCCAAATCCAAGTGCTGTTGCCTCTGCCTTTAATTCTTATTGGAGTTTTTTCAAGAGAATCATAATCTGTTCCGTTGCCGTCTATTGTAATAGTTGCACCTTCCAGCCAGCTATTATGATTTGATATAGCTTTTCCATCGGGAGTTTCTATATAGACAACCGGAATGCCTGTATATGCTACTTGATACACTCGAGTTTTCACTGCGCTGACCGGTGTTTTTATTAAGCAATAATAATATCTGATTTCAGGACTTTCAAAATCAGGCGTAGTGTATGAGCTCGAAGTTGCTCCTTCTATAGCTTCTGCGTTGTTTTTCTTAAGGTCACTGCATGAATACCATTGATATGTAGTTTTTGATCCGGTTAATACTTTATCACTTAATTTCAGCTCAACGCCCTGTCCGCCCGCGCTAAGGTTAAAATACGGATTATCAGCAGATATTTTACCAATAATATCATCTATAATGAAGATTATTCTGTTATACACAGAAGCCAAAGTATCTTTGATTCTGCTTTCAACATTATCCTCCCCTTTTTCTATTTTAATTTCAGAGCCTAAACTGCCGGCAGCCAATTCGGTATTATTAACATCGGCAAATGCCAAAACAGGTCCTGAAATAATAACTGCTAAGACAAAAGCAAGAATGCCCAATAAGACTTTTTTCTTTTTCATAAATAACACTCCCATAAACTATTATTGAAAGATATATGCGTATCGGCTTAAGCCGGCAAAGCCCCAAATTATATAGATAACTCCGTCAAGAATCCTCTGTTGCGAACCTTTCTCGAAACTCTTTGAATGTGATCTGCAACGCCTTGGCCATCCTAAAGCAACTCGTTTCTCTCGTTTCTCTGATATGCTTCTATTCTACACCCATTTCTGTCCGTTTGTTTGGACTGTTATCTATACAGAAAACGATTTCCGCAAGGATTCGTCTGCCCGAAGTGTTGGAGACGGGAGATTTATCCAGTTCGTACACGTCATGTTTGTCAGTGTAAAAGCTGCCGCCGCCAAACATCCGTAGCCGCAGGAACCGTAATGCATCGCACACGCTTGCCGCTCACAACTTGGTTTTGGGCGATATACCTTTGTGCTACGGATAAACGC
>CAMOVW010000007.1 GCA_946627725.1 uncultured Clostridia bacterium
CCCACTCCTGCAGCACGGTATCAAAGAAACTCTCGATATAGGCGCGGGCTTCATCGTTGTATAGATCCAGCGTGTAGGCGCCGCCCCATGCAACAACGCCGAGAATCGGCTTGCCGTTCGGATACTTCACAACCCAATCGGGATGCTTTTTGTAGGTTTCGGATTTGATCTGCACGCTGAAGGGCGCCATCCAGATACCTGCAAGATATCCCTTTTCATGTATCTGATTGGCAATATACTTCATGCCTTTCGGAAACTTTTTGGGATTTTTTGCGGTCCAATCGCCCACAAACGTTTCGTATCCGTCGTCGATCTGGAATACGGAAACACTGTCTTTCACAATGTCAAGTGCGTTCAGATCCCGCAGAATGATCTTTTCATCAATTTTCTGGAAGTAGTTATACCACGAAGTGTAACCGCTCATATGTTCTACTACGGGTTTCTTTACGCCCATCGCTTTGAAATAAGCGTCGAAAACATCGTTATACGTACCGTTGAAGATCGCTACGTCAAAGAGTTCGTAGCGTTCGCCTGCTTCAAGCGTTACGCCCTCAACGTCTTTGGAAAGAGTGAGAGTGTTGCGAAGCATGTCGGCATAAATTACGGTAAAGCCCTGCCGCTCCGTGAGTGAGCCGATCAGCCGTACGCTATCGTCATTTTTGATATAGGTGTAGCAGTGGCTTACAAAGGAGCCGACTTCTGTGGGGAAATCAACAAACCGGGTATCGGCGGAGATGCCTGCAAGGTATTTGAGGCGGCCTTTCGCAATGCCGATGATGGGCTGCATCTTATCTTCAAGGGCGTATTCACGGGATGTGGTCCAGCTCTGGTAGCCGTTGCCGAAGAATTTATCTCCCGCTTTGAATTCATAATCGAAATCAAGATCAACACGGTGCATGGTAAGGCGTTTTTTTGCTGTAACAGCCGCCTTTACATGCTCCGCCGTAATATCGTATTCCAGCAAGAAAGCGGTGTTGTCCTGTGTGCGGTCAACATATTTTATGCCGTTGGTATAATAGGTGAATTCCGTGTTTACAAGCCGCATGGTATCCTCTCCTCTGATAAAATGATTATTTTACAACGATATTTACAAGGCGCCCCTTAACGTACAGCTCCTTGATCACTGTCTTTCCGTCGATGAACGGAAGAACCGCTGGTTCTGCTTTTGCCTTTGCGATGGCTGCGTCCGCCTCCGCGTCTGCGGGAATCACGATCTTTGCGCGTACTTTACCGTTGATCTGCACGGCGATCTCTATTTCATCGTCCACGCATTTTGCCTCGTCGTATTCCGGCCAGGGCGTAACCGCAAGAAGGGTATTGTTGCCGATGGCTTCGTTGATCTCTTCGGTAACGTGGGGGGCGATGGGGTTCAGCAGGGCAATAAAGGTTTCAAGCTCTTTGCGTGTGATGCTGCCTGCGGCGTAGATCTGGTTGAGCAGGGTCATCAGCGCGGCGATCGCGGTATTGTATTTCAACGTTTCAAGGTCGTCCGAAACCTTTTTGATGGTTTTGTGGAAGGAGGATTCCAGCCCTTTGGAGAAAGAATCTCCCTCTTTCATGATGTTTGTAAGGCCCCATACGCGGTCAATAAAACGCTTGCAGCCCATTACGCTGCTTTCGCTCCAGGGGGCGGCTTTTTCATAATCGCCCATAAACAGCACGTAAGTGCGCAGTACGTCCGCGCCGAGTGCGTCTACAACGTCGTTGGGATCCACTACGTTGCCTTTCGATTTGCTCATCTTTTCGCCGTCCGGCCCAAGGATGAGGCCCTGCGCCGTGCGCTTGGCATAGGGTTCTTTGTAGGGTACTTCGCCGATATCGTACAGGAAGCGGTGCCAGAAACGGGAATAGATCAGATGACGGGTAACATGCTCCATACCGCCGTTGTACCAATCCACCTGACCCCAGTATTTCAGTTTATCTGCGTCTGCGAAACGCTCGTTGTTATGGGGATCGATATAGCGCAGAAAATACCAGGAGGAACCTGCCCACTGGGGCATGGTATCGGTTTCTCTGCGGGCTTTGCCGCCGCATTTCGGGCAGGTGCAGTTTACGAAGGATTCGATTTTTGCCAGGGGGCTCTCGCCGTCGGACCCGGGGGCGAAATTCTGTACCTCCGGCAAACGGAGGGGCAGTTCATCGTAAGGAACGGGCACCATACCGCAGGTATCGCAGTAAACGATCGGGATCGGTTCGCCCCAATAGCGCTGGCGGTTGAAGGCCCAGTCTTTCATCTTATACTGAACGCCGGCTTCGCCCACGCCTTTTTCTTCCAGATATTTCACCATGGCGGCGATGGAATCCTTTTTGTTTGTGTAGCCGTTCAGAAAGTCGGAATTCACCATCTCGCCGTCGCCGGAATAGGCTTCTTTTTCGATATCGCCGCCTTTGATCACTTCAACGATATCAGCGCCGAATTTTTTAGCAAAGTCGTAGTCTCTCTGATCGTGTGCGGGAACCGCCATGATTGCGCCTGTGCCGTACCCCATCATAACGTAATCGGAAATGAAAATCGGGATCTCTTTTCCGCTGACCGGGTTCACTGCGCTGAAGCCGCTGAGTTTTACGCCGGTTTTCTCTTTAACCAGCTGCGTGCGTTCAAACTCTGTTTTTTTTGCGCAGGCGGCGCGGTAGGCTTCAACGTCGGCAAAGTTTTCGATTTTGTCTTTGTACGTATCCAGCAGCGGATGCTCCGGCGCCATTACCATAAAGGTAACGCCGAAAAGCGTATCGGGGCGGGTTGTGTAAACGCGAAGCTTTTCGTCGGTATCTTTGATGCTGAAGTTTACAAAAGCGCCGGTGGATCTGCCGATCCAGTTTTCCTGCTGCAGGCGGATGTTGGGCAGGAAGTTCACTTCGTCAAGCCCCTCCAGCAGTTTATCGGCATATTTCGTAATACGAAGATACCATACGTCTTTGGATTTTTGAATGATGTCTGAATGGCAGATATCGCATTTGCCGCCCTGGGAATCTTCATTGGAAAGAACGACCTTGCAGGAAGGGCAGTAGTTGACCAGCGTTTTATCGCGGAAGGCAAGTCCGTTTTCAAACATCTTAAGAAAGATCCACTGGGTCCATTTGTAATAATCTTCCTGCGTGGTATCGATCACACGGTCCCAATCGAAAGAGAAGCCTACTTTTTTCAGCTGAGAGGTGAATTTTTTGATATTCATATCGGTGACCTTGCGGGGATGGATGCCGGTTTTAATGGCATAGTTCTCCGTGGGAAGGCCGTATGCGTCGAACCCGATTGGGAACAGTACGTTATATCCCTGCATTCTGCGTTTGCGGGAAACCACCTCAAGACCGGAATAGGCCTTGATATGCCCAACGTGCATGCCGGCGCCGCTGGGATAGGGGAATTCCACCAGCGCATAAAATTTCGGTTTGTCAGAGCCGTCCACAGCTTTGAAAACGCCTTCTTTTTCCCAGCGTTCCTGCCATTTTTTTTCTGCGGACTTGAAATCGTAGTTCATATTCATATTCCTCCAGTAAAAAAGCAAATATATAATTAAGGTAACATAAAATAAAGAATAAGTCAATAAAAACGTATGTAAAAAAACGGCCCGCGCCAAAAAAGAATTCGGCGCGGACGCGGCAAAATATAAATGTGAAGCGGGATCAGTTTTCGTCGGAAAGCGCTTCCTTCTGAGATACCAGAACTTTTTCCTCATAACAGGCAAAGGCGTCTTCCACAACATTTATATCCGGCTTCGGCGTGATCAGTGAAACAAGCGGTACGATCACAAGGCCTGCGATCATGCAGAACGCGCCGGCGTTGATGGGGGACTGCAGAAATTTCGGGAAAAGAGGCTTCCAGAACATGTTCGCGATCATAACGACCGAGGAGAAGATAAAAGATACCCAGCAGGCGATTTTTGACGTCTTTTTCCAGTAAAGACCGTACAGGAACGGAGCAAGAAATGCGCCGGCCAGCGCGCCCCAAGATACGCCCATAAGTTGTGCGATAAAGGTTACGTTCTGTTTATATTGAATGATTGCGATCACAACGGAGATGATGATGAAAACAAGAATCAGTATGCGCATGATAAGCACCTGTTTTTTCTCGCTCATCTTTTTTACAATGTGGCCTTTCAGCAGATCAAGCGTTAATGTGGAGCTGGAGGTAAGCACCAGGGAAGAAAGTGTGCTCATGGATGCGGAAAGAACAAGAACGATCACAACCGCCAGCAAAATCTCGGGCAGGCCGGAGAGCATGGTGGGGATCACGGAATCGTAGCCGTTGGCGGCGATGTCGATTTTATCGGAGAACAATCTGCCGAAGCCGCCGAGGAAATAACAACCGCCCGCCACTACAATGGCAAATAACGTGGAAACTACGGTGCCTGTTGAAATGGATTTTTCGCTTTTGATGGCATAAAACTTTTGTACCATCTGCGGAAGACCCCATGTGCCGAGAGATGTGAGGATCACTACGCCGATCAGATTCGGAATATCCGGGCCGAAAAAGCTTGCGAAGATACCGGGGGTAGACGATACGGATTCGTCTGTGATCTGGGCGAGGCCGTTAAGTGCGCCGGTAAGTCCGCCGTTATTCTGCAGTACCACAACGATTACGGCAGTGATACCGATCAGCATAATAATACCCTGAATAAAATCGTTGATTGCCGTGGCCATATAGCCGCCTGCAATTACGTAAACCGCTGTGAGCACAGCCATGCCGATCACACACCACTCATAAGGAATGTTAAACGCCATACCGAACAGCCGGGAAAGACCATTGTAAACGGACGCCGTATAAGGAATCAAAAAAATAAACGTGATAACGGATGCCGCGATTTTCAGTGCGGGGCTGCCGTAACGGGCTTCAAAAAACTGCGGCATTGTAGCGGAGTTCAGGTGCTGCGTCATGATACGCGTACGTCTTCCGAGAACGACCCATGCGAGCAACGAACCGAGCAGGGCATTGCCGATACCCGCCCATGTGGTGGCAATGCCGTATTTCCAGCCGAACTGACCTGCATAACCTACAAACACTACAGCGCTGAAGTAAGATGTGCCATAGGCGAAAGCCGTAAGCCACGGCCCGACTGACCTGCCGCCGAGCACAAAACCGTTAACGTCGGTTGCGTGTTTGCGGCAATAGATGCCGATACCGATCATAATACCAAAAAACAGAACAAGGATCGCAATTTTGTAAACCATAGGGATCAACCTCCTTCTGAAAATGCAAATTATCCATATTATAATCCCCCCGTAACGGAAAAGCAACACCGAAAAATGCTTAAAATTTAATGATTTGAAATAAAATATTTCATTAGAGAATATTTTTTACTTGACATTTTCAGCGTAAGTGATGATAATATAAGAAATATTAAATCTTAAATAACAACAAAACGGAGTTTTTATATATGTTTGAAATCGATCGATTGCTTGAAACCGTAAAGCGTATCCATTTTATCGGGATCGGCGGCGCAGGGATGTGTCCGCTTGCCGAGATCCTTCACGAAAAGGGGTATCAGCTTTCGGGATCCGATAACAACGAAACCGACACGCTCAACCGTGTGCGCAACCTCGGCATCCCCGTGGTGCTCGGCCAGAAAGCGGAAAACATCGGCGACGCCGAGATGGTTGTTTATACCGCTGCGCTTCTTCCGGATAATCCCGAGCTGGTAGCCGCCCGTGAGATGGGCGTGCCGACGTTTGAGCGCAGCAAGCTTTTCGGCGCGGTAACGCGTAAATTCGGGAACTGCATCGGCGTTTGCGGTACCCACGGAAAAACAACAACAACGTCTATGGTTACGCAGATGCTTCTCGGCGCGGGGGTCGATACCTCCGCCGTGATCGGCGGCAAGCTGCCTCTGATCGGCGCAAACGGCCGTACCGGTAAAGATGATATGATCGTTGTAGAGGCCTGTGAGTTTGCGAATACGTTTCTGGATCTGAGCCCCAGCGTTGCCGTGATTCTGAACGTAGATGCGGATCATCTGGAGTTTTTTAAAACCATGGATAATCTCGTAGCGGCCTTCGGTAAGTTTGCCGCTTTGGCGCGGGACGCCGTGATCTATAACGGGGACGATGAAAAAACGCTGCGCGCCGTAGCGATGGCCGGCGACAAAAAGAAGATCTCCTTCGGATATGCGGATTCCAACGATTGGTATGCGGAAAATATTACGTTCCATCGCGGCGCGTTCCCGGTGTTTGACGTCATGTATCGCGGTGAGAAAAAAGGCCATGTTCAGCTCGGCGTGCCCGGGCAGCATAACGTGCTGAATGCGCTTGCCGCCATTGCTGCTGCCGATTTTGCCGGTGCGGATATGGAAAAAGCGCTTGAAGCGCTTGAACAGTTCGGCGGCGCCGGACGGCGATTTGAAATTCTGGGGGAATTCAACGGGATCACCATCGCCGATGATTACGCGCACCATCCCGCGGAATTGAAAGTGACTTTGGAAGCCGCGAAAAAAATGGATTATAAACGTGTGTGGGCAGTGTTCCAGCCCTTTACTTTCTCACGCACATATATGCTTCTTGATGATTTCGCGGACGTACTGAAAATCGCCGATAAAGTTGTTATGACGGAGATCATGGGCTCCCGCGAGGTGAATACCTATGATATCCACACCTGGCAGCTTGCCGAAAAAATAGAAGGCAGCGTTTGGTTCGATAGTTTTGATACCATTGCCCAGTATTTGTACGATAACCTTGAAGAGGGCGATCTTATGATCACGCTCGGATGCGGCGACGTGTATAAGATTGCAAAGAAGCTGATAAAACTCTATAATAAATGAGTGAAAGGAGCGGCGTTTATGCGTGTGATCAAGCCGGGTGAAAAACTGAGCAAGAAGGAACTTCGTTATTTTGCGAGAATGGCGGGGGAGGCGTATGTTAACGACCCGGTGCATGCTTACGCCACAAAAGACCCGAATCAGAGAAAAAAGTTCGTGTATCATTTTATGATGGAACGGCTCAATACCTCTAACGGGGAAGATTATTTTTATATTGACGACGAGAACCGCGGCGTCTGCGTATGGCGGCAGGCACATAATGAATACGGTGTTCTTGATTTTCTGAAGTGTCTGGATTGGCTGTATCTCTATATTCTGTTTCCCCGTACGCTGCGCACGCTGGCCGCTTATAAACCGCTGGATGTGAAAGTGTTCGACGACAACTGCTGGATCATCTCCCCCGTATTTGTTGCGCCGGAGCATCAGGGTAAAGGGATCGCAACGGAGCTGATCACCAAAAGCATGGAGGATCTATCAAAAAAGGGGTACACGTTCGGCCTGGAAGCGCAGGATGACGCTAACGTTCGGTTTTATGAAAAACTTGGGTTTGAAACGATTGCCACCGCGCGGTATGAAAAAGGCAATATCACGCACCGTATGATGGTCAAAAAGTAATCGAATAATAATGGAAAAAGACTGTGCCCGATAGCGAGAGCACAGTCTTTTTAGTCAGTATCTGATTGTTATGTTTCCGTCGGCGGTTGCGTTAACAACTGCATTTCCGTCTTCGTTTCGGTTGATCTCAACATGGATCGTACCTTCGGGCCTGATCATTGTACAGGAGATATGATTCAGGGAGGGAACGTCTGCCGGATGGATCTCAACCTCTGTGTAGCCCGGTTTGTCTTCAAACCGTTTGATGCCGGCGAGCTCACTGAAAAAGTATTCATTTACGGCGCCGAACATCGGATGGCACAGGGAATCGCATCCGTCCCAATTCTCCCATAGGGTATTGGTGCCGCCCCTCTTCATATTATAAAAAGAATTCTCGGTTTCATTCGTCAGCAGACGGAATGCAATTTCGCCTTCGCCCAAACGGAACAGGGTGCGTATGACAAGATCTGTTCCGAAAATACCGGTATCAAATTCTCCGAGCGCATCATATTTGCCGATCAGGTTTTGCTTTGTGCGTTCATCGCCCAGCCCCAGATCCACGGCAAACGCGTCGGCACCCTGCACGCCGCCGCAATATGAACCGGTTTCCGGATCAAAAAATGCGTTATTCAGAGCTTCGATCTCCGATTTTTTGAGTGCTTCAAAATATGCGGCGTCGTCGGGGGCGCTGAGCAGAACCGCCGTTTTTTCGCATATCTCAAGGCATTTGATAAAGAAATATGTATTGACAAAAGGTACAGGTATTTCGATACGGTTATGCGGCGGGCACCAATCGCCGAGGCACCATCCGCCTTTTTCTCCCCGTACAACAAGGCCGTTTTCGCTGTGATCGATCAGATATCCGATATACGCTTTCATGGAATGGTAGGAAACGCGAAGCGCACTGATATCGTTATAAAACTGATAATAGCGCCACGGTACGATAACGGCTGCGCCGCCCCAGCCGCCCGGCCCGCCGCCGCCGCCGAAAAACGGGGCGGTGTGCTGTACATGGCCGTTATGGATGTCCTGACAATCGCGGATATCCTGCATCCATTTTTTATAGGCCTGCCGCATATCGAAGGTTGACATTGCCGCGCCGGTGCAAAGCTGACCGTCGCCGGTATAACCGAGCCGCTCGCGGTGCGGGCAATCGGACGGGATATTTCCGTGGATATTTGCCGTTTGCGTGTTTACATAGGCGTTAAAGATCCAATTCAGCGTTTCATTGTCGCTTTCAAAGAAGCCGGTTTGCCTGATCGGCGTATGTACTTTAATGAATTTTACGATCTCTCCGGAGCCTGTGAGTTCAATATAGCGGGATGCGTGCCACAGGAACTCGTTATGCGCCTCTGTAACGGGCGGCGTAAGCAAAAAGCAGTCGGTTTGCGCCCGCCAATCGCCGCCCGTGTAATGCAAAAGCAGCTCGTTGTTTTCGTTGATCTTATCGGCGTATCGGAGAAAGATGCGAAGATTTCTGCGATTGGGGTCGGCGGAGCGCACCAAAGCCCAACCGGAAGCGATTTGACCCAAATCATAGAGGATACGATTTTCACCGCGATAGATCACCTTTGGAATGATAACGTCTGTTTCTGCGTCGCCGGGAAAATCCGCTTTGTGAAAATAGGAGAGCGGCTTTTCTTTTGCGATCGGCCGTTTCCAATCCGCGTCGTTGAAATCCGGCAGGTTCCAGCCCCGGAGATAGCAGGTGTAATCGTGATATTCTCCGTAATACAGGCTGGTGGAGCGGATATGGCTTTTGTGCCAAACGGTATTATCTGTTGAAGAACAGATCAGGCTTTTCTTGCCTGCGGCGTCTGTAAGCGTCAATGCAAAGAGAAGCAGATTCTCGCCCCACAGAGGAACTTCCTCTGCGGGGTTTTTGTTGTCTGCGTACCAGCCTGCGCCGATATGCGCGGAGAGCACATTCTTACCGTTTGTAAGATAGGGGAGAATATCGTATTCGTAATAATAAATACGGTGACTCAACGTGTCGAAAATCGGATAGGAGCAGCCGGACATGTCTCTGGCGGCATAATCGCTTTTCGGCGGGATCAGTTTTTCATCCGTAATGCGGCGTCCGTTAACGTACGGGGTGAAATAACCAAGCGCCGTAATGCACAGCTTTGCTTCTTTTACGTTCTCTGCGGAAAACACTGTACGGGTAAGCACAGCGCTGTCCTGCGGATCGAAGCATAACATTTCGGCATTGTCGAACACGTCGTTTCTTTGAACGAAGATATATTTTTCTCCCTGTTTATCAAAAGAAACGCCGTCGGTCGAAAAACCTTGTTTTTCATAATCGGAGAGTTCCGAAAGTTTGATTTCTATATGTTTTTCCATAGCATTAAATCAGATTTTCGGGATGATCGTAAAGGAGAGCTCATTGTCTTCAAGCGCGTTCAAACGGTACTCCGCGCGGGTGTCGGGACCGCAGCTGGAAGAACCGATGCCGCGGGTTTTGCCGTCCAGAGAGAGCAGGGTAATACCCATATCTTTCAGATCTTCCTCATGCGCTGCCTTGTTCAGCAGTTCCTGTGTAAAGTGCCGCACACTGAAATTGAAGGTATCGTTTGCGTATACGGCGATCTCGCTGCCGTCTGCGTCTGTCAGCTTCAGCCATTTCGTGTCGCAATGCATGCCGCTTTCCTGCGGATAAACGTATTTTTCGCGCATATCGGCAACTTTTGCGCTGTAAATACCGATGGGGGCCTGCGCTTTGAAATCGGGCATATTTTCCGCTTCGCCGCGGCCGTAATATTCCGCGTTCTCAAATCCGCGGGCAAGTTCCAGCATAACGCCGATGCGGGGGATATCCGTTTCCGCCTCCACTGCAAGCACTTCGATCGAAGAGGAAAACTCCATTGCGCCGAGGGAAGACAGAACATAATTCACTCTCCAGCCGTATAACGCTTTGCGGCCTGATTTCAACTCGAAATATGCGGTGATATGCACTTCGCCGTCATCCAGCGCAACGGTGAAATCCTTCAGGTCTTTTTTCAGATTGCCGAGGCCGCCTTTGGTCCAACGCTCAAGGTTGCATGCGTCGTTATCAATGAACGCGCGGGTAAGATTCGGTGTAAAACCGGGTTCCGCTTTCTCGCGAAGCGCCAGAAGCTGTTTGCCGTTGATCACATAAGAAGTAAGATCGCCGGTGCGGGCGTTGAATACGCATTCGCCGTTTTCGAATGTGACGGTAAGCATGCCGTTCTCTGTGGATGCGGTGATCTTCTGGCCGATCTCAATATCGTATTCATAAGGAACGTCGTTCAGGATCAGCTGTTCTTCCGCAAGAACAACGCCGGTTTCAAGATCCGTATAAACGAGGTTCAGGTGCTGGTCCTTTTCGGTGTTGAGATCTTTATGGTCAATATGTACGCATTCCGCCTGCATGGGGGCAATGTTCAGACGAAGATCGCCTTCCTCTGCCGGAGCGCCGTTTTCGGCAAGCGTCCAATGAATACCGATATAATCGGAAGCGCGGAAACGGTTTGTGTTTTCAAAACAATAAAGCTTTTCACCGGCAATGCTTGCGCGTACGGGACGGTAAACGATGCGCATCTGCTTTGCGCCGGTGTGCAGACTTCTGTCGGCATAGAGGAGGCCGTCAACACAGAAATGCCCGTCGTGACGTTTTTCACCGTGGTCCCCGCCGTATGTATAGAGATATTTATATTTCTTATCCGGCTGCGGATGGTATACGGTATGATCGGCCCATTCCCAGATGCAGCCGCCCATAGAGTTATCCCATTCGTAGAAAAGATCCCAGTATTCTTCAAGATTGCCGGGGCCAACGCCCATGGCATGCGCATATTCGCAGAGATAGAAGGGGAAAGCGTTATAATCTTTACCGCTGCCGGGCTTTTCGGCGCCGTCGTAATAGTGTTTGCGCTTGCCTTTCATCATCAGTTCAATGTCTTCGGTGCTGGTATACATCTCACTGACAACGTCGTAATGGAAGCGGCTGGTATGGATCACGCTCTCATAGTGCACCGGAATCGGGGTGCCGGTTTCTTTCAGGAATTTATAACAGGCGTCCTGGCATCTGTGACCGCCGGCTTCGTTGCCGAGGCTCCACATGGTGATGCTGGGATGGTTTCTGTCGCGGTAGTACATACGGCGGACGCGGTCTACGTAGTGTGAGATCCACTTCGCCTGTTTGCTGATATAATGGAAATCGCCGAATGCGTCTGCCGCGCCGTGGGTCTCGATATCTGCCTCGTCGATCACATAAAGGCCATAAACGTCGCAAAGGGTGAGAAAATAAGGATCGGGAGGATAATGGGACGTGCGCACCGCATTCACGTTGAGTTTTTTCATCAGCTTGATATCGTTTTCAAGATCCTCGTGCGTCATTACATAGCCCTTATAAAGGTTGGAATCGTGGTGATTCACGCCCTTCATTTTGATGGGGGCGCCGTTGAACCGGAAAACAGGTCCGTCAATGTTTACGGTTTTAAATCCCGTTACGCTGCGAACGGTGGATTCGCTGCCGCTGCCGGATAAGCTAATGTAAAGATCATATACCACAGGAAGCTCGGGATTCCATTCCGCAACATCAAGGCGTTCAAACAACAGGTCGGTTTTTTCCTGTGCCGGAACTTCGGCCGCACATACAATGTTGCCTTTTGCATCACGCAGCTCAGCGGTTACGGTATATCCGTCCGTGCAGCCGTTCAGTAAAGCGGAAACGCGAAGATCGTATCCGTTTCCGTTTTTACTCGTTGCGATATCGAAATCGTAAAGATAGGTTTTATCATAGGAATAAAGAAGCACGTCTCTGAAAATACCGTTCTCGCGGAACATATCCTGGCACTCAAGGAACGTGCCGTTGCACCATTTGAAGGATACCAGAATCAGCTCGTTCTGCCTGGAGGTGAGATATTCCGTTACGTCAAACTCCGCCGTGTTGTGGCTGCCTTCGGAATAACCGACGAATTTGCCGTTGATATAAAGTGATATATTGTTTGCCACGCCGAGGAAAGAAAGAATATTTGTTTTTGAAATATCCGCAGTAAACATCTTGCGATATACGCCGACAGGCATATCCTCAGGGATATCGGGTTCCTGAGTTTTGAACTCATAGGGGCAGTTGAGGTATACCGGCGGTAAAAAGCCCTCCCTCTGCCAATCCGCGGGAACCGGGATCGTGCCGAATCTGACCTTCAGACTGTTGAAACGGTCAGGGAGGTCGCGAATGGATTTGTACAGCCTGAAATCCCACGTGCCGTTGAGCACGGTAACCATATCGGAAGCGTACCGTTCTTTGCCGTAGGGGGTGGAAATCAACTGATTTTTATCGGAATAGGGCACCGCATATGCTCTGGGTGCAAGTTTGTTTTTTTCAATTACATGAAAATCGTTGTGAAGATTTTTGCGAATGGAATAGATCAAAAAAAATCATCCTTTCTTTATTGTTATTTTTAATCATATCATAAAAGAAAGATCGATACAAGCGCAATTTCAAAAGATTCGGTTGACAAATGGGCAAATTTATAGAATAATAATACTGAATTATCAAAAAAGGGGAACGCATAGTGAAATCTGTATTGATAAAAGCGGCTGCGGTAATATTGCTTCTTGCGCAGCTTACTGTGATCTCGGCCTGCAAAAAGAATAAACCGCCGGAGGAATATTGGGATTATTCCTACCGCGCTGAAAGCACAACGGGCGCCGCCGTCCCTTCGGATCAAGTGACGCAATCTACGCTGTTTACCGTGAATCCGGTATGGCAGAAGAATTTTGATGCGGAGTATAAATATTTCGACAAAAACACGTCGGATGATACCGTAACGATCAAAGAAACACGAAGCGAGAAGGCGTTCTGCGCAAAATATCCATCGAGCGGAAATCTTGTATATTATAAGGCAAATAACGTTGCGATCGATTGTTATACGGTGGTTCCTTCCGAAGAACAGTATGTTCACAGTGTGATCACCGGAAAGAGCATCAACGATTTATCTTCCACATACATGAAGCTTACCGCGGTTTCGGAGGATTTCCCGAGTTACTCCAACGTGCTGTATATGTCCGATGAAACCGTTGCGGGACGTGCCTGTAAAAAGTATATTCAGCGGGCATATACCGACGGTAAAATGACAGAGACGGTTTATATCTGGATTGACGCCGAATACGGCTTTGCTTTGAAATGCGAAGACTACGACGCGGAAAACGTATTGCAGACGTATTGGGAAACCGTTTCTTTTTCCACCGGTAATGTGCTCGAAAGCAGTATCGGTGTTGATATTTCAAAATATCAGTTTACAGAAGGGGAGCAGTAAAACAGTGCTGTTGGCGGCTTTATGAATGTTTATGATTTTGACGATACGATCTACGATGGGGAAAGCGTACTTGATTTTTTCTTCTTTTATGTAAAAAAGACCCCTTCGCTGGTCAGATATATCCCGAGAGTATTTTCCGCCTTGTTCAGATATAAACGCGGGAAACTGAGCGTGGAACAGGCGCTGGACGAATACGCTTCTTTCCTGGAAGACTATTTCGCGGGAATCGAAGATTTTGATGCGGACGTCAAGCTGTTTTGGGATAAGCATATGAAAAACATACGTCCGTTCTATAAAGAACTGCAGCAGGAAGACGACGTGATCGTAACCGCTTCACCGGAGATCACCATGAAGGAGATCTGCAGCAGGCTTGGTATTAAACACGTTGTGGGTACGATTATGGATCCCGATACGGGTAAAATTACGCGCTTATGTATGCGGTCCGGAAAAGTGCCGGCTTTTTTGGAAGCGTTTCCCGATGCGCATATCGATAATTTTTATACGGATTCTCCGAAGAACGATCGTCCTCTGATCGATCTTGCGGAACATGCTTTTGTTGTTAAAGGAAATAAGATAACGCAGATCAAATAGAATGGAGATAATATGGAGCAGCTGAAAAAAGTCAAGTTAAGTGAGATCGACGTTACCTCCGGTTTTTGGGCGCAGCGTCAAAGAATTAACCGTGAGGTTACGGTATATGCCGTTCGCGATCGTTATGAAGAAACCGGGCGTTTCGGCGCCTTTGATTTTGATTATTGCGAAGGATCCGATAAGCCCCGCCCCCATTTTTTCTGGGATTCCGACGTTGCTAAATGGATGGAAAGCGCTGCGTTTATTCTTGCGAAAAATCAGGATGACGAGCTTCAGCGGCAGGTGGAATGCCTGATCGATAAAATCGAGGAACATCAGGATGAAAACGGATATTTCAATATCTATCATACCGTGATAGAGCCTGACAACCGTTTTAAGGATCGGGATCATCACGAGCTCTATTGCCTCGGTCACCTGATTGAGGCTGCGGTTGCTTATTATAACGCTACCGGGCGCGACCGGATGATCCGTTTGATGGATAAATACATCGATTATGTAATCAAGGTATTTATGAAAGATAAAAGCACGGGCTTTTCATCTCCGGGGCATGAAGAGATCGAGCTTGCCCTGTTTAAGCTTTACGAGGTCCGTCCCGAAGAAAAATATAAAAATCTTGCCATGTTCTTTTTGAACGAACGGGGCAAAGATAAAATCCCGATTGCCGGGTGGTGCAATGCAAAGTATTCGCAGAACCATCTGCCCGTGCGTGCGCAGCGCACTGCAGAGGGGCACAGCGTAAGAGCCAATTATCTTTATTCCGGCATGGCGGACGCCGTCCGTTTTACCGGCGATGCGGAGATGATGGAAGCCTGCAAAGCGATTTTTAACGATACCGTTGAAAGAAAAATGTATATTACGGGCGGCGTCGGTTCTTCCAATCGGGGAGAGGCCTATACAACAGCGTATGATTTGCCAAACGATACCGCGTACGCCGAAACTTGCGCTTCCATTGCACTGGCGCTGTTTGCAAACCGCATGAAAGATCTTGAAATCGATTCACGCTATGCGGATACGGTGGAAAGAGAAATCTATAACGGTATCATTTCGGGTATATCTCTTGACGGCCGCAGCTTTTTCTATGAGAATCCGCTGGAGATCAACCTGGCGGACCGCACCCGGCATACTTCGGTAAATGAAGGAGACCGGCTTCCGATCACACAGCGGCAGCTGAATTTCGGATGCTCCTGCTGCCCGCCGAACGTAACGCGCCTGATTGCGGATATCGGCGAATATATTTGTTCGTATGATGAAAACAGAGTATTTGTGCATCAGTATATCGCAAGCAGCGCTTCATTTGCCGGTGTGCAGATGGATATTGAAACCGAATATCCGTCACTGGGTGAAATCAACGTTTGTATTGCCGGTGCAAAAGGAAAGCGGCTTTATCTGCGCATCCCGGGATGGTGCGAATCGTTCTCTTTGAACGTACCGTATAAAACCGTAAACGGCTATGCGGAAATCGACGTTGATGCTGATTCATTTGACGTTACGCTTTCGCTTGATATGAAGCCTCGTTTTCTTGCCGCGGATCCGCGTGTTCGCGCCGACGCGGGGAAAGCGGCTGTAATGCGCGGTCCGTTGGTGTATTGCGCGGAATGCGCCGATAATGATTTCGATCTGTTCAAAGTTCGGTTGGATACGCAAAAGGAGGTTGCTTCTGATTACGATGCGTATTTCGGAGCTCCCGTGCTTGAGGTGAAAGGCAGCGTTGCGGAAGAGAATACGTTAAAAGCGTTATATTTCCCGGTGGCGGACGTTCGTGAACGGGCAGTCAACGTAAAAATGATCCCGTATTTCGGTTTTGCAAATCGCGGCGAAAGCGATATGCGCGTATGGTTCAGATACTGATAAAAAAACGGTTGGTACAGCGCCAACCGTTTTTAATATGCTATATTGGCAATTACTGACGAAGAATTGCGCCGATCGCAGCAAGCGCCTGAATCGCGTTCTTTACGGCGGCGTCCGTTTCCGCATCCGTTAAAGTGCGGTCTTTTGCGCGGAAGGTGAGGCTGAACGCCACGCTCTTCTTCAGCGGGCCGACCTGAATACCCTCATATACGTCGAACAGTTCGATCTTCTCAAGAATGTCGCCGGCTGCTGCAGCGATCATCTTTTCAAGTTTGCCGACCGGTTCCGATTTGTCGCATACAAAAGCAAGGTCTCTCTGCATTGCCGGGTGTTTCGGCAGAGGTTTATACAGGCGAAGCGTATTTTTGAGGCTGTATAGCAGGTCGAAATCGATCTGCGCAGCCCATACTTTTGCGCCTATGCCGTAATTGCTCAGAACGTCGGGGTGAAGTTCGCCGATCACAGCCAGCTCTTTACCAGCGGCAGTGATGCGAGCGGTGCGGCCGGGGTGATATGATGCGGCGGTGGTAAGCGGCGCAACGTCGTATTCCGTAACGCCGGCTTCCGCAAAAATAGCTTCAACTTTGCCTTTCAGCGTGAAAAAGCTCTTTGTTTCGCCGTATTCGGCAAGAACAAGGGTTTTCTTTTCCAGCGGAAGTGCGTTTTCTCCCTGCGGAATATAAACGGTGGCAAGCTCATAAAAGCTTTCGCTCAGATTGCGGTTGTTGTAATTGCGCGATACAACGTCCATCATACAGGGCAGGGCAGTGGTGCGCATTACGCTGGTGTCTTCGCCCAGCGGATTTGAGATCACAATGCTGTTTCTGTAGGCGGAACCCTCGGGAAGGCAAATCTTGTCGTAGGCTTTCGGGCTGATAAACGAATAGGTTTTCACTTCCGTAAGGCCGAGTGAAACACAGCGCGCGTGGATCAGATTCTGGAACTTCTGCGCTTCGTTGAAGCCGCCGGTGCAGGCGCCGGAAAGGGGACGGGTAGAGATTTTGTCAAAACCGTAGAAACGGGCGATCTCTTCGCTGATATCCGCTTTGTGCTCAACGTCGCCGCGGAAAGAGGGAACATAGATCTTGCCGTCTTCCACTTTGAATTCCAGATCTTCAAGAATCTTCTTCTGTTCGTCGGCGGATACGTTGATGCCGATGAAGTTATTGACCCAATCGGGGCAGAAATCGATCACGGTCTGCTTCTTGGGGGAGGGGTAAACGTCGATCACACCGTCTACGATATCGCCCGCGTCAAGCAGCGCCACAAGGGATAGAGCGCGCCGCAGGCTGGTAAGGCAGCCGTCGGAATCCAATCCCTTTTCATATCTGCCGGAGGCTTCGGTTCTCATGCCGAGCTTCTTTGCAGTTTTGCGGACGCTTACGCCGTTGAAGCAGGCGGATTCAAATACGATTGTTGAGGTGTCGTCCATGATGCCGCTGTATTCGCCGCCCATAATACCCGCAACGGCAACCGGTTTTTCGGTGTCGGCGATCACAAGCATTTCGGGGGAGAGGGCGCGATCTGTATCATCCAAAGTTGTGATGTGCTCACCCTCGCGGGCGTTGCGGACGATGACCTCGCCGCCCTGCAGATAGC
This sequence comes from uncultured Clostridia bacterium, assembly GCA_946627725.1. Taxonomy (GTDB): domain Bacteria; phylum Bacillota; class Clostridia; order Oscillospirales; family Acutalibacteraceae; genus RUG806. Next base: position 17,660 of record CAMOVW010000007.1, read on the forward strand.
GCAGGTCGAACGCGTGCATCGGCTGGCCGTATTCCAGCATTACAAAATTGGTAATATCAACAATATTGTTGATCGGTCTTACCCCGCAGGCGCGAAGGCGCTCACGGATGAAAAGGGGGCTGGGCTTGATGCGAACGTTCTTTACAACGGCTCCGGCGTAACGGTAGCACTTGTCGGGCGCTTGAATGGTTACGTTTTTCAGGTAATCACGTACATCTTCACCGATGGTGGAATACTTTATTTCGGGATATTTCAGTTCTTTATCAAACGTTACGGCGGTTTCTCTTGCAAGACCGAGAATCGAAAGACAATCCGGACGGTTCGGCGTTATTTCAAACTCCGTTACCGTATCCGTGAGACCGATCGCGGTGCGGATATCCGTACCGGGGGTACGGTTGCAGTCTTCACCGAGAATGAATATGCCGTCTTCTATGGCATAGGGGAAATCATGGGTGGAAACGCCGAGTTCCGCAACCGAGCAGAGCATACCGGCGCTTTCCACGCCGCGCAGGGTGCCTTTGCGGATCTCTTTGCCGCCGTGTACTACGGAATCATCCAGCGCCACTGGAACGAAATCGCCGACGGTAAGGTTCTGTGCGCCGGTAACGATCTGCAGCGGCGCGGCTTTTCCCACGTCTACGGTGGTGATCCACATGTGGTCGGAATCCGGATGACGTTCCAGTGAGAGCACTTTGCCCACAACGATGTTTTTGAGTTCTTCACCCTCCACAGCCCAGCTCTCTACTTTAGAACCGGAAAGGGTTATTTTATCTGCAAATTCTTTATCCGATATCTCGCTGATATCAACGTAATCGGAGAGCCATCTTCTTGATAAATCCATATCGTTCCCCTCCTGTTCAGAACTGGCCTAAAAATCTGGCGTCGTTTTCATAATAAAGCCGCATATCGTCAACCGAGAAGCGGAACATTGCAAGGCGCTCCACGCCCAGGCCGAATGCAAATCCGGAATACTCTTCGGGATCGATACCGCCGCGTTCAAGCACTTTCGGATGCACCATACCGGCGCCGAGAATTTCGATCCATCCCTCGTTTTTGCACATCGGGCAGCCTTTGCCGCCGCAGCGGAAGCAGGATACGTCGATCTCGCAGCTGGGTTCGGTAAAGGGGAAGTGGTGGGGACGCAGGCGGATCTCGGTGTTTTCTCCGTAAAGCTTCTTTGCAAGGGTGAGCAAATTGCCCTTCAGGTCCGCCATGGTGATGTTCTTATCAACAACAAGGCCTTCGATCTGATGGAACAGGGGAGAGTGGGTGGCGTCTACCGGGTCGCTGCGGAAAACGCGGCCGGGGGCGATCATACGGATGGGCGGTTTGTGGTTCTCCATATAGCGGATCTGTACGGGGCTGGTCTGCGTGCGGAGCAGCATCTTTTCCGTGATATAGAAGGTATCCTGCGTATCGCGGGCCGGATGTCCTTCCGGGATATTCAGCGCTTCAAAGTTATAGTAATCCCATTCCACTTCGGGGCCGTCCGCTATCTGGAATCCCATGCCGATGAAGATATCTTTCACTTCGTTCAGAACGATCTCCAACGGATGACGGTGGCCTTCCGGCTGCTTTTCACCGGGCAGGGTAACGTCGATGGTTTCGGCTTTCAGCTTCATTTCCTGCTGTCTTTTTTTGAGCTCCTCCGCCGCAGCCGCGATGGATTCCTCTACTGCCTGGCGGACGGCGTTTGCCATCTGGCCCATTACGGGGCGCTCTTCCGGGCTGAGTTTGCCCATCTGCTTCAGAATGGAAGTGATCTCGCCTTTTTTACCCAGAAAACGAACGCGGGCGTTTTCAAGCGCCTGCAGATCGTCGCTCTGCGCTACGGCGTCCATTGCGGCCTGCCGCAGCTTTTCCAATTGCTCTTTCATGTATTACATCCTTTCGCATAATAATCAACAAAAAAACCTTCGTCCCGAAACGTCAGGACGAAGGCATACTTCGCGGTACCACCTGAATTCCCGCTTTCGCGGACACTCTTGCTGCCGGTAACGGGGCAAACCGTTTGCACCTAAAGAAATGCTTATATAAAATGAATAGTGTATAAGCAATTTGTTCAGTGAACCGCTCCCGGGTGAACTTCGGCTCAGGTTTCCTTAGGCGCTTCCAGCCGCGGCGCCGTTCTCTGGAAAGGAAAGGATTGAGCGTACTCTCCCGTTCATTGCGTTTTTAGTAATTTTAGCACAGGCGAAATATAAAATCAAGGTTATTTTTTTCTTTTTTTCGAATGGTGAATGGGTTTATCCGTTTGTTTTGTACGGAGGTGTAATATTCTTGATATCGCTTTCGCGGTTTTATCTGTATCGATATAAGGCAGATGCAGGTCTGCCTCGTTAAAATCGGGCGAGCCCTTTTTGTCGCGTACAGCCGTCAGCACCAACCACAGCAAACAGCAGATAAAAAGAATCGCCATCCAGAACTGCCAGAACGTAAAACCTGTTTCCATAAAATTCTTTTCCCACGGTGTGCTGTGCACGCGGTAGCCTTCCCAATACCCTTTCGTCAGGGCAAACAGAATTCCGCCGATGGGGTAGATATACCCCGTTCGTTTCTTGCCGATCGTATAAATGAGAACGATCAGAATAATAACGATCACAAAAGAGGAGATCGCGTCGTACAGCTGCACGGGAAACGTTTTATATCCGAGGTCGGCGTTCCATATACCGTGCTGATCGGGTTCCCCGTAGCAGCAGCCCCCCATCGTGCATCCGATTTTCACAAACGTCATAACGCTGTAAACACTCGGCGCAAGGTAATCCGTCAGCTTTTTAAACGGTTCCCTGCACAGCAGGCAGTATATCAGCCAAAAGATCGGCAGAAACATGGGGATTCCGTAATTACGCAGGTTTTCAAAATGGTCGTATGCACCGTTGCTAACCGCATACAGCATCCCGTTTTCGATTTTTGCAGTCAACCATGCTGAAAGAAAACCGAAACTCAAAGTGAATAGGCTGTAAAAAAGCGCGCGTCCTTTTTCGAAAGAAAAACGCCGTTTCAAAAGCAGGTAAAAAACGATAACGCTCACCAGCCCCATAAAAAACATGGTGTTGTATGCGTCCAGCGTGCCGCCGAATAAAAAAATTTCCTTGCACATATGATTTCCTCTTTTTTTTGTAAATAGATCTAACGTTTTTTTCTGTTTTGTTTTTTATTGTGAGCGATTTTTTTCTTTTTCGGCTGCGTAAGGTGCGGTATCCATTCCTTTATTGTTGCAGAAGATTTGTCCTTTTTCGCTTTTTGGTCTTTCACCTTAGAGGTAAACAGTTTTACTTTTATTCGGGGTTCACGCGGCTGTGTTTTAATCAATACATAACACCACACGCCCGTAATAATGAGCACCAGTATACAGAAAAGCTGCCAGATTGTGAGACCGATAAAGAAGTGGCGCAATTCGGGAGGATTATAACGGAAGAACTCCCAGAAAAAACGGGCTATACCATATAAAAACGCCCCAAACGGAGCTGCCAAGCCCCTGCGGTAAAAAGAGGCTTTCTGTATATAATGGCTTGCAACTGCGATTGCAAAAAGAGAGGCGCTCTCAAAAATCTGCACGGGAAATACGGTTTTGTGGTAATAAAACTGTGCCGTTACGCCCCAGCTGCATTCTATGCCGAAGCAGCAGCCGCGGAACGCGCAGCCGGCCTTGATACAGGCCAGAACAATAAAAGCCCCCGGTATTAAAAGATCCGTTGTGTCGCGAAAGCTTATGTGCCATGGTTGGAAGGTCTGCCCGGCTTGAGCAGCTTTGCGTTCAAGGCGCTTCAGAAGCGCTTTTTCTATATAAAAAACTGCAAGCAGCAAAGGCATAGTAAAAATCACCGCGCCGAGTACGTCTACAGACATCACTGCGGTAACGCCTTTTATGAAAGCGATAAGGTCGTAAAGCAGGCCTGCGAGCATAGCGCCGCACAAACCGGAAAAAAACGTGATCAAACCGTATATCACGGCGCGCGGCAAACCGGTATGATATGCTTTTCGCCGCAATACGGTGATCAGCAGTAATAACAAAGCGCCCAACACGTAAGAAAGTATATATAGATACCCGCGCAGTTGTGTCGACATCTGTTCACCTACTTGATTCTAATTAAATGAAAATGAATGCAATAATAATATACATTTATATAACGAAAATGTCAATAGCATCAATATCAGCGTTTTTGATGGCTCTTAGCCGCTTTAGAAATAAAACTATTACAAATTGATTTGTAAAAAATATGCTTATTTTATGCGATTTTCAAAAAAATATAACAAAAAATTTACAAATAATTTAAACAAAATGTCGGAAAACAGTTGCGCTTTATATAATTAATTGTTATAATAAGATGAACGATTAGGGCGGACTTGTTATACTTTTATAAGCCCTTTTGTATCAAAACAGAAAGGTGTGAAGTGATTCATGCAAAAGAATTCCTGTTTGACCCGCTTGCTCAGCATTGTACTGAGCCTCCTTATGGCGCTTTCATGCTTCGGCATTCTGCGCGGTACGGTAGTCACCGCGTATGCTGCGGGCTCCGGCAGCGTTTCAGACGCTATGTGGAACGCGCTGGCGGATGCTTTGCGCAGCGAAAACGTGAAAAACGCCGCGTTCACCGGAACAAACGATGTTAAAGTGAACGACCCCAGCGGTGACGTTTACGCCGCGGCAACGGCATATTATGCCATTCTGAACGCTTACATTTTTAAGGCCACCGGCAACAGCGGCTCCTCGGCCGAAGCCGGGTATGATTACAGAACCTCTTCTCAGGTAAGAGATCTTGTAAAAACCAAAATGTCCAGTGTTATGGGTTCGGATTATACTACGTATAATGCGGCCAACGTCATCCAGAACCTCGGTGGTAACGTTACTGTCAGCGGAGATACAAATACAACCCAGAATAGCGTCCCCAAAACGACTGTGAAAGTTACGGTCGTTCGTCTGCAAACGATCACACGTTATGCAACGTTTGCAGAACTGGCGGCGGCGCACGATGCCTCTACGTATTCTTATACTATCAACCATACCAATACGCGCAGGTATTCAACGAGCGGTTGTGGCGCAAAAACGTATTATTACTGCACCTGCTCCTCCACTTCAGCAGATGAAGGCACAGCCGACGTGAATATCGACGCACTCACCGCCTACAACACCGTGCTTGTAAACAACGCATCCGTGCTGGATGCCGATCAGGCGGCGCAGATCGATATGGGGTACGATGCGCTTACCGGTGTATATAACGCGATCACAGGAGCGAAGAATACCGCGGCAGCGGCATTCAGCGACTATGTTGTGGGCCACTTCTTCAGCAGCTACGATGCCAAGATCGACGCGATTGAGGCATCCATGAAAATCGCGCAGTTCAAGCCGATTGTGGACCGTATTAACGGTTACGTCGGCACGGATATTACCGATTATACACTTGCGCAGCTTACAACAATTCACGCAAACTTTGAAACTGATTATAACAGTTATAAGAACATCGGGATCGATGAGGTTTACACGTATTTTGAAACGGACAACAATATTCTCGAGCGTGATGTGGTCGACGCCAAATACGCTGAGATCGAAAACGCGTATCAGATCGCGTACCTGCGTGAAAACGTAAAACCGGTAATCACCGCCGCCGTCGCTACCTACCTGACGTATAACGACGACTGGGTGCTTGCCACCGAGAACGCCGAATCGGAGATCAACGCGGCAAAAATTGCCGTGGAAGGATATATTGAAACACTCGGTACATATAAGTCCGATAACGTGGATATCGTGTTCGGCGCCGGTTATAAAACCAACGTTCTGTATCCGCTGGTCGCTGAAATGGACAGACTTTTGGAAGTGAACGAATATAAGGTTCTGTTTGAAGGCTTCAAAACTGTTTATACCACCGCGTTTGAGCCCGTGGATCCTTCCTACACCACCGAGCAGCTTTATAGTCTGCTTTCCGAAAAGGACGAGTGGTATACGCAGCTGCAGGATTACGTGGACGCAGTACGGGAGTATAACCCCATCCTCGCCATCAAGATCCTCGGCGAGCTGGAACCGGCCATGGAAGTCAAGATCGATTCCGTATACGCCCTTCTGAACGAGCGGCTTACGGCTACAATCAACAACGCATACGATCTTTATCATGGTTTCGTTGCGGAATACGGCTATACCATTGATACTTCCAATGACGTTACGGTTTCCAATTACAGGGCGCTGCAGACGGCTTTCGGCCAGCTGAACCCCACCCACTACGCCTTCCTTTCTTCTACTGCGCATTTCACCATCCCGGCAGAAACCGTTGCAAAGTATGAAGAGATCAAAAACGCCGTATTCGCCTTTGCGAACTTCGACGCGTCCAAGGGCCTTTCCGCCTATGCTTATAACCATCAGGAGATCGCGGATATCATCCGTGCGGTTTCCGCTGCAGACGTCGCCCGCAACGCCGATTACGACGTGACAGACGAAAAGGTGGAAGCCATCATCGATATGCTTGAAGGCCTTCTGTCTTCCGATACGATTAAGGAATCCTTTGATCTCAGCGGAACGCTTACCGGTGTGCTTGATAACCTTTATACCGACGATTTCCTGAACACTCTTATGCAGTACGTTTACCCGATGGTAGCGTTTGAATTTGCCAAGGTTTGGGCCGGTTTGCCGACGGAGCTTAAAGGTGTAGAAACCGGTAACACTACGGCTCCTACGGCGGATATCACTCTGAGCCTTAATAATATGCCGACTGCTCTGAATAAACTGGGACTGTATCTGCTGCCGAACCTGCTGGCGCAGAGCATTGACGGCACGGCATATCCCGATGTCAAGAGCAAGTTGAGCGCTGTTCCGAGCACCGTGAGCGCGGTGAAGGAAGGCGAAGAATGGGTGTGGGGCACGAATCCCTGGGAGAACGCCAATATCTACGACGCCGAAACCGGCAAGCTGACGCTGGAATGGGGCATCACCGATAAGGAATCCTTCCTGCAGGCCGCTTCCGCGGCGCTTTCCGGTGTTGCGCCGCTGCTCCTTGCACTTCTTTCAAAAGTTGAAACAACGAAGCAGGCGAACATCGGTACCGGTACCGGCACCTCTCCGGATTGCAGTGCGGTTCGCATTACAGTTGATCGGATTGACCTTACCATGACCTTCGGCGGCAATCCCGGTTATAATAATATGCTGGCACCCATCCTCACAGCCCTCGGTGCAAATAATCTGCCCAACGGCAACACGCTTACCTCCGTGCGCGCCGTACTTGAAGACGGCGTGATCGGTCCTGTGGAACAGATCCTGAGCGGTATTGCCAATAAACCGCTCGACTCCATTCTGAAGCTGCTGCCCACCATCGCGTTTGCCTTCAATCTGAATCTTGTGGCGCCGCTGATGAACGAGCTGAAAACAAGTATTGCTTACGATGCAGATGCGCATTATACTTATGAAGCAAAGGTTTTGGGCTTTACCGTTGCTTCCGGTGAAGGTGCTTCTGAAGACGCGATGGCCGACAGCCTCGATATCAACCTCGGTGAAATGATCGATCTTGCCGGTATGGGCATCGATCTCACCTCCATGAACGGCCTGTTGCAGTCTGTGATCGGTCTGCTCACAAAGCCCGATGAAGAAGCTGCGGAGGGCGATGAGCCTGTTGAGCCTGCGCCTGCCTTTACGCTTCCTCCCATTGACGCCGCCACGCTCAGCATGCTGGGTACCGACGTGGAATGGATCAGCGGCTATCGTACCTCCAGCCCGTTTGCCGGCGTGGAAGGCCATGCAACGGATTACGCCCGCATCACCGTGGGCAACCGTGCGGACGTGTTCCTGTTCCTGATCGATTACCTCTTCCAGGGCATTGATCAGTACGATCTTGTTGACAATATCATCAACCTTATCAATTCCGGCAAGGCCGAGGGTGAAGATCCCATCGCCCTTTCCGAGGATATCCTCAATATCATCGATACCGCCGCCGCGGATAAAGATAACGTGATCGCCGCCGTTGTGGAGCTTCTGTTCCCGCAGCGCTACAGCATGGATGATATCAGAAAGATCGATTGGATCACCGAAGGCAACTTCCTTGAGGATAATTACGCAAACTGGACTGCTGAAACCGCAGCCGAATACAATTCCCTTTGGACCAGAGAAGACGCGCTTTATGTGGAAAGCCACATTGAAGACGTTCTCAATTATCTGGTAGCCCTGTTCGGCGAACAGCTCGGTGGCGCAAAAACCATTCCCGCTGCGGCAGAGGCCCTTATCGGCGGCCTGTTTACCGCGGAAAACGCCAACAAGATCCCCGAAGCCCTCAAGGGCCTGCTGGGCGGCCTTGAGCTTCCCGAAATGGTTGCAGATCTCGGTCTGTTTGAGCAGCTCGGCATCGATCTTACGGCTTGGGATAATATGACCTTCACCTTTGAAGACGGCGATAAAGACGCTTTCAAGGCTGCGCTCATCACCGCGCTCAATCCGCTGGAAAGCATTCTCGGCTTCATCCTTGCCGAAAAGGACGTCACCCTTACGCTGTTGGATCAGATCCCCGTTACCGCACTCGGTTACGACGGTTACTCCTTCGGTATCGTGCCGCTGCTTGAAGCGCTCGGCGCCACCGGCGTAAAATCCACCGCAGACTTCAAAGTGGATACTGATAATATTGTTAAAAATATTATAGACCCGTTGTTTACGGTGATCGACAGCCTTGTTGCCGATCCGCTTGCGTTCATCCAGACGGTTCTGCCGAATATCGTATACTTTAATAAGTGCGGCGGTATTCAGACGGCGGTTCCGAACCTGTTGTTTGCAATTAACGTACTGCTCGATACCATCCGTCCGGTTTACGATATCAACATTTACCAGCTTGTAGAAGAAAATCTCGGCTTTGATATCCGCTTCCTTGAATCGGATCCCATCGATTTCCTTCTTTCCACCGTTGCGGGTATTGTTGAAGACAGCGCCGGTATCACGCTTTCGCTTGATTTCTCTGCGGACGATATCTGCGATACGCTCCACTTCTCCGATCCCGAATCGTTTACCTCCGCAAACGGCAGCACTGCCTATAAGATCGCGCTTTCGGCGGACGGCCGTGCGGACCTGCTCACCAGAACGCTCGATTTCATTATCCTTCAGGTCGTTTATGAGGATAATTACGATATGATCACCGAAACGGTTGCCGGTCTGTTCGGCGGCGACGGCGTACCGGAGATCTTTACCGAGATCCTTACAAACTTCAAGAATAATTATAATGAATCCCTGCTTGCCATTTTCCACCTGCTGTTCCCCGAGCGCGTTGAAATGAACGCCCCCAAGATCCAGTGGATCACGGAAGGCAACATCGGTGCGGATGAAGATACTTACATCGGCACAGCGATCCCCGAAGGCGATACCACGCTGTGGACCCTTGATAAAGCCGTTTACACCACCGAACACCTCAGCGACTTCATAAATGACCTGATCGTGATCTTCGGTGAGCAGCTCGGCGGCGCCGAAAACCTCGGCGAAGCGGTAGATTACCTTGCCAAGAGCATCTTAACCGCTGAAAATGCCAATAAGATCGTTGACGCTATTCGCGGCCTGGTTGGTAATCTCGGTATCCCGGACACTATCCTTGACGTTGCAAAGCAGCTCGGTATCGATCTGCGCGCGTGGGATAATATGAGCTTCAGCTTTTCCGATGGCGATAAATCTGCGTTTAAGTCCGCACTTATCTCCGCTTTGAAGCCCGTTGAACCCGTACTCCGCATGATCCTTGTAGAGGGCGGCGATCTTGAGGCGACCGTATTTGATGCGATCCCGATCACACTGCTTGGTTACGATGGTTATTCTTACGGCATTGTGCCGCTGTTTGAGGCGCTCGGCTGCACCGGCATCAAATCCACCGCGCAGTTCAAGGCTGATAAGGCGCACGTTGTTGAAAACCTTGTGAATCCGCTGTTTACCGCTGTGGATCATCTCATTGCGAATCCGCTCAAGTTCATTGAAGACGTGATCCCCGCGCTGATCTATTTCGATAAGGTTCAGGGTATTCAGGTAGCCATCCCGAATCTGCTGTTTGCCATCAACGTGATTCTTGATACCATCCGCCCGATTTACGATATCGATATTTACGAGCTTGTGGAAGAAAAGACCGGTGTGGATCTCCACTTCGCTGAAGAAAGCCCCATCGACTTCCTTCTTACCAAGATTTCCGAAGTTATCAAAGAAAAAACAGATATCGAGCTGAAGATCGATTTCACCGTTGAAACCCTTTCTGAAACGCTGCACTTCACAGATCCCATCAAGTTCAGCTCCGCAAACGGCGATGATGCATATACAATCAAGCTTACGCAGCAGGGCAAGGCCGATCTGCTCACGCACGTGCTCGATTACGCTGTGAACCAGGTGATCTTTGAAGATAACTTTGATAAGCTTGTTGAAATGGCCAAGGGCCTGATTGAAGACGACGATACCCGCGCTATCCTGATCGGTATCCTGCGCATCATTAAAGATGCGGATAACGATATCGCCGATTTCCACGGCGTTCACGATGTTGCGCTGGCCTCTCTCTTCTGGGTATTCTTCGGCGCGGATAGTGTAACAGACGCTGTTTCCGATTTCTTCTATCGTTTCAAAGATGCAGAATGGTATGAGATTATATTCATGGTCACCGAAAATGCACCTGAATATGTTGACCGTGCTGCGTTCCTGCTTCGTGAAACATACAACGTTGAATATCCTGCCTTTATGAAGATCGTTGAAGAACGTGAGAGACTTCTTAAGCCGCCTTACGAGTACGATGAAGAAGAAACACAAATGGCTGCCGGCATCGGCGCCCGCATCATCCGCTTCTTCGCCCTTATCATCGCCTTCTTCAAGAATCTTTTCAAGAGATAATCACTTTTGCACAACACTTTTTGGGGCGTCTCCCGTAAGGGGGGCGCCTCTTTCCCCAGAGGGGCCGTTAAATATCAGTTTACGGGTGGATTCTGTATGAAATCCTTAAATAGGAATTATTACATTATAATGTGCCTGCTGGTAATTGTCGCAGTTCCAGTTTTACTGTATAGCAGAGTTTATCGTCGGACTTGTTCTTGTGATCGCAATTAAGGTATCGCTTTCAAACAAAACGTTCGTTGATAATCACCCGTTAATGTTCCGTGAAGATATCGACGAGCTTACCAGAATTAAACTGTTTTTCAAAAAAACAGCGTAAACAAATCGCATAGTTATCTTAAACAGCCGAACCGGGTTCCTTGAGCGGCGCCCGGTTCTTTTATTCCTGTTTTTTTTTGACAGGCAATCGTTTCCGATGGTAAAGAAACAGAAAGCCCTTCCTTTCAGTACTGTACATCGGCGTTAATTTCTGCTTCATTAATCGCATTTCTTAAAAAAGATATTGCATTTTACGGAAAAATATTCTATGATATAAAAGACTATATATGGTATTTGAAAAGAGATATTATGGAAACTTTCAGCGACATCAGATGTTTTCTTGTGGATATGGACGGCACTTTTTATTTGGGAGAAGAATTGCTGCCCGGCGCGTTGGAATTTGCGGAAGCCATTGAAAAAACCGGTCGCCGCTTTTTCTTCTTTACCAATAATTCCTCGCATAACGAAGAAGAGTGCCTTGATTTGCTGCGTCGCCTCGGTTATGATCGCCCCGATATGCACGTTATCATCTCCTCACACGTGGCAATCGATTTTCTCAAACGTAATCGCCCTGACGCAAAAGTGTTTTTGCTCGGCAACGATAATCTGAAGAACGACTTCCTTTCATCCGGTATTTCTCTGGATGATACGGATCCGGATATCGTTATGCTGGGATTCGATACCACGCTGAATTATGAAAAGATCAATAAGGCTGCGCGTTTTCTTGCTGCCGGTAAGGAATATATGGCCACACACCCCGACGATAATTGTCCGCTTAAGAACGGCTTTATGGTGGACGCCGGGTCTATGATGGCGATGTTCAAGCAATCTACCGGGCGTATGCCTTCTCTGATCTTCGGGAAACCATACGGGTACACCGTTGATTATGTAACACATCTCATTGGATGTAAACGGAAAGAGATCGCTTTCGTAGGAGACCGACTTGCCACCGATATTGCCTTGGGCGCGCAAAACGGCATTAAAACCGCTTTGGTTTTTACGGGCGTTACGTCTCCCTCTCAGTATGAGCGCAGCGGTATCCGCGCCAGCGCCACATTTGAGAATATCGGCGAACTCGGAAAAGTGTTGCTTGAAAATAAATTGGAGGTATAAATATATGGCAGAAGAGATCAAACGCAGTTGGTATAAAGAGATGTCCGTTTATCAGGTTTGGCCCCGTTCTTTTGCGGACGGCAACGGCGACGGCATCGGCGACCTGAAGGGCGTTCTTGAAAAGCTGGATTACATCAAAAGCCTGGGGGTTGACGCCATTTGGTTTTCCCCGCTTTATAAGAGCCCGCAGAAGGACTTTGGCTACGACATTGCGGATTACCGTGATATTCAGCCTGAGTATGGCACGCTTGATGATTTCAAGGCCGTACTGAAGGGCGCGCATGACAGAGGTATGCGCGTTATCATGGATCTTGTTGTGAATCATACCTCTGATCAGCATGAATGGTTTAAGAAAAGTATTGAAGACCCCACAAGCCCTTATCACGATTATTATTTTTGGCGCAAGGGAAAAGGGGGCCGTCGTCCCAATAACTGGATGAGTACGTTTGCCGGTCCGGCCTGGGAGTACAATGAAAAATTGGATGAGTATTATCTGCATTTGTTTGCCGTTGAACAGCCCGATCTGAATCACGATAACCCCAGAGTGCGTGAAGAAGTAAAAGATATCATGCGCTTTTGGCTTGATATGGGCGTGGACGGATTCCGTGAAGACGTTATCACTTTTATCTCAAAAAAGGAAGGCTTACCTTCAAGCCCCTATTATTTCCCGATCGGCACCGGTATCGAAAACTACATGCACGGCCCGCATCTGGATGAGTATCTTCTGGAATACCGCCATGAGGTTCTTGATAAATACGATTGCATGACCGTAGGCGAAGCGCCGATGATGACCACCAAAAAGGCGCTGCATCATATCGCTGAAGGGCCGGATCAGCAACTCAATATGATGTTCCATTTTGAGCATATGGGGGCGGATTGCCTTTTCTACAGCTGGTTGAAAACCAAATTCAACCTTAAGAAGCTGAAAAAAGTATATACCCGCTGGCAGAAGGATCTTTACGGCAAAGCATGGAACGCTCTGTATATCGAGAATCATGATCAGCCCCGTATCATCAACCGCTACGGCAGCCTGAAGTACCGCGTGGAAAGCGCGAAAATGCTTGCCACCATGTATATCTGCCAATCCGGTACGCCCTTCATTTATCAGGGGCAGGAGATCGGCATGCTGAATATGCCGCTTGACGATATCAATGATTACGTAGACGTTTCCACGCTGAATAATTACAAGGTCGCAAAGGCGCTGCTCGGCGAGAAGAAGGCAATGGAACTTGTGCACTACGCTTCCCGCGATAACGCCCGTACGCCTGTTCAGTGGAGCAATGAGAAAAACGCCGGTTTTACCACGGCGGATAAACCCTGGTTCTTTGTGAATCCCAATTATACGGAGATTAATGTGGCTTCGCAGGAAAACGACCCTGATTCGATTCTGAATTACTACAGAAGGCTTCTGAAATTCCGTAAAGAGAACGATATCGTTATCTACGGATCTTATGAAGAATACTGCAAAAACAGCGACGAACTGTTTGTGTACGGCCGTTTTCTTGATGATAAAAAGATGCTTGTTGTAAACTCTTTCTCTGAGAACAATGTTGCATTCAAAGCGCCGGAAGGATTTGATCTTGATAAAGGCAAGCTGATGCTTTCCAATTACAACAATTGCGGAATTGTGAACAACGGTTTTGCGCTGCGTCCGTATGAAACACGGGTGTATCTGTTTGATTGATAATTTGATGCGAAAGGGTTTTGCATTATGATCATAAAAAAACAGGCTTATTTTACCTCTGATAACCGTATTTCAAAAATCAGAACGCTGCTTTGGGAACATGATGAGAATCAGGCGTCGGGCGTTGTTCAGATCATACCCTCTTTTGGGGATCACATAGATCGCTACGATGCGTTTGCCCGTTTTCTGTGCCAGAACGGCTATGTTGTATGCGGGGCGGATCACATCGGCCACGGAGGCAGCGTAGATACGCCGGAAGAATTGGGCGCGGTGACGCCTGACGCCCATCTTACCGTGATCAGAGATGCGAACACGCTGCATCGGATCATGTCAAAAAGATATCCCGATACGCCCTATTATATTCTCGGCGTAGGCATCGGGGCTTTTGCTGCGCGCATTTATGCCGGCGCTTTCTCTGATTTGCTGACCGGCGCTGTGTTTGTAGGCTGCGGACAGCTTCCTGATTTTGTATGGGCCTTTACAGATCCATTGAATGCGTTGATGGATCGTCTGCCGAGAGAGCTTTCAGCCGCGGCGGCGCCCGATGTTTTATTCGGAAAGCTTACAAAGCGCGTGTATAAAGACAACAGTGAGCTTTCGTGGCTCAGCCGCAGCGAAGAAACGCTGGAAGATTATATTGCCGATCCGTATACGGGCTTCACTATGACGAAGGAACTGACGGCTGCCATGATGCAGCTGATGTTAAAGGGAAGCGATCGCAGAAACGCCGACGTATTGCCGCCCGATTTCAAGATCATGTTTGTGTCCGGGGCGAAGGACAGCCTCGGCTTCCTCGGGCGCGGGGTGATATCGGCTTCGGATCTGTATGCCGCTGCCGGGATAACGCCGGAAGTGATCTTATATCCGATGGACAGACACGATATATTGCATGAACCGGATCAAGACCGAGTTTATGCGGATATCCTGAAATTTCTCAATTTAAAAGACAATTCTGTATATTAACGCAATAATACTATAATTAAGGTAGAATAAACAATGGCACTTGTAACGATGAAGCCGCTTCTTTTGCAGGCGGAAAAAGAAAACAGAGCAGTCGGCGCTTTCAGCGTCGGCAACATGGAGATGGTAATGGGCGCGGTACGCGCCGCAGAAGATACAAATACGCCGATCATTCTGCAGATCGCCGAAAAACGGTTGCGTAATTCTCCGTTGGAACTGATGGCGCCGATGATGGTATCCGCTGCGAAGCATGCCAAAGTGGATATCGCGGTACATCTTGACCACGGATTAACGCTTGAATGTGTGAAAGCTGCGCTGGATTACGGTTTTACTTCTGTAATGATGGATTGTTCTCTGCTTCCGCTCGATGGCAATATTGCGCAGACAAAGGCGGTTGTCTGCCTTGCCGCCGCAACCGGGGCTACCGTTGAGGCTGAGCTCGGTGTGGTGGGAGGAAACGAAGGCGATACCGCAGAGCATATCATTACCTGTACCGATCCCGCCGTGGCGGCCCGGTTCGAAAAAGAAACAGGTATTGACGCGCTTGCCGTGTCCATCGGAAATGCCCACGGTAATTATCCCGTGCTGCCTGAACTGCGGTTTGATATCCTCGCAGAGATCGATAAGGTAACAGAGATCCCGCTTGTTCTGCACGGCGGCACCGGTATCACGGATGATATGTTCCGTAAGGCGATCAGCCTCGGTATACGAAAGATCAATATCGCCACAGCAAGTTTTGACGCTCTGGCCCGTGCATCCAAGGCCTTTACTTCCAATATGCAGCAGGCAGATTATTTCGGTCTTTCCGCAGCAAACGCAGAAGCTGTTTATGAAAATGTAAAAAGACACATCAATGTGTTTAATAATAAGTGAACGAAAGGACGATCACGATGAAATACATCGAATTTGACAAATCCAAAAAGTATGATCTGATCCTTGTTGGCCGTGTGGCTGTGGATCTGAATCCCGTGGATTATTACTGCCCTTTGAATGAGAGCACTACCTTTAAGCGCTATCTTGGCGGATCTCCCGCGAACATCGCGGTGGGCCTTGCGCGATTGGGGAAAAAGTGCGGTTTTATAGCCCGTGTATCCGACGATCAGCTTGGTACGTTTGTAACGGACTTCTTCGATAAAGAAGGGATCGATACCTCTCACATCGTACGCTGCAAGAACGGTGAGAAGATCGGTCTTACCTTTACAGAGATCAAAAGCGAAACAGAATCCAGCATTGTAATGTATCGCAATGAAGCGGCAGACCTTAAACTGGAACCCGCAGACGTGGACGAGGACTATATTAAGCAGGGCGCTGCCGTGCTGATCTCCGGTACCGCGCTTGCGGAAAGCCCCTCAAGAGAAGCCTCCTTGAAAGCAATGCTGCTTGCAAAGAAGAATAATATTCCCGTGATTTTCGTATTGGATTACCGTGCATACAACTGGAAGAACGATGATGAGATCGCCGTATATTATTCCCTTGTTGCGGATAAAGCTGATATGATTATCGGTT